>JAFYUJ010000056.1 GCA_017558555.1 Akkermansia sp.
GTTTACCGATGATAGCCCAGCGGAGGGGAGTCCACCCGGCGCAGTCGGGTGCATCAATAATGGCACCGTGTTTGATAAGGAGCTCCGCACAGTCCGCTTGGTTGTTGTGTGCGGCAAAATGCAGAGGTGTCCACATGTCTGCGTCTTCCATATTGGGGTCTGCTCCATAACGCAATAACAGCTCAGAGAGTTGCAGATATCCTCTCCTGCAAGCGTAGTGTAAGGGGCCGGAGTCGAGGGCAATAGCATAGTCATTATTGGGGCAGTCTCCGGCTTCCAGTAACAAGCGTATAATGGCCATGCCCAGTTGAGCGAGCTCTGAATCTTCTGTATCTAAGGCATTTCCCACAGCAACCACACAGCCCATGAGTTCCTTCCAACTATAATCGTCATCGGCTCCGAAATAATCGAGCACATGACCAATTTCCCCATATTCAGTGATAAACGATTCCTTTTGAGCAACCGCCATCAGCAGAGCAAAATCCTGCTGCCGCTCAACACGCTGCGCCAGCCATTTCTGCACTGTCTCCGGAACACCATCCTCCACAAATGCAGACAGCTTTGCAGCCGGACATTGCAGCAGACTATGCAAATAACACTGAATGGGAGATTCGCTCATCGCAGCTATTCTATGAGATTAAATAATTATCGTCAATAACGAACAATGATATAAAGTTGATTTTTCTAATAAATAGACGCTCGCGGCGGGTATTTTGTTGCGAGTTTCCTGCATTTTGTTGCCGATGGCGCAAAAATAGGGCTGCAAGGGGAGGATTGTGAGCCGGTGGAGTCCTTGGTCAGACTAGTCTTGCAGTCAGTCCGCGCGAGCCTGAGTGGTGTTTTATGCGTTATCCTCTTCCCTCCGAGCCAATATCGGTTTTCTGCGTACTAAAGCTCTTTACATTAAGGTAATTCTTTGCTATTATGCTTAGAGGGATATTATGAAATGCACGCATGAGAAAAGCAGCAGGATATGGGCATGGTGGATTCCGGCGCTGTTGGCGCTGGTTTCTGTGCTGGGGATGTGGGGAGTGTATGAGATGATGTTCGCGATGCGGGAGGCCTCTGATATCAGCGGCGAAGGCATGGATGCCGAACCATTGTTGATGATGTCGTTCCTGCTGTTGTTGCTGTTTTTTGTCTACGGCCTAGTGTGGCTGGTGGTTTCCATCGTCACCTGTGTGCGGCAGCGGTGGTGGTGGTCGCTGCTGGGACGCTTGGCTCTGGCGTCTGTGACGTGGAGCGTCTGGGGCGGCTGTCTGCTGTTCCTGGTCATGCTCTGGGCGGGGGGCGGTCCTAATCCCTTTGCGGATGATCTGCAGCTGCCGCCAGGGCGTGAGCTGGTGTGCCCGCGCGGTATGGATGGGGCAGATGTTGCCCCGGAAGATGCTCGTGCTGCCCGGGTGAGGGAACTGTGTGCGCTGCGTCCCCGGTTGCCGGAGCCGGTGGAAACACCGGCAGAGGTGCCGGCATTGCCGCATACGGAAAAACTGGCGAAGGGAGCGCCTGAACTGCTGCACCAGTATGTGATTCGCAGCCTGTATGCAGAGGCGGTGAATCCTCGCTTTTTCTCGGCGGTTCTCTACTATGATTCTTTGCACGCCTATCTGTGGCATGCAGAGTCTCCGGAAATGTACCGGTATTGGGAAGAGTCGGAAGAGCAGACCGAAATTGATTTGGGCAATGGGTGGAAATGGCGCTACCGAGATGCCGTGGATGCGCAGGGAGATGCCGCTCGGCTGGAAACCGAATTGGCACCGCTGGCGCAAAATCCCACCATGGCACAGCTGGATGCCATGCTGCCGCCTGTGCCGAATGCACCTTTCTTATCGCTCCGGGAGGGTTGGAGCTGCGACCATAATGTTAAGCTCTGCTATGGCGCCTTGCTGGTCGTTCCGGACTCGTATCCGCTCGGGAAATTCAGCCTCAAGGCATACGAATCCACCAAGCGAAAGCATATCCGATTTGATAATATTAACTTTGAAAACGGAGAGGAAAAATCCTGCTCTTGGGATATGCGCGTGTACAGCGGCCGAGAGGGGCAGTACTATGGCTCCATCTGGGAAATCTGGTTCACCCCGGCAGATGGTGGAGATGCACGCTGCGTGGCGACCCAGGAATTCCTGATGATGGGGAATTAAAGACAGATACTTTGCGGGAAACAGTTTCCACGAATGCTGTATTTCATTTTCCATGACCTCTTACAAGCGATGTGATAGGCTCCTGAATTGTGAAGCAGATTTCATAAAACGCTTCTATCCAATATATTATAATGTGATTCCATATTTGCTTGGGCTGAACGTAGGAAAAACGAAAAAAGCGAATTCCGGGCTCAATTTTCCCAAGCTGATGGCTCGTTAATTCCACTCAACCTCGTAAAACCGAATCAGTTTCTACACTGGTTCGGTTTTCTCTTTTGCCCTGATTTTACAATGCTTTGCCCGGTTTAGTCATTGCTTGTAAAGAAGGCCAAGCAAGCTGATTTTAACCTGCTTTTTGCTTCCGCAAGGGGCCAAAAACTAAGCATGCCTAAGCCCTTTTTGCTGAAAAAGAAAGGGAACCAAAGCTGGTAAACCCTGTAAGCTTCTGATGATAAAAAGATAAGAGATTCGACAGGTAAATAAATAGGGCGAATTGTAGTGCTTTTTTGCTCATAACCCCAGGGGTAAAACAATCTAAGAAACATAGTATGAAAGAATAACAGGTTTGATAGAACTAAAGGAGCCTAAATGAGACTGTCGCATGTAAGCAAAAAATCCCCCGCTGTAGCTCATCCTGGAGCCCTCAGCGGGGGATTCACCTCCGGGCAAGCATGCTCCGCCGCCTACTGGGTTGCCTCCCAGTGTGACGGCATCTATGCAGCCCCTTCAGCCAGGGTGGGGAGTATCGGCGTTCTTCTCCCCTTGCTGGATTGCAGCGAGGCCTATACCAAGCTCGGACTCCGCAAGGAGGTTATCACCGCAGGCAAGTACAAGGGAACCGGCCTCACCGGTACCAGCCTCACGGATGAACAGCGAGCCCTCCTGCAGCAGCAGGTCAATGACACTTGGACCGAGTTCAAGGCAGCAGTCACCCGCCGCCGCAATATCGCCCCGGAACACATGGAGGGCCAGACCTTCCCGGGAGCACAGGCCCGCACGCTCGGACTCGTGGATGCGACCATCTCCACGCTGGAGGCCGTGCAGAACAAACTCCGAGCCCGCCACTGTAAGGGCTCATTTTGACAACACCATCACCATATATGACCACTATTGACGAACAACTGGACGCCGCTACGGCGAAGGTCTCCGAGCTCAACGCTCCGGCGGACTAAAGGCTTTCCCGCTCTATCTGAACCTCCCTTGTTACCGCCCACCTGCCTGCCGGAGAAGGCGCGCGCATTCTGAATGCTTATTTTTTTCAGCTGCTTTGAGGGGAGTCATGCCATCCTTGTCCGCCTTGTTGACGTTGATACCGGGTGCTGCCAGCAGGAGCTTCACGCACTCGGCGTGGCCATGCAAGGCCGCCCAGTGGAGGGGCGTGTAGCCCACCTTGTCCGCCCAGTGGAGGGGCGTGTTGCCACCCACGCGCGCCTGGTTGACGTCGATACCGGGCACGGCCAGCAGGAGCCGCGCGCACTCGGTGTGGCCTCCGCAGGCCGCCCAGTGGAGGGGCGTATTGCCAATCTCGTCCTCCTTGTTGACGTCAATACCGGGTGCTGCCAGCAGGAGCCGCACGCACTCGGTGTGGCCTCCGCTGGCCGCCCAGTGGAGGGGCGTGTAGCCCACATTGACCGCCTTGTTGACGTCAATACCGGGCACGGCCAACAGGAGCCGCACGCACTCGGTGTGGCCTTCCCTTGCCGCCCAGTGGAGGGGCGTGTCGCCAAGCGCGCTCGCCTGGTTGACGTCGATACCGGGCACGGCCAGCAGGAGCCGCACGCACTCGGCGTGGCCACGGTAGGCCGCCATGCAGAGGGGAGTCAGAGTCATCCAGACATCGTCATTCGGCGCATTGACATCAGCACCTGCGGCGATGAGCAGGGATAATTGTTCAATGTCATTTTTCTCTGCGGCATTAATGATTTCTTTATCATATTGAGATTCAGAGATGCCTTGCTCTTGGAGTTTGCTTCGTGCTTCTTCTCTTGCCTTGCGCTCGGCTTCCTCTCTTGCCTTGCGCTCGGCTTCTTCCTCTTCAGCGGCTTCTTCTTCTTCGGCGGCCTCATCCTCAGAGGTTTCTTCGCTGCCGCTCTCGGTCACCGTCAGCCGGGCGAATTCATCGCGCAGTTGTTGCGCTGTACTTTCCTCTGCGTGCTTATAGAGCAAGTACACACCGGGGATTCCCAAAGCGAATATGAGAATAATGACAGCTCCCAGGATGTGCGTCATATTGAGCTGTTTGCGTGGTGCCGGTTCGGGAAATACGCTGATGGGGGTGGTGCCGATACTGGTAACTGGGCCGGTAGTCGAGTGGGGTTCCGACGTCACGGCGGGCGGTTCCGATTGCTCCGCCGGGGCGGGCAGGGCGGCGAGCCATTCTTCGGTGGTCTGCCAGCGGTCTTTGCCACGGATGGCAAGGGCCTTGTCGATGGTGGCGAGGAAGGCGGGGCTGAAGCGCCCGAACAGCTCCGCACGATTGGCCAGCGGGCGCAGCGGGTCTTCATCTTCATCCATGCGGTCGAAGGCTTGCGGTGTGCACTCACCGATGATAAGTCGGTAACAGGTGGCGCCGAGGGAGTAAATATCCGTCCACGGGCCGCGCTTGCCGTTAGCGCGCATTTGCTCAATGGGTGAGTAACCGGGGGAGCCCGCCAGCGTGGCGGAGCGCTCACTGATGATGGCGCGCGTGGTGCCGAAGTCGATGAGCACGGGTGTGCCGTCCTCCGTCAGCAGGATATTGCCGGGCTTGATATCGCGGAGGTAAATGTTGTTGGCGTGCAGGTATTGCAGCGCACCGAGCAGGGTGCGCAGGTGGGGCTGCAGCCAGGCCTCGGTGATAGTTGCAGGGGCCGGCGCCGCCTTGTGCAGCTCTTTACCGCCGAGCCAAGGCATCACATAATAAGCCGTGCCCAGCGCCTCGAACGCGTCCAGCACCTTCACGATATTCGGGTGGTCGAGTCGGGCAAGTAAGCGCGCTTCTTCCACAAATCGAGTGAGCAGCTTGGGGTATTCCTGCAGCTCATCGTTCGGGTTGGTGGCCGATACCTGCAAGGTGCCGGGGTCGCGCATGGCGCAGAACGAGGGCAGGTTCTCCTTGATGAGCACCTGTTGGCCGGTTTCAATGTTTTCAGCCAGGTAGGTGATGCCGAACCCGCCTTGCCCCAGTGAGCGGATGAGACGATAGCTCCCCAGCTCTACCCCTTCGGGCAGGGCGAGCTTGTTTTGCTGCGCTCCGGCGCTTGTTTTCTGAGAATTTCCGGTTGCCATACAGGTCAGTAAAGAATGAATGCGTGGTCATCAGAACAGGCAGAAATGGCTGCTCAGCCGCTATTCTAATACATACAAGCTTCGTTTTCAATAACTATCGTTCAAAATCGGGGCATTTTTCAGATTTTGCGCTCTACCGGAACCTCCCTTATTTTCGCCCACCTGCCTCCTGCAGCAGCAGGTCAATGACACATGGGCCGATTTCAAGGCCGCAGTCACCCGCCGCCGCAATATCGCCCCGGAACACATGGAGGGCCAGACCTTCCCGGGAGCACAGGCCCGAACGCTCGGACTCGTGGATGCGACCATCTCCACGCTGGAGGCCGTGCAGAACAAACTCCGAGCCCGCCACTGTAAGGGCTCATTTTGACAACACCACACTAATATGGCAACTATCATAGGCACTGTCGGCGTTTTCGGTTTCGATGAGGACCAGCAAGGCATCTTGCTGGAGTCTCAGGATATCGACTACAAGCCGGATTCTAAAGTACAGCGTGACTATCGCGGTAAGAAGGTTGGCATCATCTTCTACGATGACCAGACCGATGTCTCCATGAAGGGCTACATTCCCCGCGATAATCCCACGGATATCAAGGTGGCTCAGACGCTCGTGCTGGCTAATGCAGCACCGGACCACGGGCTATCTACGGTCTCGACCGGCACCAATGTGGTGACCGGTATCAAAATCGGGCTTAAGAATGAAGACCTCGCTTCCTTCGAAGTTTCTTCCACCATATACGACTTCTGATGCAGAAGAAATCTACATCTGACGCCCTGAACTTCATCCGCTCCCGCGATGGAGAACTGGAGTCCCTGATGCTGGCAGCCTGTCTGACGGCCTTGGGGATTCCGTTCTCCGAGCGTCCGGCTTTTGCTGTGTCCGGAGATTCCGAGCCGGTAGTGAACTGGCTCTTTGACGAGTCCTCTCTGGATGGCAAGTTCAAGGCCAGCGAAATGATTGCCCGCTGGCTGGATAATGGGTGGATTACCCGCACCGACAACAAGCACCCGCTCGCCTACATGGCCGCCGCCATGCGCAACCTCTGCACTCTCATCCACCACCACATCGGGCAGGCTCCCAAGGTGGAGCTGGTAAAGCGAGGCAACAAGACGCTTGTTATCCCTGAAGGCACCCCCGAATCCCAGCTGGGCCTCCTTATCAATAAGTTCACCCGCTCGTGAAAAATAAAAGAAGACCTCCCAGAGCGGCCACTCGGGAGGTCTTTGGAAAAACATACTCAGAAACACCGTTCCTGATGAAGTTATACTAGCATATTAGAACGTTTTGTCAACTCTTTTTTGTATCTAACTCGTTCTGAAAGCTGAAAGCGCATTGCCTCAAAAATCCAGTCACCGAACTGACACTTCTCATGAGTTTGGCTGACACATGAAAAGCTGGATGCCTCATAAATCAGGCACTAACATATACACATGTCGCTCAGAATGA
>JAFYUJ010000057.1 GCA_017558555.1 Akkermansia sp.
AAGATGTACAGTACCCATGGAAGGTGTTTTTTGTAAGCAACACCAGCATACGTTTTGCTGGTGAAAAATCAACCTTCCATTTTCTTTGCCCTGATTTCTGCTATTTCACTATCCCTTTAGAAAATCTTTGGGACACATGTGTGTGTTTTGTTTGAGCGAATCAAACTTGACGCCACGGCTGCTGACTGCTAGAATCGGGGGCATGAGAGTGGTTGAAGCGCGTATCGAAATCCCCATGGGAAGCCGCAATAAGTATGAGGTGGATTTGAAGACCGGTCATATCAAGTTGGACCGAGTTCTGTATTCCTCCGTGTATTACCCGGCAGAGTATGGCTTTGTGGAGAATACGCGATATCTGGATGGCGACCCTCTGGATATTCTGGTTTTTACCTCTGCTCCCACATTTCCGGGGTGTTATGTGGATTGCCGCATTATTGGCGGGATGGATATGATTGATTGTGGTGAGCCGGATGTGAAGATTTTGGCCGTCAACGTGGGAGACCCGCGTTATGACCATGTGATGAGCCTGCAGGATTTGCCCCCGCACTATCTCGATGAAATCCAGAACTTTTTCAGAACATACAAAACGCTACAGCAGAAGAAGACCGAGGTGGGCGAGTTTTTTGATGCGGAGAAAGCCTGCACTATTTTGGATGAATCTATTGCTCGATTCCAGTCAGAAGAGTAAAGATGAGACGCTGTATGAAGAATAAGACTTTGTGGTATAGTTTGCTCATTGCATTGCTGGCTGCAATTGTTGCAGTGGCCGAGTCGCCGCTCACTCTACGCAATGACGACTTCCAAATCTATTTTTTGCTGCTTAATGGAGGAGTCCAGTCGGATGCAATGGGGTATGGCATCTTCACCAATTATGCGATGGGGTGGATATTGGCCCAGTTATCCATGCTGTTTCCCAACCTCAATGTTTATTTGCTGAACTTGTTTGTGCTGTCATTTGCTGCATGCTGGAGCGCAAATTACGTTGCATTGGGCACAACAAGAAGAGCACAAGAGGAAGAGGATAAAAATGTATATGGAACGGTGGTAAAGCTTGTTTCTGTTGTATGGTTGTTCGTGTTGAATGTTGTGAGTCTACGCGTACTACAATACACCCAAGTGGCCATGTGGGCAGCGGTAAGCGGCGTGCTATTCCTGAGTACCGTTCAAAATGGCCGTTTTGTCTTTCTCAAATCTTTAGCATCAGGCGCTTTATTGATAGGTGCTTTTGTGTTGCGTGAGTCTGTTGTGCTGCCAGCCATTTTCGTGGCGATTGCTGTAAGTTTGGGAATTGCCTGGCCGAAACGATATGCTATCGCCTTGCTTGTGATTTGCTCGCTCCTGGCAGGCTTACATCTTTGCAATAATGTCGCGTATAATCTTCACCCAGAGTGGAATGAGGCAAAAGTATGCATGAGTGTACGGCAGAAGATCCTGGATTCTCCTGATAATTCCGGCTTGGATAAATCAGCAAAAATTGCAGAAAGTGGGATGAATCCGGAGTCGTATTCTTTGTTCAAGTCATTTGTATATGTTCCATCCATGGACGATGCGACAAAGATGGCCGATGCATTGCGAATCCACAAGGAAGGGCGTATAGGAGTGTTTGGTAATGCCTCCTTAGCAGATATGGGATTTTTGCAAGCTCCCGTGAAACAGCGTATGGATCTCCACGGAGGAACTACAATCTTCATGTGGTTGACGCCGTGGGTACCCTTTATTCTGATGGTATTCTTGTGGGGGCTTGGAGCGAATCGTAAAACAATCAAGCCGGCCGGGATGATGCTTGCCGTAGTTGTTGCCTACATAGTTGCTTTGTTCCTGTATCAGAGAATGGTGGGGCGAGTGTTGACTCCTGTATTGTATGGGGCCACTGTGTGGTTGATGACGCTTCAGCCATCAAAAAATACAATTACCAAAAACGTGTGTGTGAACATCGGCGCTGCCGTCATGAGTTTATTGTGCATACTTTTCTATGTCCGTCACTGGCAATTTGGCACCCGTGATACCGGAGAAACTGCATGTGAATACTGCGCGGCCCATCCGGAAAATTTCTATTTGACAACCAGCCAACAGGGCTTGGGATTGTATCCCGTCGGCTTTACCGGATATTCATGGCAGTGGCTTCAAAAATCAAACATCCTACCCATATCTGATGGATGGTCTTTTTACACGCCTGCCTATAAAGCTGCATTGTCTGCTCGGGGCTTTTCCTCATTGCGTGATGCATTCTTTCATCCGAGTTCATTCATTGTTATACGTGATTGTGAGCAAGCGGGTGCCATGCGTTTTTTGGAACGTCTTGCGATGTGTGAGTGGAACAAAAAAATAGAATTCTCCATCGTCGATAAACGAGGAGAATTCTACTTTGTGAAAGTCATTCAGAAGTAAGCTATTTTATTCGCCGGGAGTCCAATCCATACGGTTTTCAGGCTTCCAGAGGTTTTCCAGACCGTAGAATTCGCGCACTTCTTCGGCCATTACGTGAATCATCACATCGATGTAGTCCAGCACAGACCAGAGTGCATTGGGCGTGCGCTCAGAGTACACGGGCTCAATGCCGTATTTCTCTGTAATGTCCTTATCAACATTGCCGAGAATGGCTTTGAGATGCGGGGTGGAGGTCGCCGTACACACGATAGCATAGTCGGTGATGGAAGAAGTGCCGCGCAAATCGTAGATGGCGATGTTGGTGGCCTTGGCGTCATCTGCTGCGTTGGCGCAGGCAATAGCAAGTTCTTGGTTGGTCATATCGGGAGAATGAGGTAAGTTGGTTAAGTTGTTTCAGGAGAAAGGGGTAGGGGGGCTTTGCGTTTCCTGCTGCTCGTCATCCATTGCCGGGGGCTGATCATCGGGCGTCTGCAAGTCCGTAGGTGCATCTTCGGGCAGAGGAATGGCCGGGGGAAGCTCACGAACGGGAGGAGAGGTCATTTCTCCCTTGTCCACCAGTTCTGCAATCTGCTCGCCGTTCAGGGTTTCAAACTCCATGAGCTTATCTGCCACCAAGAGCAGTCGCTCCTTGTTCTCTCGCAGAATGGTGAGAGCACGGTTGTAATTCTCTTCCACAATGCGGCGAATCTCTTCATCGATGATTTGTGCCGTGTGTTCCGAGAAATTGCGGGTCGTTTGCGTCAGGTCACGGGCGAGGAAAACCTCTCCATGGCTGGAACCGTATTCCACGGGTCCAAGCTTTTCACTCATGCCGTACACGCACACCATCTTGCGGGCGATGGCGGTGGCCTGCTGGATATCGCCGCGGGCGCCACCGGAAATGTCATTGAACACCACTTCTTCTGCGCAGCGGCCTCCCATCGCCATGACGATGTAGTCCAGCAGCTCTTTCTTGTATTCGCTGTGCTTGTCTTCATCCGGCAGCATCATCGTGACACCCAGAGCCGGACCACGCGGGATGATGGTGACTTTGTGCAGAGGCAGCGTTTTGGCGAGCTCTGTCTTCAGCAGACAGAGGGCGTGCCCGGCCTCGTGCACCGCGGTCATGTACTTTTCGCGGTCAGAGATTTCCAGAGAGCGGCGTTCTCTCCCCCAGCGCACTTTTTCACGGGCCTCTTCCAAATCCGCTTGTGTGACGGATGCTGCATTCTTGCGCGCAGCGATGAGGGCTGCTTCATTGACAAGATTGGCCAATTCTGCACCGGAGAAGCCGGTTGTGGCGCGGGCAATCGGCCCCAAATCCACCTCGGGTGCCAACTTAATCTTGCGCACATGGACGCGAAGAATCTGCTCACGACCGGCAGCATCGGGCAGGTTGACAACCACCTGTCGGTCGAAACGGCCGGGGCGCAGCAAGGCGGGATCCAGCACGTCTACTCGGTTGGTGGCTGCAATAACGATGACGTTCTCGTTGGCGGCAAAGCCGTCCATCTCAACGAGCAGGGCATTGAGCGTTTGTTCGCGCTCATCATGACCACCACCCACGCCATGACCACGATGTCGGCCCACAGCATCAATTTCGTCGATGAAAATCAGGCAGGGAGAGTGTTTCTTGGCCTCGGCAAACATGTCTCGCACGCGGCTGGCACCCACACCCACGAACATTTCCACGAAATCAGAGCCGGAAATGGTGTAGAAAGGCACATCTGCTTCACCCGCAATGGCCTTGGCAAGCAGGGTCTTACCGGTGCCTGGGGGGCCGACCATGAGCACACCCTTGGGAATGGTGCCTCCCAGATTGCGGAATTTTTGCGGATTGCGCAGGAACTCAACAATTTCCCATACTTCTTCCTTGGCTTCGGAGATACCTGCAACATCCTTGAAGGTGATGTTGTTGCTGCCGGGGTCGAGCAAGCGAGCGCGGCTGCGGGCGAACTTCATCGCGCCACTGGGGCCGCCGCTTTGCGCACGGAAGAAAAAGATAAGAATCAGCAGGAAGAGGACAAAGGGTAAGCAGTTGATGAGGATGAGCTCCCACGTGTTGTTTTCAACCTTATAGCTGGCGTGGTTGCCCAGCAAATCGCGCACTTTGTCACCCTGGAAGACGGGACTGAAATCCACCACGATGGGTTCCACATCCTTGCTGGTGATGGTGCCGGAGGGATTCTTGCGATAAGAACCGATGATGACACCCTGGCCATTACTTTCGTAGATGGTGGGGCTATCCTTGAGGATGATGCGGCCTTCTTCACCCAGTTTGCGGAAATCATCTGTGGACCACACGCGGTCCGCTTCGGCCGGGGCGGGGCCGGGGGCGTTCACCTGGGTAGTGGTGATACCATAGCGGTTGCAGAGCGCTTTAATCTCTTCGCTGCTGGTGAATGGCATGTAGAACTTGCCCACTTCATAGCTGGGGGCTACGCGGTATTTGTAGGCAGTAATGGTACCCTGGGAGCCACCGCTGTTGGTGACCACCTCGATGGGGTACTCACGGGATTGGGTCAGCACGATAAGGCCGTCCCGATAATCTTTCTGGAACTCATCAAGCTTCACTGTGCGGGCAGAACCGGCCATGTCACCGTCAAACATGAAGGCAAGGAACAAAATGCCTGAGATGACGGCCATCAAAATCCACAAGCCCCAGTTGGGTTGGTTGCCGGGAGTGGGTGAGGGCGGGAGTCCGTTTGGTTTGTTGTTGTTGGGTTCCGACATGGGCAGAATGTGTGCTTTTTCTTATTCTATGCCAAGTTGGGCTGCAGGGAAACGTCATTTCAAGACATACCCCGCAAAAAGACTGTCATTGTGCCTGGAATTTGCGGTTTATTTCGTTGGCTGTATAGGGTAGCATGGTGGGCTTGCCTGCCGGGGTGCAATACGGAATCTCGCAGCGCATCAAATCTGCCACCAGAGCAGGGGCCGAGCGCAGCCATGGTTGCATGTCTTCCTGCTGGGCGTATTGCTTGGCAAGTTGGCAAGCGAAGGGCTCGAAGGGGTGGCGGGCGCGGCGGTGTTTTTGCTCGCCACAGGAATATAGCTGAATGAGCTCCAGCAGGAAATCTGCTGTGCGGGAGAGTGGCAACATAGCCGGCACTGCTTCAATACGCATTGTGTTGCGCCCAAATTGCTCCAGTCGGAAGCCGGCTTGTTCCAGCAGTGGTTTTATTTCCAGGATGGTACCGAGTTCCCGTATGTCGAACTCCATCAGTTCCGGTGCCAGCAATCGCTGTGACATAATGGGGCGTTTGTTACTTTCCATCAGGCGCTCAAAGATGATGCGCTCGCGCGCGGCACGAGGAGAAAGCAGGACGAGGCTTTCCTTATTTTCAAAAATAGCGTAGCTGTCGTGGAAAATACCGATGTAGCGGAAATGCGGGTGCTGTACCGGGGCTTCGGATGGAGCTTTCTCCTCAGTTGAGGTGGAGATCACAGATTGAGACTCTTCATCGGCTTTGGTGTGCCGGGCCGGTGCTGCGTTTTCCAGATTGAGCGAGCGCTGCTGCGGTTCCAATACCGGTTTTAATTGGAATGGAATAACTGGCTTTTGAACGATCTGGGGCTGCGTAGCAATGATTTGCTTAGCCGTTTGTTGGCTCTTGGGCGCTTCCTCAGCAGGTGTCGGGGTAGTGGGCTGAGCTGCGGGGGCATCCTCTTCACCGCGGGCATGCGCACTCAACGTGCTGCTGATGGCATCTAAAATGGCGGTAGTGACCTCCGAGGGACGTCGGAAACGCACTTCTCTCTTGGCCGGGTGTACGTTCACGTCCACCAAAGCGGGCTCAACTTCCAGATACAGGAAGAAAGAGGGGTGAAGCCCTGTCGGGAATCCGCCGTAGCCATCGCGGATGGCTCGCGCAACGATTTTATCCTCGATGGGGCGATTGTTGAGGAAGACAAATTGCATGCGCTTGTTGCGTCTGGCTGCTTCCAGCGGCATGAGATAGCCCTCTGCGCGCACCCCGGCTGTGTGCGCAGGCTTGATTCTCAGCAGATTCATGGCGATGTCTCGCCCATAAAAGGCGGCGATGCGGTGGCGCATGTCATGGGTGGAGGGCACATCGAAAATCGTTTGTCCATCCTTGATGAAGCAGAATCGAATCTCCGGAAACGCCAGGGCATGCAAGCGCAGCTGGTGCTCAATATGACCGGCTTCTGTTTCCTCGCTTTTGAGGAATTTGCGGCGCACGGGGGTGTTGAAAAAGAGGTTGGAAACGCTTATCTCTGTACCGGGGGCGCAGCCAATGTTCATCACCGGGGATTCCTCTCCCCCCATGCTGCTTATCAGCGTGCCTTCCACAGCCTCTGCTCTGCGGGTGGAGATACGCAGCTCTGCCACAGAGGCAATGCTGGGCAAGGCTTCGCCTCGGAACCCCATCTGGCGGATTTCAAAGAGGTCTTCAAAGCAGGTCAATTTGCTGGTGGCGTGGCGTTGCAGGCACAGCGAAGCATCTTCCCGGCTCATGCCACAACCATCATCTGCGACTTTGATGAGTGAGATACCACCGCGGCGAATCTCCACGCGGATGCTTTTTGCTCCGGCATCGATGCTGTTCTCCACCAGCTCTTTAATGACAGAAGCCGGGCGTTCCACGACCTCACCCGCTGCCACTTGACTGGCCAACACGGCATCCATCAATCGGATGCTCTGGTTTTCTTGCTCTGCCATGCTCGCCCAAGTGTATCATGCCCGCACTTCAGCGTCAACCTTTCTGCTTATCTGAAAAGCGCATTTTATTCTTTGCAAAGGTTGATGAATTGTGCTAACATAGCGTGCGTATGAGTGCAGATGAGCTTTCTATCGGTGTTGATATGGGGGGGACCTCCATCAAGTTTGCTGTAGTGCGTGACACGGAGATTATCTACAAAGGTGAGCCGATTCCCACGCAGGAGTTTCCTACACCTGAGTCTATTGTGCAGGAAATTGGTAAGCGTTTGCATCATTTGCAGGAGTTGTATCCTTCAGTTTGTGCTGTTGGTATGGGCTTGCCCGGCTTTGTAGATCACCGCGCCGGTACGGTGGATTCCCTTACCAATGTGCCCGGTTGGTACAATATTCATATCCGTGACATCCTCACTGAGCTGACGGGGCTTCCCGCAGCCGTGGATAATGATGCCAACTGCATGGCCTACGCAGAATGGAAGCTTGGTGCCGGTCGTGGCATGAATGATTTGGTGTGCCTCACGCTGGGCACCGGTATCGGCTCCGGTATCATTGCCAATGGTCAGTTCCTGCGCGGTCACCTGGGTGCTGCCGGTGAATTGGGGCAGATGACCATCGATTACAAGGGCCGCATCGGTTACTATGGCAACCGCGGCGCTATCGAGGATTACATCGGCAACCGAGAGATTGCTTCCGAAGCACAGATGATGTACGCTGCTGCCGGTCAATCCCGCTCAGAAGAGGAATGCTCTCCCCTTGATTTGGAAAATGCAGCCAAGGCCGGGTGCCCCGTTGCTGCTGCTGTCTGGGATGATATTGCCTGCAAGCTCGCCAGCTGCCTGATGAATTGCCACTACATCCTCAACCCTGAGGCTTTCATCATTGGCGGTGGTATTTCCAAGGCCGGTGATTTGCTCTTTGCCCCGCTGCGTAAGTATTTGCGTGCTCAGCTATATGGCCCACATTACGAAAAAATCAAGATTCTTTCTGCTCAGTTCGGCAATGAAGCCGGTTTGATTGGTTCTGCTCGTTTGGCATACAACGAGGCGAAAGGTCTGTGATGATGCCCGATTCTCCAAGCCACGCAGAGCTGCGCTTGTGCAGCCGATTGCAGTTGAGCGAAAGCTCCTCTGCTGCGCTCATTCGCGCCCTGCGCGCAGGTGAATCATCCCGCCAGGCTGTGGTGCTCACCCCTCGGGCTCCGCAGGATTATGTGCCACCGTTTGCTTGCGTGGACACCTCCGAGTGGGGGTGGTTGCCCCCGGGTGTTTTTGTGCCGCAGGACGGGGAAAAACCCACGGTTCATGAAGATTATCGCGAGCACGGCTATTATTATTCCCTGGATTTGTCGTCCTGTTGGGAGTCTGCTGCGTTGGCTGAGGTCCCTCCGCCTGCCAGCAGCTTGGATTTGTGCGCTGCGCCCGGTGGCAAAACCATGCTCATGGTGGCTCGCCATTTGCCGTTGCAACATGTAGCCAATGAGGTGAATGCCTCTCGCCGCGGTATTCTGCGTCAGAATCTGGAACACTGCGGCGTGCCCAATACCGAGGTTACAGGCTTGAGACCCGATCAATGGGCCGAGACAAATCGGCTGTTTGATTTATTGTTGGTAGACGCACCTTGTAGTGGACAATCCTTACTGGCAAAGGGCATCCGTAATCCCGGGTGCCTGGGTGCATCGATGGTGAATGGCAACGCCAAGCGCCAGAAAGGAATTTTGTTGGCAGCTGTGCGGTGCGTCGCTCCGGGGGGGCATTTGCTGTATACAACATGCACCTACGACCCCGATGAGAACGAAAAGGTTGTGGCCTATATACTGAAGCGTGTGCCGGGCTGGTCTGCTGTAGAGATTCCTGCGCTGGAATCTTTCCGCTCAATATTGGCTGCTTTTCCTGCCTATCGTATGCTGCCCGAGCACGGTTTTGGGGCAGGGGGCTTCTCCTGCCTGCTCCGTCACAATCCTCAACATTGATTTTTTTTTGAACAAATTAATCATCCCTAACGCCTCATACATATATGAGATACAGCATTTTTTCACTCTTGGCTGTGGCTTTTGCCGCATGTTCTCCGGATTCTTCCTCTTCCGCCGTTGCTTCTCCTCCTGCCGATTTGCTTGCTCGCAATACGGTGGTTGCTTCGTACGAAAAAATGGTGGATATCCCCTGCCGCTTTATGACGGCTGATTGCCCCGACCGCTGCGACCACGCTACGCGCGTGGCAGTATTCCGCGTCATCAAGAATGAAGATTACGCCAAGCTGGGGGAATATGGCGATGATAAAATGATGGAGGGTGGAGCCGTTACGGTTGATATGCTCAAGGATGAGCCCGGTCAGGCTCCTGCTGTTCGTGAATTGATTTCTTCGCTCAAGCAAGGAGATAAAGTTCGCATGACGGTTCACCACAACTATGTGAAGGATGAAACGGCCAACTATCCTGCACGCCCCGTGGTGAGCATCGAAGCTGTCAAATAAACTCAGGCCGTGATATCTACCACGCCGAGAAGTCGCATGAGCCAGAAGAATACGGCTACCAATGCACTGAAGTGCCACATGACGATGGACCAGTTATTGACACGCTGGCGCTGAGTGTTGACGGGATTTCCGCGTGCTCCCTTGACTTTCTCTTCCTGGAGCACGCGAATGAGATCCTCATTCTTGGTCATTTCTTCCTGCATAATCCCGCGACCATACTTTAACATACCAAGCCCCCCTCTGCAATCCAAAACGGAGCAAAGGTGGCTCTTTTTTATGGTAACAGGGCCTCATAGAACTGTGTTTGAATGAAAAATTCAGAGCCGTATCGAGATGGTTTTATTGCCTTAGAAAAGTAACATTCAATGAATAACACGTCTTCATCCTTGCCATTTTGTGGGTGATGTGTTAGACTTACCCCGCATGAAGAAATCTTTGTTTGCAGGATTCATACTCGCATCGATTGCCGTGGGTGCTGAACATAGCGCCTGGAGATATCATTTGCCTGATACAGGGATTGCTCCCAGCTATGGTTCGTATACATTTGTATCAATGATGGGCGAGCGCCATGGAGGTTCTCGCCTGGGAATGCAAACGTACGAACTGACCATTCCTCTTTCTGACCCTCGGCAAACCGGTTATGGTGATTGGGCCATCAATGCGCAGCTTGACGTGCGCCTCTCGCTTCTGGACACAGAAGGCAACCTGTGGTTGGAGCACGATGAAATGTACAGCGCTTCGTTGCCTGTCACCTGGATTCACCAATACGCATCCGGCAACAGATTAACCATGACGGTAGCTCCTGCTGTGGCGTCTGATTTTGGTGGCACAAGTCGCTTTTTTGATGTGCTGGGTGGCGCCAGTTATACCATCAAACAGAGTGAAACCCTTTCGTATTCCATCGGTGTGGGGGCTTCACCGCGCTTTGCATACTATGTTATCGTGCCCATGGTTGGGTTCGATTGGCAGGCTGACGCAGACTGGAACGTCAGCTTGCGTTTCAATCGGCTCTCTGCCATGTATCGTGTGAATGAGCGACTCTTTGTGGGCCCCTTTGTCAGCGGATATAATCATACATGGATGGTCAGCACCGATGCCGGGGATAAGATTTTCCGTTTCCGTTCCCTGGTGGCAGGCTTTACCGGTGAGTATGATTTTTCCCGTGCAGGACAGCGCAAGCGCATTATCACTGCGTCTTTGGGCTCAACCCTGGTTTCCACTGCTCAATTCTGCAAACGCAATGCATCAAAAGAGCCGGAGACAACCTTGCATTACAAACCAGGTCTTTTCGTGTCGCTGGGAGTTGATTTCCGGTTCTGATACCCACCATCGGCTACATATATCGCGCAGCGTGCGTGGCAAATACCTAGTTTCCTGTATGCGAGTGCGGGCAGGTGTGTAGCTGTATTTCCGCAGTTGACTTTTGGCCGGAATCTGGCAAAATAGTCTCAGCGATGAGCACATACGGTTATTACAGATTTGCTGCTGCCACGCCGCTGGTTCGCGTGGCTGATGTGGAGTACAACGTCACCGAGTTGGTGAAAACTGCCAAAAAAGCCGCTGAAAAGGGGGCTCAGGTGTTGGTTTTCCCGGAGTTGTGTATAACCTCCTGCAGCTGTGCTGATTTATTTCACCACACGGCCTTGTTGCAAGCCGCTCGCCGTGGTCTGGCGCGTTATGTGACTGAGACATCCCGGCTGAAGCTGGTGAGCATTGTATCCTTGCCCGTGGTGGTGCAAGATGCTCTATACAATGTGGCAGCCGTGGTAAAAGGTGGGCGTGTACTGGGCCTGGTGCCCAAGTCTGTGCTGCCCAATCACCGCGAGTTTTATGAAAAACGCCAATTCTGTGCAGCTCACCAACTGCCGGTGTCGACTGTGACCCTGCCGGGCTGTGGTGAGGTGCCCATGGGTACAGATTTGATTTTTGCCGATGATGACGAACTGGTATTTGGCGTCGAAATCGGTGCTGATTTGTGGAGCGTGATACCCCCCAGCAGCCATTTGGCACTTCAGGGGGCTCGCGTTATTTTCAATCCCTCTGCGTGTGATGAATTAGCCGGTAAAGCAGAATACCGCCGCGGGCTGGTAGCCCAGCAAAGCGGTCGCTGTGTGGCTGCGTATGTGTTGGCTGCAGCCGGTACGGGAGAGAGTACGCAGGATGTGGTCTATGGGGGCCATTGCCTCATGGGTGATAATGGCCGCCTGGTGACGGAGAGCCAGCGCTTCTCTCGCGAAACTGAAATCATTTACGCTGATATTGACCTTTCCCGCATTGTCGCCGCGCGTATGAGCGAGAGCTGCTTCCACGATAGCCGTGGCCTTGCTTCTTTGCCCGCCTCACGCCGTGTTGAGATTGGCAGCGTCGCTACCGCCAGCGATTTGGCATACGCACAGCTGCCCTCTCGTCCCTTTGTGCCTGAGGCCGCAGAGTCTGCTGCCCGTTGCGAAGAAATCATCAACATCCAGGCTTGCGGCTTGGTGAAGCGCATGGAGCATTCGCAGGCCCGCACGATGGTGTTGGGTGTTTCCGGTGGCTTGGATAGTTCTCTGGCTTTGCTGGTATGCGAGCGTGCTTGTAAGATGATGGGCAAGCCCACCTCCACCATTCTGGCTATCACGATGCCCGGTTTTGGTACCACCGGCCGCACATACAACAACGCTGTGGCGCTTATCCGCCACATCGGTGCAGATTTCCGGGAAATCAACATCCGCGAAGCTTGTCTCCTGCATTTCAAAGATTTGGAGTTCGATCCCTCGCTGCGCACCAATACTTATGAAAATGTGCAGGCCCGTGAGCGTACCAAAATTCTCATGAATCTGGCCAATAAGACCGGTGGCATGGTTATCGGCACGGGTGATTTGTCGGAAATTGCGCTTGGGTGGTCCACCTACAATGGCGACCACATGAGCATGTATTCGGTCAACTGTTCCATCCCCAAGACGCTCATCCGCTGCCTTATCGAGCACGTGGCCACGCAAAGCTCCGCTGAAATGGCTGCCACGCTGCGGGATATCAACGATACCCCCGTGAGCCCCGAGCTGTTGCCCCCCTCTGATGACGGTACCATGGATCAGAAAACGGAGGATATCCTCGGGCCCTATGATTTGCATGATTTCTTCCTCTACCACTTCATCAAATACGGTGCCACTCCGGCCAAATTGCAGGCTCTTGCCTTGCTTGCCTTCGATGGTGAGTACAGCCAGGAGTTGATAGAGAAGACCTTGCAGACCTTCCTGCGGCGTTTCTTCACTCAGCAATTCAAGCGTACCTGTGTGCCGGATGGCCCCAAGGTCGGCACCATCGCCCTCTCTCCGCGCGGGGATTGGCGCATGCCCACCGATGCTTGCAGCGCTGTGTGGAATATGCATCGTTGAGATTTTTCGCTACCTCGCTCCATACACACTTGCCAAATGAGCCCATTCGTGGCACACTAACACCAATCACATGGATAGTACATCTGACCTTTACCGCCCCAATGCCGCCATCATCTACCGCAGATCGGATGGTACGGTGCTCGTGTGCGAGCGCGTGAAGCCCGCCGGTGCCTGGCAGTTCCCCCAAGGCGGCATCAAGAAAGGTGAATCCGCCATGCATGCTGCATGCCGCGAAGGCATGGAAGAGACTGGCTTCCGCCCCAATGAATATGAAGTGGTGGCAGAGCATGGCCCCTATCGCTACGATTATCCACCCAAGGAACGCGAACGCGTGTTCCGCAAGCGCGGTATTCCCTATGCCGGGCAGGAGCAATACTATTTTCTGTGCCAGATGCACAGCGATGCTGCTGAACCTTGGTTGGACAACAAGGAATTCCGCGCCTACCGCTGGGTGCAACCGGCTGATTTTGACTTCGAGAGCCTGCCGACTTTCAAACGCGGTGTGTACGAACAGGTGATGCGCGATTTCTTCGGGGTATGAATCTCCAGCCCATAGCCTATCTTCGTTCGCCTTTTGCAGATAAGTTTGGTGTGCCCCGACAGGGCAATCTCGCCCCGCATGTCATCAGCGACATCGTGTTCGAACCAGCTTTTGCGCAAGCTGAATGCCTGCGCGGGATGGAAGAATTCAGCCACTTGTGGTTGATTTGGGGCTTCCATTGCAACGATGGCCAGGCCTGGCACCCCACGGTGCGGCCTCCTCGGTTGGGCGGCAACACCCGTGTGGGCGTTTTTGCCACCCGCTCTCCCTTTCGCCCTAATCCGCTGGGGCTTTCCGTGGTGAAGCTGGTATCCGTGGAGTCTGGGGTGCTGCGAGTCTCCGGGGCAGATATGGTGAATGGTACCCCCATTTACGACATCAAACCCTACATCCCCTACGCAGATTCGATACCCGATGCCGCTTCCGGCTTCACCGCCCGCCCGTGGGAACCGCTTCGGGTTCGCGTGGCAGCTCCATTGCCCGCAGGAACCACGCCCGAGTGGGTGGAAGGCATGCGCGAGGTGCTGGCTCAAGACCCTCGTCCCGCATACCAGCAGAGCCTGGAGCGCGTGTATCATATTGTTTTTCTGCCGTTTGAGGTTAGCTTCCGCGTGGAAGACGGCGTGGCTGTGGTTATTGATATCTCTCCTGTACGCTCATGAAAAAGCTGCGCACAGCCTTTGCCCTCAACGTAGAGGAAGGGCTGGAAATCGGCGGCTCCGTTTCCGTGTGGCAACATGGCCGGGAGCTTTGCACCTTGTGTGCCGGCGATGCTCGTGCAGAAACGCCCTGGCAGCCGGATACCTTGGTGCCCGTCTATTCTGCCACCAAGCCTGCGGCGGCGGCTTGTTTGCTGCAAGCCTTGTATGATTGTTGCCAAGGCCCGGAAACGGAGATTGGGGCTCTGTGGCCGCTGTTTCCTTTGCCTCATTGCACTATAGGGCAGTTGTTGTCTCACCAGACGGGACTGGCGGTCCTGGCGGAGCCCGCACCACTCGAGGATTTGGAAGCATGCCGCCGCATCATTGAGCGCAGCACTCCGTTGTGGGCTCCCCCGCAGCATGGGTACCATCCGCAAACCTTTGGCCCTTTGGTAGATATCCTGATGGTGGAACTCACGGGCATGCGCATCAGCGATTACTGGGAAAAACACGTGCGGGAGCCTTTGAAACTGGATTTTTTCATTGGACATCTGCCGGAGTCTCATTACTCCCGTGTGGCCCATCTGCGCACGGCTCGCATGCTCGGGACCATGCCCCGCACACCTTTTTATCGCGAGTATTTTGATGAGCAAAGTCCCGTGCACCGCGCCTTTCACAGTATTGTGGGATATGGCTCAGCCCGTGAAATGAACACTCCTGCCGCCTGGCAATGCGGGTCTCCCGCCAAGGGTGGGGTGGCTTCATCTCGTGGCCTGGCTGCTTTCTACCAAACCTTGCTTGGGTGGCTGCCGGGGTCGCCTTTTGCTGCTGATGTGCTGGAGTGGATGCGCACCCCTCAGTGTAGCGGCTGGGATCTCACCCTGCTGGAACCCACCACTTTCACCTGCGGTGCTATGTGTGAGCCTGCCGCTTACTTTGGCAAGCATGGTTTTGGTCATGCCGGAGCAGGGGGCTCGTTCGGATTTGCCGAGCCGGAGAGCGGCCTTTCTTTCGCCTACGTTATGCGTGGCATGGAGCTGGGGAATCTGCCCGGGCCACGCGTGGCTCGCTTATTAGCGAGCCTGCGCGGATAATTTGCTCAGTTGTTCGCTGATTTGCTCGGCGTACGCCTGCGGGTCGCGCCACCAATCCAAGGCCCAGATGTGCAGCAGATTCCAGCCCAGGGATTCCAACACGCTCTCTCGCAGAATATCGCGGTCGCGGGCTGTGGCGGCTCCGGCATAGGCTGGGCCATCCAGCACGATACCGGCCAGCATGTTGCCGGGGTTACGCTTGTCTGCAATGGCAATATCAATGCGGTATCCGGATACACCTAAATTGCTGATGCAATTCCACCCTTTGTCCTGAAGCTCCGAGCAAATGGATGTTTGCAGTCCGCTCTCCACGGCACCGCCCACGCTGCTGCGGTTGTTGAAGTAGTGATATGCTCCCATGCGGGCACACTCCAGGAATCCGCGCAAATCGGCCACGCCCTGCGCACGTGTGCGATGCAGGTCAATGTCTTCTGGTTTGAGCGAGCTGAAGACCCGCATGCCGGTGCGGGCTCGGGTGATGGCCACGTTGAGTCGGCGTTCACCACCGGTTTGGTTCAACGGCCCGAAGTTCATGGAAATAAGGCCCTTTTCATCGGGGCCAAAGGTGGTAGAGAAGTAGATGACCCCGCGTTCATCGCCCTGCACATTTTCCAAATTCTTCACAAAGACGGCTTCCGGATTTTCTTCGGCAAAGAAGGGTTCCAGAGATTCATCTTCGGATCTGGCTTTTTCAAATAAATCCTGAATAAGCGCTTGCTGTTGCGTGTTGAAGGTGACAATGCCGATGCTTGTCAGCTCATTGTACTCGAACCCGGGGCGGCGCAGCACAGTCAGCACTTCGTCCACGAGGGCCTGTGCCTCCTTCTTGTTGTAGCGTTTCTTGCCACGCTCGTATGTGCCCGGTACGTAGTGATATTGCAGCGCGGTGTCTTCCGCCACGGGTGCCGGGAAGGTGACGAGCTTGTTTTCGTAGTAATGGCGGTTGGAATACGCAATGAGGCTTTCGGACTTGCTTCGGTAATGCCAGGTGAGATTCATCTGCGGGATACCGCAGGCCAGACACTCATCCAGGATGCTTTCCAAATCCACTTCAATGTCTTCTTCCTCTTCCTCGTTCTGCGATTGTCCGCGAGAGAAGAAGCTGGTGGGGGGCATCTGGCGGGGATCACCCACGATGATGGCGCTCTTTCCTCGCCCGATGGCACCGATGGCATCCCAGACAGGAATCTGTGAGGCTTCGTCAAAAATGACCACGTCGAAGGGTTCGGCATCCGGTGCAAGATATTGAGCGACAGAGAGCGGGCTCATGAGCATGCACGGTTTCAGGTGGCGGCTCACATGCGGCGTGAGCCCCAGCAGGCGTCGGATAGCTTTGTGAGCGCGTTGTTTGCTGAGTTCGTGTTGCAGCTCAGCCATTTCTCGTCCATAATCATACGTGCTGAGTGCCTGCTTTCTGAGAATCTGTTGAAGATGCAGGCTGGCAGCGTTGAGCAAATCTGCATCTTTACTGCGGTAGGCGTCAATGCGAGCTTCATGCGTGGAGCTGCTGAACTGGGTGAGTGTCTTGCTGGCATCCACAGCGGCCACCAGGCGGCTGAGCGACAGGTTGAAGAGCACTGCCGCCTCCAGTTGCGCGGGGGCGATATTGCCACCGGCAAGCTCTTGCACAGTGTTGGAGAGCCCTGCTTGCTGAGCTTTGTCTGCGCATTCGTTCCATACCGTGATATGGCGCCATTGTTTGCGAATACCCAACATTTCGTTGGCCCACCATTGGCCTGCACCATCCCGATTATCAGCCATGGCGGGCAGGGGGGCGCCCATCAACTCTCGCAGGTCATCGTTCAGTTGCGTTTTGATGCGCCCAGTTTCCTGCAATTCATCAAGTACAAAGGCTGCATCCATCCCCTTTTGCACGGGATTCCCGGCAATGGTGAGGTATTTCTTGCCGAGCGCAAGCACACCCTTGAGCGATGCCAGCACCTGTGCAATGCCTCGGGCTTTTTCCAAGTCTGCGCGTTGGGTGTGAATGCCTTTGCGGTATTGGGGCAAGCTCGGTTCGCGGTGGACGGCTGCATGCTTGGCTGCTTTCATAGCCAGGAGTGTTTCCAAATCCTTGCGAATATCCGGCTTCTGGCGGCTGAATGCGTGCATCTGCAATGTCTTGCGGATGCGGCGAGTCGCAAAGAATCGGCTGATGAAATTGGAAATTTGCGCCATTTTCCATTCCTGGTACAGCGTTTCAATGCCGGGATTATCTTCCAATCCCTCGGGATAGGGCAAGGTCAGCCCGGCCTTGAGCGCGTGATAGCGCTCTGCTTGTTCCAGCGCAGCCTCCAGACTCTTGAGCGAGGCATCGGCAGTGGTCGGGAGCAAATCGGTGAGATCCTGCCCCGTGCTGTCTTCTGCAATTGCCAGTAGTTTCAACAGCGAATCCGCATGGCTGCGATAGGTGGCTGCATCCAGTTCGAGTTCTGTGCAAAGGCGTTTGAATTGCTCGTCCCATCTGGCGCTGGCCTTGCTGTATTGCGTGAGTGCGGTGGCCAGCTTTTCATCCCATACAGAGCTGTATGTGGTAAGGCTGAGGTTTTCGGCCACTCCCGGATAAAGCCCTGCCACGGGACTGTAATGCAGGATGAGCGCCTGCACTTGTGCCAGGATTTCGTCCTTTCTCTCGGCACTCATGTTCAGCGGGTTATCCTCGCATGGGGGGAAGATGGGTAACTTAGGCGCGCTGAGCAGATGGCAGATATCATCGTACAGGCTTGTGCCGTCCGCGTACTGCTTGTGCAGCTCCCAGGTCATGAGATTGAGCCCGAATCGCTCATGCAGCATGTTGGTCACGGCTTGTTCCCAGTTGCTCTTGCTCTCCGGTTGGGTGATGCTGTCCAGAGCTGTCTTGAACTGCGCCAACACCTCTTTTTTCACGGCTTTGTTGGAGTGGAGTTCCAGACAGTAATCCCCCAGACCTATGCGCTTGAGTCGGTTGTATACGACGTTGAGCGCTGCCGCCTTTTCGGCAACAAAGAGCACCGTTTTACCATGCCCCAGGCAATGGGCTATCATGTTGGCAATGGTCTGGCTCTTGCCGGTGCCGGGCGGCCCGATGAGCACGAAGTTTTTACCGCGCCCGGCTGCCAAAATGGCCGAGAGCTGCGATGAATCCGAAGAAAGCGGCGTGTAGATTTTGCTGGCGTCGGCTTCGTTGTCCAACTCTGCCGGATTGGGGAATCCCACTTGTGCCGGGAAGGTGGAGCGTTGCTCACTGGCGAGCTGTTGCACGATGGGATTGACGGCCAACTCCTGCTGTCTGTCGCACAGGTCTTTCCACATCAGGTACTTGGCGAAGGAGAAAATGCCCAGCGTGCAAATCTCTGTCACTTCCCAGCCATCAAAGTCCATGATGCCGCGGCGTACGATGTTGAAAATGCCGGCCACATCCAGTCCGGATTTATCGGTGGGCAGCTCGCCCTCCAGCTCGGGAAGACGCAGATTGTACTCCGTTTTCAGCAGCTCCAGGAGCGTGAGGTTAATGCGTGGCTCTTCATCCGTTGTTTGCAAGCGGAACCCACTCTTCACACTCTTGCGCGTCAGTCGCACCGGGATGAGCAGCAAGGGCGCGAGCAACTCCTGCTGGCCCTTGTCTTTGCGGACCCATTTCAGGAAGCCGCAGGCAATGTACAAGGTGTTGTACCCGCTTTCTTCCAGATTCTTGCGCGCGGCCAGGTAGAGACTATGCACGCGTTTTTCCAGATCTTTTTCGTTGCCCGGTTTTGCGGCCAGCAATTCGCCTTTCTCGTAGCAAGCTGCTGCTTGTTTGCGGATTTCTTCGCGGTAAGTGACTTCATCCTGTGCTTTCTGCGCTTCATCATGCACAAAGTTGAGTTGAAGTCCGGTAATGCGAAAGCTGCTGCCATTTGATAAATCATCTTCAAGCTTTGCCGGGTTGTGCTGGCAGAGGATGACCTGGCTTTTGTCAATCTTGCAGTTCAGCAGGTTGTTGCGCATGGACAAATCCAGCAGTTTCAGCTGCCAGTTCTCCATGCGGGAGCGTTTGCGGGCGGTGACCAGAGATTGTTCTTCCTCCAGCTCAGCAGCTGTTTTTTCCGGGGCGAATGAGATATCCTCCCCATCATATTCTTTTTGCTCGATAGCCGGGGCAGAGTCTGCCTGTTTTTCCGTGCTCAACGGGGTGATACCATTATCCCAAAGTTGGATAATGTCATAGGCTCCATGCAGGGCTTGTGTTTCAGCCAACTTGAGCTCCGCAGTTTTGCGCGCTGTTTCAAAATCCGTAATGCGATTACTGCCGTTGCGGGTAAGCATGGTCGTTTCGATGACGAGCATCTCGCCCAGTTCCACCAGATTACGAAGGTAAGAAATGCTGGTGATATTCGTTGATTTGAGCTTTTCATCCTTCATCATCACACCCAGGAATGCATGGTTTAGTGTAGTGATGACGATAGGGCGATACCCGGCTTGTGCCACAACAGCTGCCAGAAGCAGGGTGGAATCCAGGCAGGTGGCGCAGCCGCCATGGATGATGTCTGAGGGTGTGCGGACCTTTTGGAAAAGACCTTTCTCACTGTTAATATTACCTTGAGGGGGCAAGGCATAGTTGATGCCATAGTTGGCTATGGTGTGCCAGATGACTCTCAATTTGTTGGAGATGTCTCCCTTATCGTATCCTTCCCATGCAGGATTCTGCCCCTGGTTTTGCAGCAGAGCGCCTGCCTGATGCAGGGTTTTATCCACCACCGGGTCATTGGGTTGCACCAGCGCTGCCAGCAGTTCGGGATACTGGCATCCCTCTCCCAGCACCCAGGCATTGCCCGGCATCCAGCCGAGATCGAAGCTTTGCTTGTGCAGCACTTCACCATGGCTGGTGAGTGTGAATGTTATTTGCCCCGGTGCTTCCTCGGTGATGGCCTTGAGACGAGCCAAATCATACATCACCTTGCCGGAGCGAATGCAGAGTGTCTCCCCGGCTCTCAATTCCGTGATTTCATAGGTCTGGGGGCTCACATAGTCCGGGAAATAACTCACATTCAGGGTGAGACGTTCGTATGTGGTGTCGCTCCGCAACTGCACCATGTCGAAAATGGGTTTGCCATTGTGGAGGTAGACAACAGACGTGTGGCGGCTGTATGTGGGAAGAAGGGAAATGGCCATGACGTTAAAACTCAGCGTTTTTTCATGTATTCAACAATGCCGCGGCCGATAGCTTCTGCAAATTGAATGGCGTTGGCGTGTTTGGAAAGGTATTTGGCGTGCTCCGGGTTGGAGAGGAAGGAAACCTCGGTAATCACGGCGGGCACGTAGGATTCATTGCAGGTGTTGAGCCAATCGCCGCCACCTTGGCGCCCGTTGTTGCGCAGCACCACACCGCAAGGCACCCCGTTGTTGGGCATGCCGTGGTCCAGAATATCTCGGTTCATCACCTCGGCCATTGTATTGGCGAGGCGCACGCCGCGTTCATTGCAATAGAACGCCCCTTTGTTGTATACCAACCACTTGGCAGCGTTGCTGTTGTGGTGCAGGAAGATGACGGCGCCGGGACGCTGGTCCAGCGCGAAGTCTGCGCTCAGCATGCCCACGGCCATGCGGTTCGGGTGGTGCCTGGAGCGGTAAATGCCGGTCGGTACGGGGGTGTTCACGTGCACCACTTCGTTCTTTCGGGCTGCTTCTGCCAGCTCCGCTTTGGTGGGCATGGAGCCGCGGTTGCAGATGATGCATTGGTAACCGGCATCCTGCACCACCTTTTTCACGTACCCGGCATAGCGATACCAGAAATCTGTTTCCTCAATCACGCCGTAGCGGGCATCGGGGGTGCGGGCCCCCTGGCCACCGCGTTCGGGGTGGTAGTAGTGGCCAATATCCAGCACCACTACATTGGATTCCAAGGCTTGTTTCTGCATTTGCTGCTGCACACAGCCTCCCATCAACAGGATGGCCGCAGCACTGAGCGCGATAAGTAGTCTCTTCATGGTAAAACGGGTCATGGTATCAGAGCGGCAGCTCCCCCTGACCACGGGTGGGGGTGGCGCCTATCTTATGATACGCTGCGGGCATAGCTTCGCGGCCTCTCGGCGTGCGCTTGATGTAACCCTGCATGATGAGGAATGGCTCGTGTACATCCTCAATGGTGGATTCATCTTCGCCCACGGCTACCGCAAGCGAGGCCAACCCCACCGGACCACCGTTGAATTTGTAAATCATGGTTTCCAGCAGGCGCTTGTCCATCTCGTCCAGCCCATCCTCATCAATATCAATCATGCTCAGCGCGGCTTCGGCCACGTCATCGGTGATGCGGCCATCGGCTTTTACCTGGGCAAAATCTCGCACCCAACGCAGGAGCGCATTGGCCACACGGGGTGTGCCACGGGAGCGACGAGCTATGCCCATGGCTCCACCGCGCTCCAGCTCAATGTCCAGCAAACCCGCAGAACGGTGCAGAATCTGGCACAGTTCATCGGCCGAGTAGTAATCCAGGCGATTCACCAGCCCGAAACGAGAGCGCAGCGGCCCGGTGAGCATGCCGGCTCGCGTGGTAGCTCCCACCAGCGTAAACTTGGGCAGATTCAGTTGGATAGAGCGGGCATTCGGACCTTGGTCGATGATGATATCCAGCCGAAAATCCTCCATGGCGGGGTAGAGATACTCCTCAATCGCCGGGTGCAGGCGGTGAATCTCATCGATAAACAACACATCGCCCTTTTCCACATTAGTGAGAATACCCGCCAAATCGCCCGCTTTCTCAATCTGCGGGCCGGAGGTGGTGTGCAGACGTTTCCCCACAGCATTGGCGATGATATTAGCCAGCGTGGTTTTGCCCAGACCGGGTGGGCCACTCAACAGCACGTGGTCCAGCACATCTCCGCGCATCTTGGCTGCTTCCACCATCAACAGGAGGCGTTCCTTGACCTTTTCCTGCCCACAGAATTCGCTGAAAGCGGGCGGGCGCAGGGAAAGTTCGTAGCTCGTGACGGGCGTGTCTGCCATTCGTGTATACAGGGAGTCGGCCATGGTGTTATCGTGTTGCCCACTCTACCACACGCATGCCCGCGCGTCAAGCGCTGCCTGATACATCACAGCCGGTCGTATGACAAGAGGGGACAAGGAAAACGCAGGGGAATGCTATTCTGTTATTGTTGCGGTTGCAGATGAATCAACGTGATTTCTGCCGGGGTGAACAGGCGCAGGGGAAAGCCCGACCACAGCGAGGTGCCGTTGGATACATATACCTGCATGTCTCCACGGCGGTACAAGCCTTGTACCAACCCGTCATTGAAGCTCGCTATCAGTTGCTTCACACCCGGGGCGTGCCCACCATGCGTATGCCCCGAGAGCTGCAAATCCACCCCATACCTCGCGGCGGTCTGAGCCAACTTGGGCTGGTGGCAGAGCAACACAATGGCTTTGTGCTGCGGCACTCCCGCGAGGGCCTTGCGGAGATTGGGCGGCGTGCCATTGTCTCTTCCGGCAGCCAAATCCGGCACACCGGCCAGCACCAGCTGCCCGTTTCCGGGGTGCACCCACTCGTTGTTCAGAAAGCGTATGCCCAGGCTGCTCAGGTAGCGCTCCCACGCCGCATGCCCGGAAAAGTAATCGTGATTGCCATGCACGGCAAAGGTGCCCCAGCGGGAGCGCAGCCCGCTCAGGGGGCTCAGCGCCGCTCCCAGCTCACTCAGTGAGCCATCCTCAAAATCACCGGTGATGACCACCGCATCGGCTTGCAACGCATTGGTCCGCGCCACCACCTCGCGAAAAAACGGCGCCTGCTTGTAGCGGTCGGCATGCAAATCGGTAAGCATCGCCAGGCGCACGGGCTGCTTGAGATGCGGCAACTGTACCGTGATTTCCCGCACCCGGGGCAGGGCAAAAGCCTGGTGCATCCCCCAGGCTGTGCAAAGCAGCACCCCCAGCAGAAGCGCAAAATGCAGCTTGTTGACCCCGCTGCGGAAGCCTTTCACCCGCTTGCGTACACACAACCATACCACCAGCGTTCCCGCATCCACGACCAGTAGCACCACCACCAGCATCAGCAAGCTCATGAAGAGCCAATGTGTCACCAGCTCCAGCCACATCGGTACTGCCGGACGAAAAAAATGCCCGCCCCACAGACCATACAACAACTGGTACTTGAATGACACCGCCCCCAGTGGCACGCAGAACAGGGCTTTCCACCACCAGCGCAGTCTCAGCGGTGCTATCATGCACAGCAGCACAGACACAAACAGCACACAGCCCAGCAAGATGGTGGCTTTCATGAACATAGCTTTAAAAATCAGGTGAAAACGCGTGGATTCGTCCGCGTTGTATCAAAAAAGACTTGATAAAGCAAGCTTTTTGGCTAAACTACGCGCAGCAGGTTTTTCTCCGTACAGGAATCTGTCCTCAACCCACAGAACGTCTGATATTGCAATGAATGCTTCCCGAATGACTATCGCCGGCATCGGCTGCGGCTCCCGCACGCGCACCTACATGAAATTGGCCATGGAATACCCCGACCGCTTCCAGATTGTGGCGGCTGCTGATCCCGTGCGCGTCCGTGCCGAACAAGTGCGTGATTTCGCCCCCGAGGCAGAGCGTGCCAATATCCGCATTTTCAAGGATGCAGAGGAATTCCTCTCCCAGCCCAAGATGGCTGATATGGTCATCATCGGCACCCAGGATGACTACCACTTTGAGCCCTGCAAAAAGGCTCTTGAGCTCGGCTACGATGTCCTGCTGGAAAAGCCCATCGCCAAGACCTTGCGTGAGGCTCTTGAACTCCGCGATTTGGCTGCCAAGCTGGGCCGTCGCGTGGCCATCTGCCATGTGCTGCGCTATACTCCCTTCTACAACACCATTCGCGATATCATCCGCAGCGGTGAACTCGGCGATATCATGACCTTCAACGCCAACGAAGGTGTGGGTGCCTGGCACTTCGGTCACTCTTTCGTGCGCGGCCACTGGGGCAACAGCCGCACTTCCACCCCCATGATTGTTGCCAAGTGCTGCCATGATATGGATATTCTTCACTGGCTCCTCGATCGCCCCTGCGAACAGGTTTCCAGCTTCGGCGAGCTCTCCTTCTTCCGCAAGGAAACGCTCAAGGAACCCCGCCCCGTGCGCTGCACAGATTGGACCACCCCGATTGGCGAAGACCCCTGGGATGCCCGCAAGTACATCACCGATGAAACATGCACTCGCTGGCTCAAGATGGTGATGGATGGTGTGGATGAAGCCTCTCCCGAGCAGATTACTGAATGGCTCAAGACTTCCCCCTGGGGGCGCGATGCCTTCCAGTGCGAAGACAATGACCAGCCCGACCACCAGGTCGCCATTATGAACTTCAAGGGCGGTATCACCGGTACCTTCACCATGACCGCTTTCGAGGAAGGCCGCCACATTGAAATCTACGGCACCAAGGCCAAGCTCCGCGCCGGTGCTTTCTACAAGGAAAACGGCCCCGGTGAAATCACCATCACCGAACACTTCTCCAAGAAGATTCGTCAGGTAGAGGTTGAAGAGCGTGCCGGTGGCTATGCCGGCCACGGCGGTGGCGACTGGGGCCTTGTCAGCAACCTTTATGATGACATGCGCACCGTAGCTGATACCTCCCTCATGACCACTCCCATTGAGGCCTCCGCTCACTCCCACGTCATCGCCTTTGCCGTGGAGCATGCCCGCCGCACAGGCCAGGTCATCCGCCTCGATGAATTTGAGAAGATGGTTCTTTCCGGCGAGCTCAATTATTAACATCTATCCGCTCTCCGGAGCAACCCTTTTGGCACGGCGTACTCACATGGTACGCCGTGCTTTTTTACTCAGCCCATCGTTATTTTGAATAATTCTGCCACGGGGAGGCCTGATGAGGCGTGGGTGTTGTAGAGTTGTTCGAAGTCGATGGGGAGTTGTTCTTCCAGGTAGATGATGGCTTCGACCTCCCGGAGGTCGGTGCTGGCGTTGTAGAGGATGAGGAAGATATCATCCTCGGGGTAGATGAGGGCAGGGCGCAGGCCCATGATGGCAGCCACTTCGCGGAGAATGGTATCCGTTTGCGGTTGGGGAAGGAGTTCGGCCGCCCAGAGTTGAGTGTATTGCTCTGCCGAGCGGGTGCGGAGCGAGCGGCGCCATTGTTTCCATCGCTCGTGGCGGGCGGGCGGTGAACCGGGAGAAAACAAACGGCGGAGAAAGGCAAACATGGAGCTTTGGACGCAGCTTAATGGGTGTAGGGGCGGAGGTCATCCAAGACCATGTTTTTGACGGAGTGGATGAGATCCCTGGTCCACTCGGCGTATGGATCTTTGCCATCGTAGTGCTTTTTCAGGTATTGCTCGATGAGCTCGACGGTTTTATCATTGCGTTGCTGATGAAGTTGATAGGAGCGTTTGTTGTATTCCTGAGCAGACATGCCCTTATTGGCTTGCTGCTCTTGCGATAAGTCGTTTAAGGCATTGTTGAGCTCTTGTTGGTACGCTATGAGGGTGGATACAAACTCTTCTTCTCGGGGGGGCAACGTTTCCTCGATGGGGCGAATGAGATTACCATCGGCTGTGTGGCGTACCAGTTGAAGGGGGTGCGCAGGGGGATTGGTCTGCACCTCCTTCGCGAGGCTATAGAAACAGGTCAGTAGCGTAGCAATACAGACAAGCGCTATTATGACCAAAGGAAGAATCCATTTTTTTGCTGTCAGAGCGTGTTTCCATGCCGTGGCATTCTGAAAGCGCTGAGCTGTTTCTTCCCGAGTGGCTTTTTGCAGCGTGCTGCGCATGCGAGCGGGGAGCTTTACCCCGCAGGAGTTGGCGGTGAGCAGAAAGGATTTGCCCAGCGCAAAGATATCTGCCGGAGGACCGGGGCGTTCCCCTTGGCGAAATTGTTCGGGTGCGGCGTAGGCCGGGGTGCCGATGAGGGTGAGTGTGTGAGTAGGGTCGCCCTGAAGCGCTGCGCCGAAGTCGATGAGCACGGGTTCGTTATTGTCTTGCAACAGGATGTTGTCCGGTTTGATGTCGCGGTGGATGATGTTGGCGGCGTGCAGGTATTCCAGCGTATCCAGCAGTTGCAACATCACGCGGCGTATGTTGGCGCCGGTGGGTTTCTCTGCCATCCATTCTTGCAGAGATTTGCCCTTGATGTAATCTGTCACCAGGAATGCAGTCCCGCAGGCGCCGAAAACCTCGTGGATGCCGACGATATTAGGGTGGCGCAGAGCTGCCAGCACACGGGCTTCTTTGCAGAATGAATGCAGGGATCGGTCAAAGGACTTCTCATCGGAGGCTTTCACCATGGCGCTGTTGGGCATGCGTTGGCATAAGCCCAGGGGAAAGTGTTCCTTGAGCACCACCTGGCGATTCAACTGTGCATCCATCGCCAGGTATGTAATGCCACAACCTCCCTGACCAAGAACGGCCAGAATCTCGTACTTCTCCAGGCTCGTGCCTACCGGCAAGGGCATCAGTTGATTGGGGATTTTCATTTTATTGATATTAACCCGTAAGGAAGAGGATACACAGGAGCATATCACCTTGTCCAACAATGTCAAGGCCTTGGTTATTTGCTTTGTTTGTATTCGCTCCCGTTAGATGACCCATAAAAAGAAAAGTAAATCAAATTCGCGTTTCGCTGTTGACAATATCTCAAAATGAGATAATATGCAAGTGAAACTTGCCAACACCAACACGATTATGTTTTGTCCTCAATGTGGAAAAGAAATACCAACCGGGCATACCCAATGCCTCCAGTGCGGATACCTGCCAGCAGAAGTGCCCCGTGTTGTATATATGCCACAGGCTCAAGAAAAAACAGGTTGTGGAGTGAAAATAGCTTATACTTTGCTGCTGATGTTTGGCTTAAGTGTCTTTGCCGGTATCATCAGGACAATAGACGAATCCGGGACACAAAAGAAAACTGATGCTGCGGCAACGTCGGCCACAGTTCTCGCGGCAAAGTCGCAGCCTGCGCCGGAAGAAGTGGTTGCGCGTGCTCCTGAGCCTCCTCCGGTATCGGCCAGGTATGTGGGAGACTGCGGCATCCAAGCCACCGCGCACATGAGTTCTGATATCATCAACCATCCCCAGCTGAAAATATCCATCCGCAACACGAGCGGGAAGAACATCGCGGCTATCCGCTTTCTGGCCATTCCCTACGATGTGTATGGGGAGGAAATCAAGAGCTATATGTTTACCCAGGAGCACCTCTACACAGATGACCTGATTGCCGCAGGAAAGCGCAAAACCATCACCTATGGGCCATTCCTGCTGCAAAATATCAAGAAAGTAAAACTCTTTGTTTACAGCGTCTACAACGAAGATGGAACAGAGTGGGGAGATAAAGAGGCATCACGCTCTGAAATCATCCAATATGGTAAACCCATCGAAGCAACCTTTGAAAAATAACCTCAACCAAACATAACTCAAACCATGAACAACACCAACAACATGACCGGCCCTGCTCCCCAGCAGGTGATTTATGTGCAGCAAGGCAAATCGCGCGCCGCTTACATCATTTTTGCCTTGTTCTTTGGCGGATTCGGCATCCATGACTTTTATGCCGGTTTTGCCGGGAAGGGTCTGCTGAAAATCATCATTTCCATTTTTGGCGGATTTTCACTTTTGACGGGCGGAATGACGGCTCTGGCCAGCGCAGTAGAGCCCGGCATGGAGGGCGCAAAGGAAATGGCTGCGGCGTCTGCGTTCGGCATTTTGCTGCTGTGCATGCAGGTTATTTATATCTGGATTCAGATTTGCACCCAGACGCGCGATTCCAAGGGTGTGCCTTTCTCGTAACGCATAGATTCCACCGAACCTTTGCCCTATTGCTAATATTGTGGCAAGCCAATAGGGCCCCAGGCAACAGCATGTCCTCAATATGGGCATGCTGTTGTGTTGTTTGCCTCCCGGGACTTCTATTGAGTAGCATTGTGTCAGCAGGTGGAGGAGGCGGGAAAAAGCCTTGAGTTTTGGGGGGTGGGGGTGTAGTCTTGGGGCAGACGTTAGATATGATGGGATTGCTTGTATTTGCAGGATGTGCGTTGGCCTTGGTGCTGGGCTATGTGTTGTATGGCCGGATAGCAGAGCGCGTGTACGGTGTGGATTTTCGGATGCTGATGCCCTGTCGAGTTCAGGCAGATGGCGTGGATTATGTGGAGATGCCAACGTGGAAAGTGTTTTTGATTCAGCTGTTGAACATAGCTGGGCTGGGCCCGGTGTTTGGTGCGTTGGCCGGGTGTTTGTTTGGCCCGGCAGCGTTGTTGTGGATTGTGCTGGGTTGTATTTTTGCCGGTGCGTTGCATGATTTTCTGGCGGCGTTGATGTCTGCGGAGCATGGCGGGGCAAACTTGCCGGAGCTGGTGCAGCGGTATTTGGGGCGCGGAGCAGGGTATGTGATGCGCTCGTTGTGCGTGGTGCTGATGCTGCTTGTGGGCGTGGTATTTACCAGCGGGCCGGCCGGGATGCTGCATGCGTTGGTGGATGCTGTCTCAGTGCCGGGGTGGTGTGTGATTATCATGCTGTACTACTTTCTGGCAACTGTGCTGCCGATAGACGTGATTATTGGCCGCTTGTATCCGGTGTTTGGAGTGCTGTTCATCTTCATGGCTTTGGGGTTGGCTGTAGCCTTGCCATTCAGCGGTGTGGAGATACTGCCGAACTGCGATATAACGCAAAATCTGCACCCGCAGGGGCTGAGCGTGTGGCCGATGATTTTTGTGACAATTGCCTGCGGTGCCATTTCCGGTTTTCATGCGACGCAAAGCCCGATGATGGTGCGTTGTCTGGGGGATGTGCGCAAGGCTCGCCCGGTATTCTACGGTGCGATGGTGGCTGAGGGCCTGGTAGCATTGATATGGGCAACCGTGGGGCTGACGCTGCGTGATGTGGTCACGGATTACACATTGGTGAGCAGTGCAGCGGGTAAATTGACACCGCAGTTGGCGCAGGCCGGGCAGTCTCTTGCCACCTTTGCTGAATTGACCGTGAGCAGCCCGGCAACGGCGGTGAGCCACGCATGCACGGCGCTGTTGGGGCCTGTGGGCGCTGCGCTGGCCGTGTTGGGTGTGGTCGTGCTGCCTATCACGAGTGGTGATACGGCGATGCGCTGCTGCCGCCTGATGCTGGCGGATGCCTTGCATGTGGAGCAGAAACACTGGCTGCGCCGTTTGCTGATAGCGGTACCGTTGTTTGTGGCCGTTATTGCGATTTCTCAGGTGGATTTCAGCGTGATATGGCGCTATTTCGGATGGGCAAATCAGACGCTGGCATGCTTTACGCTGTGGAGCATAGCTGTCTTTTTGCTCAGCAAAGGGCGCTTGCATTGGCTGGCGACACTACCCGCAGTTTTCATGACGACGGTATGCTGCACCTTCCTGCTGGGTGCACCGGAGTGCATGATAGCGCTCCCGATGCCGGTAGCGACAGGGATTGGCTGCGGGGTTGCTGCCGCTTGCCTTGGATTGTTCTTGCTGCGGGGACGAAAGAGCGCTGGCTGATGCGGGCCTTTGCAGGGAGGCTGTTGCAAGGCTGTTTTTCGCTGTACAATCCCTCCATGACTGCATTTGCCCCTTGATTTTCGGCGTAAAGTCTGCTAATCTTTCCGCATAAAGATGGACGACCTTGATGAATACCAGAACAAGCGCAAGGAGGCCGAAAAACGCCGCCGGCGACACGATGCCCGCAAGGAGTCCAAGAATCGCACCATGAGCCCATGGAAGCGATTCTTCATCAAACTGTTTATTGTGGGTTTTATTCTGTTGGCTCTGGGGGTGGCAATAGGGTACGGCGGCTTTGTTGTGCTGACATCCAAGTACCAGAAGTGGGCCAATGAATTCAACCTGGAAGACATCAATAACCTGGACCATCCCTGCATCATCTATGATCGCAATGGCGAGGAAATAGGGCGTATCTATGATGAAAATCGCAGTTATGTGACCTATGACAAGATTTCCAAGAGCATGATTGATGCTCTGGTGGCCCAGGAAGATAAGACATTCTGGACCCACAAGGGCTTTGACCCGATGGGCATTATTCGCGCGGCCAAGGAAGCCGCCGCAGCCAAGGGCAAGGCCAATCAGGGCGCGTCGACCATTACCCAGCAGTTGGCTCGCAATGCATACGATTTGGAGCAGCGTACACACGCCCGCGGTGGCAGCCGCTACGAGCGTAAGATTGTGGAAATCTTCCTGGCGATGCGTATCGAGGAGAGATACGATAAACGCCAGATTATGGAGTTTTATCTGAACCGTATTTATTTTGGTCGCGGCTATTATGGTATTCGCTCTGCTTCATTGGGTTACTATGGCAAGGAACCGGCTGATCTGACCGTGCGCGAGGCTGCCAGTATTGCAGCGCTCATCAAGAACCCGGAGAACTACAACCCCCTGCGCAATGCTGATTTGAACTGGCGCTGGCGCAATGACGTGATTGACCGCATGCAGCGCCTCCACTACTTGTCTCTGGAGGAGGCTGAGCGTATCAAGAAAATGCCGCTGGGGTTGAATCCCAAGCCGCTGCGCCGCCAGACATCGCACCTGCACGCTCTGGTGCAGCAGCACGCTATCAGCGTGTTCCCGAACTTTGAACGCGGTGAAGAAATCGTGAAGAGTGCCGGCATCAAGGTGTACACCACCATTGATAAACACATGCAGGATGCCGCGCAGAAAGCATTGGAACAGCAGCTTGTGGCGATTGAAAATCGCCCTGATTATGCTCACGTTCGCTTTGATCAGAAAGATGATCCCCGCTGTGCGCAGCATCGTTACCTGGATGGCGCCATCTATGCCGTGAACAACGCTACCGGCGAAACGCTGGTCTACATCGGTGGCCGTAGCTTTGATCGCGACAATTTCGACATCATCGAGCATGGCCGCCGCTCGGTGGGTACGGCTTTCCTGCCGTTCCTGTACATGTGCGCCTTTGAGAATGGCTATTCCCCCTGTTCCCGATTGTTGGATGATGCCATGGACAATCGTCTGGCCGGTATTGGTGGTTCGGAAGGTGTGCTGGGTGAATGGGGTATGGAAGTGGAGAAGGGCCGCTATCTGGACTCGGTGACGGTGCGACAAGCTCTTGAGTGGTCCAAGATTGCCGCATCGGCACGTCTGGGAATTGCGCTGGGGGCCAAGCCCGGTCTGGGTGCCAAAGCATTCATCAACACCCTGACGAAGGTGGGCATCACCCCGCCGGAGCGCATTCCCGGCAGTACGGAAGCCCGCCCTCAATACTATCCCCGTGTGTATTTGGGGACGGAACCTGTCTCCCTGCGAGAGATGGTGATGGCCTATACTGTTTTCCCCAACATGGGTACGCGCCCGTTGGCTCCCTACATCATTTCCAAGGTGACGGACAGCAATGGCAACATCCTTTGGGAGAATCCGCTCGCTGTAGCCCCAAAAAAAGTGAACAGCGTGACTCCTTGCACGGCATTTCGTCTGCATTCCATCATGAAAGGCTCGATGGAGCGCGGCTCTGCGGTGCGTGTGCGGCCCTATCTGCCGCCCGGCTTCAAGGGTGCTGTGAAGAGTGGCACGAATTATGATTTCTCGGATAATGCCTTGTTTGGATATGATGGCGCCATTACCTGCGGTGTGTGGATGGGATATCTGAACGATCATTCCCCTATTTATCCCCAGGCCTTTGCTTCCGATACCTGCGCCCCGATTCTGGGTTCTGTGTTCGCTGCGGCGGAGGGACGATTCGAGAATACGGACATTAAGCAGCCTGCTGATACCGAAGAGGTGGAGATTTGTACCTCCTCCGGGCAGATTGCTACGAACTTCTGCTTTGAAACCCGCATGAAGGATGGCAAGGCTGTGTACACCCGCCCGACGTATCGCGAGTACTTCCCGAAGGGGGACGTCTCCCTGGGGCTCTGTTCGGTACATGGCGATGGTAGTATGTCTCTGGGGGATTTCATGCACTCCAGCGCCAGCCGCATGAACTCATCGCGAGTGCTGCCCGTGTTGTCCATATTGCCCAAGGGAACGCCCATTATCGGTGAAGACCCCTATGGCTGTGATTTCACGCTCAACCCCAAGTATAAGACTGCGGAAGAACTGCAACAAGCGACCGCCGGCCTGGCCGAAGAAGTGGGCACTCCCACAGAAGATTCTGCAGAGGAGATAGATGTACCGGCTATTGATACGGCTATTGAACTGTCTGCACCTCGCCCGCTGCGCACCGTACCCGTGGCTCCGCTTCAACTTTAATTCTGATTTTATCCCTTTTACCATGTCTACTGAAACACAGACTCTGGCAGCCACGCAGGAAAAAGCGTTCCAAATCAACATGGACAAGAGCGTGTATGGCTCTTTTGCTGAAATTGGTGCGGGGCAGGAGACGGCCAACTGGTTTTTCCGCTCCTCCGGAGCTGCAGGTACCGTAGCTAAAACCATTTCTGCATATGACATGACGGTGAGCGACACGCTGTATGGACCGGTGCGCCGCTATGTGTCGGAAGACCGCCTGAAGCAGATGATGGATTATGAATACACCCAGCTTATCAACCGCTTGGGAGAGAAACGCGGTAAGGACACGTGCTTTTTTGCTTTCTGCAATACGGTGAAATGCAAAGGCTACCGCGACAATGGCCCGTGGTCAGCCTGGGTTGGCGTGCGTTTTCAGCTCAAGCCGGAGGCTCCTCCCAGTGATTTGGTGATGCATGTGCGCCTGCTGGTGCCGGATCATGATATGCAGATGCGCGTGCTGGGTATTCTGGGGGTGAACCTGCTGTATGCTCTCTTCTACAAGCGTGAGCGCATGGAAGAGTTTGTGAAGAGCGTGGGTGATAACCTGGACCGCAGCATGTATGAGGTGGACTTCATGCGCTTCTCCGGCAATGGATTCAGCATGTTTGATAACCGCATTCTGGCTCTGCAGTTGGTGCGGTTGGGTCTTTCGGAAGCCACCCTGTTCCGCCCGGATGGTTCGGTGGCTCAACCTGCAGATTTGCTGTATAAACGCCCGATTGTGCTGATGCGCGGCAGTTTCATGCCCCTGTGCAAGATTCATCTGGAGATGATGGAGAGTGCGCGCGCAAAGTTCTTTGAGAGCTTGACGCCCGAATCCCGCGATCGCGCGATAGATATCTGCGAAATTTCGCTTTCCAACCTGCTGCGTGGCAGCGATGTGGATTTGCTGGACTTCATTGACCGCGCGGATGCCTTGGCGGCGCTGGGCAAGACGGTGATGGTAACCAACATCACGCACTTCCACAGCATTTCTACTTTGCTGAATCACTTTACGAAAGAGCCGATAGCCATCACTCTTTCCATTGGCTTGCTCAATGAATTGTTCAAGGAAAAATGGGCAGATACGCCGGGAGGCATCCTGGCCAGCATGGGACACATCTTTGTGAACCAGACCCGTTTCTATGTGACACCGTGGATTAACCGCAAGACGGGTGAGTTTGTGACGGCTGGCACCTATCGCGCGCCGGATAAGTATAAACTGCTGTACGCGCACTTGCGCGAGAATGGAGATATTGTGGAAGTGCCATATTTCAATCAGAAATTGCTCTTCCGTACTCCCCGTGATATCATGCGCATGATCCGCGAGGATGATGCCGAGTGGAAAGGTTATGTGCCGGAGGAAGCATTCCGCATGGCTGAACACTTGAAGGAGGGCAACATCTGATGGACTGCCGAGCTGACTTCCCCATCCTTGCCACTCGCATTGGCAAGCGCCCCTTGGTGTATCTGGACAACGCCGCCACCACGCAGAAGCCCACCGCAGTGCTGGAGGCAGAAATGCGCTATTATGAGCAGGTGAACTCCAACATTCACCGTGGCGCGCACTATCTGAGTCGCTTGGCTACAGAAGAACATGAGCAAGCACGCGCAACTGTGGCCGGGTTCCTGAATGCAGCCTCCGACAAGGAAATCGTGTTCACCTCCGGTTGTACGGCTGCCATCAATCTGGTGGCGCAGACGCTGGCTCTCTCCGGTATGGTGCACCCCGGGGATGAAATTCTGGTAAGCACTGATGCGCACCATTCCAATATCGTGCCGTGGCAGATGCTATGCCAGCGCACGGGAGCTTTGCTGCGCCCGGTGCCGCTTACGCCGGAGCTGACCTTTGATATGGCTGCATACGAGTCGCTTCTTTCGCCGAAGACTCGTATTGTGGCGTTCCCTTACATCTCCAACGCCTTGGGCGTTGTGAATCCTGCTGCGTCTATCATCGCAGCGGCGCGTCGCAACCGCCCGGATACCCTGGTACTGGTGGATGGCGCCCAGAGCACCGGGCACCAGCTCATCGATGTGCAGGCGCTGGATGCTGATTTTTACACCTTTTCCGGGCACAAGGTCTATGGGCCTACCGGCACGGGCGTACTGTGGGGCCGCCAGGCCATGCTCGAGCTGCTGCCCCCGTGGATGGGCGGCGGTGAGATGATTCGCGAGGTCTCCTTTGACAGGACTACCTACAATGATTTGCCCTTTAAGTACGAGGCCGGTACACCGAATATCTGCGGCAATATCGTGCTGGCCGAAGCGCTGAAATATGTGCAGAAGGTGGGTATCCCCGCTATTGAAGCACATGAGCAAAAGCTCACAGCCATGCTGTGCGATGGCTTGTCTGCCATGCCTGGTGTTCGCATTCTGGGACCCAAACTGGGCAGGGGTGCGCTCGTATCCATTGTGGTGCCCACGGTGCATCACTACGATTTGGGCACTTTGCTGGACCAGATGGGCGTTGCTGTTCGCACGGGGCACCATTGCTGCCAGCCGCTCATGCTGGCTCTCGGTATCACCGGCACCACGCGTTATTCCTTCTCCCTCTGCAACACGGAGGAAGATGTACGGCGCGCGTTGGATGCTACGGAACGTGCTCTTGCCATGTTACAATAATGGGATTTCCTCATCGTGCAGGTGCCGCTACAAATGGAAATAGAGCCATTTCAATTGCTTGATTTTTTTATTTTTTCTGACAAGTGGATGGTAATAGCATAAGACCGCTCATTTGCCATCTGTTTGCTTGACATGGAGAATAGTATTTGCTAATAAATAGGAACGAATGAAACTGAGTCACATATTATTACTTGCCTTGGTGCTTGGTGTCGTTGTTGGCTACTTTGCAGAACCGAGCGTGGCTCCCATCCTGCAGGCTCTTGTAAAAAAAGAGACAAAGCCTGTGGCTGCGCGTGATGAATGGGATGATTTGGCGGACAAGAATCGCCCCAGCGATGAGCCTGAACCGGAAGAGCCCAAGCCTGAGGAACCTAAGCCCGAGGAGCCAAAACCTGTTGAGGATGATGGTTTTGTCGATGGAGAAGAGGAAGGTGAGGAGGATGATCCCGAGGGTACCGCCCCCCGCAAGATGATGCGCTACGTGGCGGAGGATGATGGCATGACCCCGGTATCGGAAGAGCCGTTCAAGGGCAAGCTGACCGGTGCCAACTGGCGCCAGCCTGCCATGCTGGAGCGCCGCCTGGCCAGCCAGCTGCGCCAAGCTCTCAAGAAGATTGATCAGAAGGGAGTCGCCGAGTTCCTGAAGAAACCGGAGAATCGTCTCATGTTGGCTCAGTGGGAGCTGTTGCACCTCTCTGATATGGATGCCCTGAGCAAGCTGATGAAAGATCGCGAGACAGCGGAAGATTTGGCTCTCTTGCTCAATGATTTGCCCTGGGTGTCCTCCTTTGTGTACGATGGCCAGCTGCAGAAGCCTGAGATTGCCTTGGCAATGGTGCGTCATTTCCGACAGAATGACCCCAACATGGACAAGGATGTGCTGCATGAAGGTGGCTCAGCCCTTGAAAATGTGGGTAATACCAAGCCGGGCCTCAAGCGCCGTATTGCTGCGGCTGTGGCAGTGCAGTTTACCCGCAACGGCTGGTATGGCGAAGGTCGCGAGTTGACCCCTGAAGAAATAGAGGAGTTGAAGATACTTGGCAACATGGGTGAGCCTCGCCGCAAGGGAAAGAAAGAGAAGGTTGACTTTTTCAAGGATGCCCGCGAGCGCTATCAGTTCTTCGCAGAAAGTGCCGATCAGGAATTGCTGCACAGTGGCTTTGCCTCACTGCCGGATTGGCTGATGCACATCGTATGTGGTTGGAAGGGCAATAGCCCCTTTGGTTCAGCTACTACGATGCGTTGGTTGCGCGATAACTGCTCCGCTCCGGCCATGAACTACACGGGGATGGCTTTCCAGGTGCCTTATCTTCCGCTCAATGTAACGGGTGACGTGATTTTCTCTGCTCAGTACTATGAGCCATTCCAATCCCAGTACCCGGGCAATTTTGCTAAGATGACACGAGATGTCGGCGCTGTGTGTGGTGGCTTGTCCCACTTCGGCACTTCTTCTGCATGTGCGAACGGTGTACCGGCTGTCACTATGGGTGAGCCAGGGCACTGCGCCTACGCGGTGTATGTGGATGGCAAGTGGCATCCCTCCAATACGGTGTCAGAAGATCGTCACCCGCACTGGAGCTGCTGGGGCGAGTATTCCTGGAGTGCTTTCGAGATGATGACGAGCATGTTCCAAAATGGCGCCCGCACCCGAGATGCCCAGATGGTGGCCACCATGGGCTCTGTGCTGGCCGCTCACAAGAACCCCATCAACGCCTTGAAGCTGTTCGAGCTCTCTGCCACCATGCAGCCGCTCAATCAGCCTATTTGGGCCTTGTACATGGAGACGGCCTCCAAGTCTCTGCGTCGCCAGCCTCGCAAGTGGCTTGGGGTGAATGAGTTCATCTGCTCTTCCGTGGCTCCGCAGCATCCTGCTATGTGCGCTACGTTCCTCACGGAGAATATTTACCCGAGCATGTTGGCCACCCTGCGTGCGCCGAGACAGAAGATAGCTGCGTTCGATGCTTTATTCAGCAACTTCAATGTGAACGAAAAAGCGGAGTGGGATATCGACAAGCTGCTGGATATGCAGTATGCCTCCCTTGGTCGCAGCCGTACGCTTAAGAAGGAGTTCTTTGAAAAACTTTTCGATAGTGTCTCCAAGCACCCCTCATTCTCCCTCGCTGTTGCCTGGGCGATTCGCACGGCCTACGCTGAGAATAAAAATTTCGGCAAGGACGTGCTGCAAATGGTGGAAAAGGCCATGGAAACGACAACGGACAGAGACTCCATGGTGGCCGGTATCATTCGTGGTGCCGAGGCCGTGGGCAACATAGAGTTGGCCACTCAGTACAGTGAGCCATACATCAAGAAGAAAGAAGCCGAGATGAAGCCTCTGCCTAAGTTTGAACCTGTGGGTGGCAATCTTGTATCCGAAGGCGGCCTGGTCACCCTCAGTAAGTATCATCCTGATTTCCGCTCGGCAATTTATCATGGCGCTGCGCTGACAACAGCCGGTGGCCTCATCCAGTCCGATGGTGGTAAACACCAGACGGTCACCTTGGAACTTAAGAAGGCTGCTACCCTGGGTGGTATTGTCATTATTCCTACCGGAGGCAGTGCCGCAGGGTACTATGAATGGAATCTTGAGGTATCCAAGGATGGCAAGGAATGGACACACCTGGCCAAACTGCCCAACAATGTCAAGGACCCCTGTGTTCGTGTTCACATCAAGAAAAATAACCCCACTGTCAAATTCATCCGCATCGATTCCGGTGAGGGGCAGTTGATTGGTATTAACTTCCGCGCTCTTCTGGTATATGACAACAAGAAAGTTCACTAAGTCTGTGGTTGCAGGGTTGGCCATGGCCGCTCTGTCTCTCTCTGCTGTTTGGTCGGCTCAGCGTGCCGCCACGTATAGCGAAGCTCTGGAAAAGGCCGGAGATGATGGCATTGTGGTGTATTGCTATGGTCCCGATTGGAACCGCCGCAGCGTTCGCATGCTCAATAGTTTCTGGAATAATCCGGAGACGGAGGCGGCTGTGGGGAATGCGGTGATGGTGGCTATCCCTTTCTACGAGAATCAGGACCATCCCAAGGCGGCTGAAGCTTCGGAAATTCGCTGTGGTTTCCCGGATCCACCCTTTGGCGTATGCCCCTTGGTGGTGATGCTTGATAAGACCGGCCGTGCCTATGCTCACTTGCCCGGAACCGATTATCTCGGAGATGAAGAAGGCGAGAAAGGCCGCGAAAATATGCGTGCTTACCGTGCCAAGTTCCAGCGATATCAGGAAATCATGAAGCAGGTAGGCTTGGTAGAAGGTAGTAGTGGCTCATCCGGCAGCACAGTACAGGGAGCGGAGCGAGCCAAGCTCATTTCCGAGGCCATGGACTTGCAGCTGTACATTCCCGGTGGCAGCATTGCCAGCATGCCTCCCTACATAGACCCCAACCTGTTGAAAGAGTTGGAAATGTCCGACCCTTCTGATAAGACCGGTCTCGTGCGCCGCCAGAGCCATGTGGAATTGCAGTTCCGTTACAAGCTCTTCGATACGAGCGACGGCTTCCTGAAACCCGATTTCGAAGCGGATTACGATATGATTAAGAAGGAGTGCTTCAAAATTATTGAAGACCCCGCGTACAGAACCTGGGACAGACAGGCCGCTTACATGACATTTATCGGGCAGTCTCGCCGCGAGTCCATTCAGCCCAATCAGCTCAAGGGCCACATCAAGAAGATGGGGGCGATAGACCCCAACACGGTATTTGGCCGTGGTGCGGCAGCTTTGCATGACCTTTGGGGGAATTATTCTGCCCGACGCACCCCCGAGCAGCGCAAGGCAGACCGCGAAAAACGCAAGCAAGACGCGAAAAAGAAGAAGGATAAGAAGATTCGCGAGCGCAGGCAGGATGAAGCTATCGAGTTCTGATGCGGTCGGAAAAGAGACTTTTCAAAGCTCCCTCGGTGAGAGGGAGCTTTTTTCATGACTTCCAGGTGAGCATCCACGCTTGACTTGTCAGGGCGTACATGTTACTTTGCGTGCAGATATGAATAAAAAGATTTGCCTCGTGATGCTGCTGGCCATGGTGTTTGGGTCGATGGGTTACGCTCAGGATGAGCGGCTGAAACCCTCTGAATTGCGTCAGGAGCAGAAATATGCCCGCAAAGCAGCAGAATCTTGGGTGAAGGATGAAATCGATACCCGCAAGAAAGTGATTGCCCAGTTGCGCAAGGTAAAGGATGAAAAAAGTGCAGAAAAGGCGGCCAAAGTGCTTAGCAAGATGCTGGAAAGCAGCACAGGCGAACAAACGGCTCTAGGGGAGGTTGGTGAAATGACCCGCCCCACAGGCGAGGCCATGGAGGCAGAGGATAAGAAGCGCGAGCCTCTTGTAAGCAAGCAGAAAAAGCAAATATCCGCAGAATTGAAGAGAATTGAAGATTTGGAGCTGGAATCCCCCGAGTGGATGGCTGCGCAGATGCTGGTGGAGAAAATGCCATGATTTACTGGGATAACAACGCAACGACGCCTGTGGCTCCGGAGGTGCTGGAGTCCATGCTCCCCTATTTGCAGGAGCAGTATTTCAATCCCTCTGCTGCCTATCGTGCCGCCCGGCAGGTGCGTCGTGCTATGGATGCAGCACGAGAGCAGGTGGCTGCGCTGGTGGGCGCCGAGCCGGATGAAATCATCTTCACCAGTGGCGGTACTGAGGCCAGTAATACTGCGTTGGCTCAATTTCAATCTGCATTGACTCTGGCTACGGAGCATCCTGCTACGTTGCGCACCATTCGCGGGGCTGCCTGTGCGGTGTTGTCCAATGGGGTGGTGGATTTACCCGAGTGGAAGGAGCAAGTGCAGGGGTGTGATGGTGCCAGCTTTGCCTGGGCCAATCACGAAACCGGGGTGTTGCAGCCGGTCAAATCCATGTGCGCAGCTGCGGCAGATGCCGGTGCCCGCGTGCATGTGGATGTAGTGCAAGCTGCGGGTAAAGTGCCTGTGAATCTGCACGATGCAGCCATTCATTTTGCATCTATATCTGCACATAAATTGCATGGTCCCAAGGGAATAGGTGCGTTGTATGTGCGTCGCGGCACAGAATGGACACCCTCGCTCACCGGCGGAGCCCAGGAGGATTACCGCCGGGCCGGTACAGAGAATGTGCCCGGCATCATCGGCTTTGGTAAAGCTGCGGAGTTGGCCATGGCAGCAGCTGAAACCTACGCCCATCTTGCTTCCTTGCGTGAACTGTTCCTGTCCAGATTACAGGAAGCCGGCATTAACTATGTGGTGAATGGTGCCAGTGCTAATCGTTTGCCGCATGTGCTTAATATGCGAGTGCCGGGCTGTGCTGCCGAATCGCTCTTCTTGTTGTTGGAACCCATGGGGCTCTTGTGCTCCTCCGGGTCTGCCTGTACCAGTGCCGAGCCGCATCCCAGCCATGTGCTGAAGGCGATGGGGCTGGCCGATAAGGAAATACGCGAATCTCTGCGTTTCTCTCTCTCCCGATATACCACACGGGATGAAGTGGAGACCGCAGCCGGACTGTTCATCCAAGCCGTGCAAAAACTGCGTTCCGTTCAGTCTGCCTGCACAGGCCCTGTCATGGTCTACAGATAAAATGGATGCGCGCGCGGAGCAGTACGGGCACGCCCCGATGGCATTGGGCGCTGTGCTGCGCCGTTTATTCTTGCGTGCGCCGGTGTTTCTGCCCTTACTCACGGTAGTCGGGGCATTGTTGAGCTCTTGGTTTTGGAGCCTATCGGTATTGGCCGTATTGCTTGCTGTCGGGCTGCGCTTGTGGCGTATAGGCTTGGCTTGCCTGTTGTGTGGTGCATTGGCTTGGCTGCAACAAGAATATCAGCAGGGGACGACTGCGGACTTGCAGGCGCAATTGGCAACGCATGATGTGGTGGAAGTATCCGGTACGGTGGTGCGTGAACTGCGAAACGGTTGTATCATCGATGCCGATTATAGTGGTGCGCGCATTGTTGTGAGAGGAGACAATGCCACCTGGCGGCAAGGCTCCCGAGTGTTGCTGAAAGCAGAGGCTTCCACGCCACGACCCGCCTTGGTTCATGGCATGTTTGATGCAGCACGCTGGATGAAACAACAGGGTATCGCCGCCGATTTGCAACTGGTGAAAGGGGAATATCAGGGGATGTCTCCTTTTTCCTGGGCTGCGGTTTGTGGGGTGGCTTCAGCTGTGCGTGAGTCATTGGCGCAGCGTATCATGCCTCCCGGTACAGAAGAAGATGCTCGCCGCCAGGTGTTGTGTGCGCTGGTTCTGGGAGATAAAAGCCGCGCGGAGGAGGAAACGATGTTGGACTTTCGCCGTGGCGGCTGTTTGCACGCCTTTGCTGTGAGCGGGTTGCACGTAGGCCTGTTGGCGGGGATTTTATGGTTTATCCTGCGCAAATGCCGCGTGGGCGTCCAGGTATCGCGAGTCATTGTTCTGGTGGTATGTGGCGGATACGTGGTAATGACCGGGTTTTCCGTGCCTGCTGTGCGAGCGTTCATGATGATGGCTCTTGTGCTCATTGGCAACATGTTGCATCGCCGCGTCAGTCTGCTCAACATATGGAGCCTTGTTGCCATGCTGATTCTGCTGATGCAGCCGTACCAGATTTATAATGCCGGTTTTCAGTTGTCCTTTGTCGTGTATGCCGCCATTTGCGCAGGTGCCCGATTAGCCTTGCGAGAAACACCCTGGTTTGGCCCGGATGACTACATCCCCTACCGCATCCGTACGGTGGGAGAGCGCCGGTTTTCCGCTTTTGAACTGGCTGTGCGTGGCACCGTAATAATCTCCCTCTGGGCATGGCTGGTCTCTCTGCCGATTACCATGGCGCAGTTCCATACTCTTAATGCACATAGTTTTATCACAAACATCATCATTACCCCCATGCTGCCCCTGGTGATGTCCAGCGGGCTTGCCGCCATGATATTGGGGAGCGTGCCCTGGCTGGGGCCTATGCTCACACAGCTGGCATTGTATAGCGCTCAGAGTCTTATCAGTTTGGTGGCACTGTGCGGAGGCTTGCCTGCGGCTTATTTGCCGGCGCAGATACCACAGCCGACCGAGCGCATCGCTCTGTTATCCACAGGCTATGGGGAGAGTGCCTGTCAACTGGGCAATGGAGGGTTGCTGATTGCTTCCGGGAATGGACAGACGGCCCGTTTTAACGTTGAACCGGCCATTTTTCACTCTGGCTTTACTCCATCTGCTTTACTCTTGCCGCGCCCCTCGGCCCGCAGAGCAGAAATGGCCGCTGTGCTGACCGCCACCTGGCCACAGTTGCAGGTGTTGGATGCTGATAAGCTTGCAGGAAAAACAACATTGCAGACAAGTGCAGGGAGCTTCTGCATCTACGCACCTCCGGCTGATTTGCCGCGTACGCCCATGGATAATGTGGCTCCCATCGTGGCTTGGCAACGTGCCCAAAGCCGCGTCCTCTATGTGGGTGATGCTTCGCTTCTCTCCTTTGAGAACTTGCCGGAATCAGAACGCCGGGCAGATGTGTTGATTCTTGGGATGAATCAGCGCATGCCGGTGGCAGATGCCGAGCTTATTCTCGCCACGGGGGCCTCCACTATCATCCTGCTGCCCTCTGCCTCAAAGCTGTTCCCTGATACTCAGGTGTTAGCTCCGGCAGAAGTGTTGCGCATGCCCGTTCGTCCTTCCATTCATTATTTAGATTGAGGAGAAGCCGTAGTGCCACGGAGGATGCGCAGCATGTGTTCCTCGGTATCGCGGAATTGCAGGAATGTTTTGAGTCGCTCGTTTTCCAACAAGGTAACAAAGCGTTTTTCTTGCACAAGGGTGCGTAACCCCTTGTCGCGGAACAAGTCCAGCAGACGGGTCGGCTGCGGAATACCACTGCGGGCGAGTCGCTCATTGTAAAAGGCTGTGTATTGGGCTTCATCCAGCGAGCAGCCGTATGCCACCAAGCAGGCCAGGTAGGCTTGCGCAGGATCATCCATGGGGTCTATTTTCTCCAGCCAACCGGTGCTGTCTGCCTTGCGAAGCAAATGCTTCATCTTCGTGAACCACGGCATGGTCGGTGCGCTCTTCTGGTTCATATGAGCTTCTGCAAGCGATTGATAGTGGCTGATGAGGGAAATGTTGCCGTAATAAGAGATACCCAGCGTGGCAATCCAGAGCATGAGGGCACTCATCAATACTGTGGTGATGATGCCGCATGTGCTGGCTCCTCCACGGCGCCATGAAAAAAGATGCGAGAACCAGGACATCCCGTGAAAAAAGACCGTGAAGACGAAAATGGCCAATCCCCAGGCGGTGACTTGCACCATCCAGGGTTTGGGATTAGCTGTGATGAATGATAAAAAGGTGAAGCCGCTGCGCTGGATGAAAATCCAGGTGCAAATGGCGCTGATGATGGCGATTGCCAGCAAAATCATGCGGATGACGCCTTTGAATACAGAAAAGAAGATGATGGCCGCAATAATACAGGCCAGGACGGTGAGTGCAAGATGGGTAGGTTCCATGGGTGAAAAAGAGGGGTTAGTTTGTGGGGAATTGAGAGGGTAAAAGTTGTTTCAATGCTTGTTGGGCATCGCGATATTCGGGCTGCAGTCGGAGTGCTTTTTGCAGGGCTCGTATGGCTTCGGGTACATAACCGCATTCGGCCAGAATAAGTCCCAGACGATACTGCACCAAGGCGTTTTGTGGGGCTTTGCCTGCGCAGGTGAGCATTTGTGCCAGAGCCTCAGCAGGACGGTTCATACCGGCCAGGAAAACGGCATAATCCATGTAGGCCACGGGGCTGCCGGAGTCCAGCTGGATGGCTCGTTTGTACTGTTTTTCGGCTTCTGCGTGATGGCCGGCAGCTCGCATCAGCATGGCAAGTTGCATAGCGCCGGTGGGTTGGTCTGCCTGGTGCATGGCTGTGGCCAGCTGTTCCTCAAGCACTTTGTGTACGTCCGGCTGTTGTTGGTGCTGATAGAGCCACCCCGTATTTTGCCAGGCAACGGCACGGCGCACAAGACGGGATTTATCTCCAATCATGGTGCTGCTTTCTGCTCCCAGTAGTTGTGCGGCTGCCGCTCTTTCCATTGCATGGGAGCTTTGTGCACAGGTGCGAGCTGCATTCATGATGGCCGGAGTGCGGGGCAGACCTGCCAGATGCTCCAGGATGCAGGCGCGCCAGGTGGGATTTTGCTCCTGTTGCAGAATGCGCAGCAGCTCATCTGCCGTGGCTTTTCCTTGCATGGCTGCTGCTATGGCTCGCGTCCTGGGCCTGGTTGCATTGAGTAGTGTGCCGGGATAAATGCGGGTAATATGCTCTGCTGCCCATTCATTGCTCTTATCCCGGTGGCACATGGTACAGGCATTCGGGATGCCAAGCTCGATACTCAGCTGAGCATCGGGCGCGTTGAAGGAATGATCTCGGCGCGGGTCCCTTGCCATGTAGGGGCTGGTCGGCATGTGGCACTCCACACATCGTCCGCCTGTGCTATTTGTCGGGCAGGGCGTGTGGGTTTTCATCTCAATGACGGGAGCAGGCGTACCGTTGACTACGGTGCCGGTGGCATGGCAGCGCAGGCACAGGCTGTTGTCTTCCTGTGGAAGTTTTAACTCTGCTGAGTGTGGATCATGGCAGTCGATACAAGTGACACCGGCTTGCCCCATCTTACTGAGTCTCAATCCTGTCTCGCAATAATCTTCATCGTGCTGCATCCCATTGGGGTGGAAAATACCTGCGATGAGCGGTAGTTCCAGACGGAAGTGCTCATCGAACGCATCGCCGGCGCGGAAGGTATCATCCAGCTCCTCTCGCCGTGCATGGCATGTGGCACAGTTGTCATGAATCTGTTTGCTTGTCAGTTTGCGCGTGGCGGTATCGGCCAGGCATCCGTTCTGCGCGTCCACTTGTGTGGCCAGAGGGTGGCATTGGATGCAGCTTACCCCGGGCTCTTTCCAAACGGAGTGATAGGTATCTGTGTCCTGGTTGTAGCCTTTGCGGAACTCGGTCATGTGGCACCACGCACACTGGGAGTTCCAGTTCATGCCGCGTCCCAGCCAGTGCCCCCAGTCTCCTGTTTGTCGTTCGGCCAGACCTTCCCGGGTGAGTCGTTCATCGCCGGTAAAGACATCAAACCATTCACGCTTTTCCGTATCCCAAGCTGCGCTGGGGGTGTGCAATCCGCCATCTTTGCCCTTCACCAGGTATTGCACAAGCGGACGCCGCCCCAGCACGGAGTGAACCTGGAATTCCTGCCCACCGGCTGCGTCTCTGAGCCAGAGCACCCCCTGCCGATCTGTGCGAAAATGCAGTTCTTCGCCATGTGCTTTGATGCTTTGACCATGAAAGGGTTCGGAATCAAGCGCCGCATTCACCTGCCGCCAGGCCCAGGCATGGTCGCTTCCGGCCCATTGCTCGAACTCTTTTGGGTGACAGGCTGCGCATTGGAGCGAAATGGGGACTTCCTGCTGGTTCCAATGTTTGCTTTTCCCGGTGTACGGCGCAGCTTGCTCCTGCTTTTCGCAAGAACAAAGCCCCAGCACCATACTCAACAGGATGATTTCGCCCCTCCGCATGACTCCGCCATTTTATCATGTTTTGTCTGCTAAAAAAAGGTCTAATTGTGCCCTCATTCATCTCGATATTGCATGGGACCTGCGGCAAAACGCCGTTCAAAGAGCTCCCAGGTGGACGCTGACAGAGCCGCCCCCGATGTGGAGTAGCCGAGCAAGAGCAGGGGGATATCCGGGTATCCCTGTTGGTATGCCAGTTGAATATGGGGGTAGGGTAGTTCTTTGAATCCGCAGGATTGGTAGAAAGCCAACCTGCGTGCTTGCCGTTCGTGGCACACGGGCTCAATCTCCAGGATGATATCGGCTCCTTTTGCTTTCAGTGCGGTAAGCGCTGAATGCCCATAGCCTTTTCCTCGCTCTGTTTCAACGATGGCCAAGTGCTCCAGGTAAAGCATAGCTTCCCATTCCCACCAAGTCATCAGGCCCACAAATCGATTCTGATGATACAGCCCGGCAGTATGAAATGCGGCATCGTTCTGTGCGCGTTCGTGGGAGAGCCAGCTTCTGCGTTCTTCCGGTGGAAATGCTGCGCAATACAGCTGCCACCAGTCAGCAGAGGGGGGATTGTCGTGCCTTATTTCCATAACAAGGGGAAAGTCTCATGTATAACGCGATTGTATCAAACGCATGGGTGGTGTCAAGATTGAGCCTGCTTGCAATCGGGCACTTGTCAGATTTCTTACACGAAGTCAGATTCCATCCTGCCTTGATGGTTGTGCGGGGATTTGTGTCTGAAGTTGCATTATTGGTTTTGCAATCAGGCTTTGCTTGTGCTACAATCACGCCACCGCGATATAGACGGATTGCTGAGTATGAAACGTACATTGGTAAAACACGCGTTGGCTGCCGAAGAGGCTGTGGAGTCCATCATGGTAGAAGGTTGGGTGCGCACCCGCCGCGATTCGAAAGTTTTTTCTTTCCTGGAAGTGAATGATGGCACGTGCCTGGCTTCCATTCAGGTGATTGTGGATGCCGGTATTCCCGGATATGAGGATATTGCCCGCATGTCCACCGGTTCCTCTGTGCAGGTGCAGGGGCGTTTGGTGGAGAGTCCCGGCAAGCAGAAATGGGAGATTCAGGCTACGGCTGTTGCGTTGGTGGGCGAAGCTCCTGAGAGCTACCCCTTGCAGAAGAAGGGCCATTCCCCCGAGTTCCTGCGCACGATTGCGCATTTGCGTCCCCGCACCAATCTGTTTGGTGCTATTTTCCGCACGCGCTCCCGCATTGCTGCAGCGGTGCATCAGTTCTTCCTGCAGCGTGATTTTGTGTGGGTACATACACCCATTATCACGGCTTCTGACTGTGAAGGCGCAGGCGAGATGTTCCATGTGACAACGCTTGACCCGCTGGCAGAAAACAAGAGCTATGATAAGGACTTCTTCGGCAAGGCCGCCAGCCTGACGGTGTCCGGCCAGCTTGAGGGCGAAACATTTGCCTGCGCGCTGAGCAATATCTATACCTTTGGGCCCACCTTCCGTGCGGAAAACAGCAACACCTCCCGTCACGCTGCGGAGTTCTGGATGATTGAACCTGAAATTGCATTCTGTGATATCTATGGTGACATGGACGTGGCAGAGGCTTTCATCAAGCACATTGCTGATACCATGCTGGCAGATACCAGTGGGGATTTCGAGTTCTTCTGCAAGTTTGTGGATAAGAACCTGCGCGCGCGACTGGAAGAGGTGAGCACCAAACCTTTCGTGCGTTGCTCTTACACGGAGGCGATTGACATCATGCTCCAGAGCGGTGAAAAGTTCGAATATCCTCCCTACTGGGGTATGGATATGCAGAGCGAGCATGAACGCTTCCTGACGGAAAAGCACTTCAAGTGCCCGGTGATTGTGTACAACTATCCGAAGGAAATCAAGCCTTTCTACATGCGCCTCAATGATGATGGCAAGACGGTGACGGCTATGGATGTACTGGTGCCCGGCATTGGTGAAATCATCGGTGGTAGTCAGCGCGAAGAACGCCTGGATGTGCTGGAAGGCAACATTGAGCGCCTGGGCATGGATAAGGAAGCTTACTACTGGTACAATGATTTGCGCCGCTATGGCACGGTGCCGCACGCGGGGTTTGGTGTGGGCTTTGAGCGCCTTATCATGTTTGTGACGGGTGTGCAGAACATCCGCGACGTGCTGCCCTATCCCCGTACGCCCCGCAACTGCGAGTTCTGATGCGCTACGCCTCGGTGCGCATGGCGATGGCCCCGCAAAAGCCTTCTGCCGGCGTGAAAAGGTGGATTTTTACAGATGGGAGAGTCTCAGCAGTAGAGACTCTCCCATTCTTGTAGGTGAAGGGGTAGCGAAGCGCATCCCAGATGGTGGCAGCATGCAACTTGACCAATGCTTCTGCAATACTCCAGCAGGTAAAGAAATCTTCTGCGCGGGAGCCTTGCTCACGAAAAATCTCCAGTTGTTGCTCACTCATGATGCGGTGCGCCAGCGATTCCATGCGGCGTACGGGGCGAATCTGCTGGATATCCACCCCGATGTCTGCATGGTGAAAGGCCATGCAAAGCAAGTTTCCCGAGTGGCTGATGTTGAAGTGTTGCTGTTCAAAGGAGGGCTTGCCGTGTTCGTTGTAGCTGAAGCGAATCTCCTCCGGTGCCACCCCGCATCGGCGAGCCAGTTCTTTTTTCAGCAGCGCTCGCGTGATGAGGTAGCGTTCACCTCGGCGGGCGTACTGTTCGCGCTCGTCTGCATCCAGCAAGCATTCATCTCCTCGGGCTGCTTTCTTGCCGCTCAGGTTGTACAGCAGGTAATCCATGGTTCAGAGCTTGTGAAAAGTGACGGTGTTGCTGGTCGGGCAGTAGACGGCAAAGCCCGGGGCTTCTCTGCGTCCACAGATTTCCCCCGGATTGACCATGAGTGTTTTATCTGTTGCAATGAAAGCGGCAGATGCGTGGGTATGCCCATAGAACACGGCATCATATAATCCGGTGTTGAGACCCTTGCTGATGGCATCATGCGGCGTGTGGGTGAAGAACAGCCGCCGCTCCTGCAGCCGGATATCTCCATCATATCCGTGAAAGCGAATGTTGCTGCGCGTTTTAGCTAATGCTTCAAAGGCTTCCCACTCGTATTCATTGTTGCCGAGCACAAAATCCAGCGGGTGCGGCCACTCACCAAGCATGAGGCTCAGCGTGGCCGGATGTACAAAATCGCCCAGGTAAATAAGATGCTGACAATTCAGCGCCTTTGCTTTATCGAGCGCAGCCCGGAGATGGTTGTGCTTATCATGCACGTCTGATAAAAGAGCGACCAGCATAGATTTTATTCGTGGCTCGTATCAATGAACAGGGGAGAGTAGCGGCAGGGGGCATCGGGCAACTGCCCTGGTGCAGCGGCTTGTATGCCGTTTTTGCCCAGGTACCAGATGACCATCTGGGGGTGTAATGGACGACGCAAAAGAGTGGCCCCGGAGGCATCTACGTGCCCTACATAATGTGGTGACGCTTGAAAATATGAGGGCGCGTTACCCTCTATTTCAATGTTGTAATTGTTGTTTTTGTGTTCTTTGAACCAAGTGCCGAAGTCTTGTTCTGCGGCTTCTGACTGGCTGGAGTGATGAAGCCACGCTCCACCGTACATGACGTTGGCATGTTTTTTTCGCAAGGTGATGAAGCCTGCTGCATCTCTTGCCAGTTTTGGCGAGAGTTGTTTTATTAATTGAGGTTTGTACAGCGGATGTTGCAACAACATGGCGAGGATTTTGTCATAGACAAAGGCTTTAGCCAGCTGAGGACATTCCTTGCTGTTGTATTGTGCAATCTTTTCCAGCAGTTGTGGCAGTTGCGCGTGTGTAAAAAACTGTTCGCGATGAATTCCGCATGCGCGCAACAATCCGGAACAATCACAGCGTCGTATCTTAACAGCTTGAGGCTGCACTTGGCAAATAATCTCTTTGGTTGGGTGTTTATCGTACGCTGTGTCAATATCAGAAAGATTGATGCGCAATTGCTCGGCATCTTGTGTCCATTGCGGATGCTCTTCACTGATATAGGTATGACCATTGGAAAGCTGGACGCAGTAAAACTTTTTGTGAAGGGAGGGGGAGGTGAAAAGCGCATCAGCCAAAGCATATTGCTCTTGAGATGCAGGAAATTCCGCACAAAAGGATGGCGCGTCATCCATTAAAATATTTTTTGCCTGGTGCAACTTGCTGTGTGGAATATATTGGTTGATGGGACTCATCCGGTGTTTCCATTCGTTGATAGCCGGTAAGTGATGCAGGAATGAGAATGCCTGCTGTGCCGGGGCGTATTTACCGGCAGTGAGGAAACGCCGCCATTTCAGGAGTTCACTGTAGGTAATGACATCTGCCACTTTCTTGTGGAATGATAACAAGTCTTTCGCTTCCGCGTGAAATTGCGTCAATTCTTCATGATAAAGCCGACCTTTCTGCACCAGGCTGCGGGGAATGTCATAGGCGTTGCTTGTTTCCAGATAATCTGCCCACAGAATGATTTTTTCTTCCAGAATGCGGCAATCTTCTTCTGCATCCAGGGTGAGTAGTGTTTCGATGTCAGGGGGTGAAAGCAACTGATTCATCACATACTCACGATTTTTTTGGAATAAATTGCGATTGCTTGCGTGCAAGGCGTTCCATCGTGTTGATAAATCATTAATTTTGGCAGGCAGTGAGCGAAGCGCACGTTCCATTTCTGCAATGGCGTGAATGCTTAGCGTTCCTATGGGAATGCTGCCGGCTTCCAAGCCCTCAATGGTGTTTTGAAGTTGCTTGTATACTTCTTTTTGCCGTTGAATCCACGTTTCGGCGTATCCTATGGTATAGGGAAGGGACGAATTGAGAAACTGATATACTGATACCTCAGAGAGTGCGAGTTGCTTGTGTACAGTTTCCCAATCGCCTTCACTGAGAGCCGTTCTTAATTGATATTCAATGCGCTCGCTTTTGCGCTTCAGGTGCAATACAGAGGCGGTACAAATACCCAATCCGGCCATGACGACAAGTAGCAACCATGCAATTTTGCGCTTTCTTTGTGTCCAGAAGCTGCGTTTCACGCTGCTTTCTGCCCCACTGGCTTCGTTTTTATTGCTGCGAAGCTCCTGCCACTTGTCTCGCATGCTTTTAGTGGCGGACGCAGTTACCCCTTGTTCAGGTTCGGGAGTGTCAGCCGGAACCTTCTGCTCTTGGGGGATGGTCGGTTCGGGGAGACTGCCCTCTTTGTTTTGTGGCGGCTCCGGGGGTGGGGAAACCGTTTTGTGTCGTCGTTTCCAGGATTCCCATATTTTGCGCAGAGAAAACTTTTGCTTGGGTGCTTTAAGTTTTCGAACTTTGCGAATTTTTCTCATGGCTGTGCCTGGGGACGAAGTTGAAATAGCCACACCAGCTCACCTTGATTGCTGAGTTGCACTTTCTGCAAACTGAGCTCCATCTCCGGCACGAAAGCGGATTGTTGCATTTCAATATTCCGACAGTGGGTGTATGTTTGCCGAATCTCCTCTGATAACGCTGCCAGAATGCATTTGCGGATGGTTTGTCGGGTCTGCGCATCTGTAAGTAATTGTTGAGCGCCAAACCGCGTAAGGCCTTCATTCAACGAACTCAGCAGCGCTGGTTCTCCTGCGAATAGCTTTGCCATGATGCCAGCAAACGGAGCGTGTTGATTCAGCTTTTGCAAGGTGTCGGCGGCCTGTAGCAGCTGTTCTTTCTCTTCCGCTGCCAAGGAAAGTGCATATAATGTGGACAGAGAGTAGAATGAATCTCCGCCCTCCGGTGAGCCTTGGCAGTATGTGTTGGCCTGTGTGTGAAACTGCTCTTTCAGGATTGCAGAAAAGTCAAACAGGCGCAGCAGATGGCAATCATACACATCAGATGTTGTGTTACTGGCGGGCATTTCGCTGTAGCTCCAAATATACTCGGGGGCTTGTCCGCCTCCAGTTGTTGCTATTTTATTGCTGCCGGTCAGAATGGGCAGATGCAGCACTGCAGAGCCTTGCTTCAGGGGGACCTCACTCTGCATGTCGGTCCACGGATAGCCCATGTTGTCCACCACATACATCTCGCCGGATTCTTCATCCAGCATCACGTCCGCTTCTCTTAATGCCAGATTCAGTTGCGCTGCTTCCGGCGGTGCGCACACGCCTGCGGGGCTCAGCTTCACTTCTCGCCTGGGCAAGAGAATCAGATCCATCGTCCCGCCATCTTCCGTGGGCAAAGGCAAGCTCATGGCAACCGGGTTGCCCATTTCACTTTGCAGATTTTGCAGTTTGCCGTCTTTTATTTGAAAGGTAGGGGTGGGGATTCCGTTTTCCGGATGCAGGTTAGAGACGATGCGATAGGTTTGTTCATCCATGCGTTCAATCCGCAAAACGTGTTCGTTTTCCGACAGTTCCCCCGTATGTCTGGTTCGTGTGAACGAATGGGGATATCGGCGTATGATGCTCCATTGCCCGATGTTCAGCTCAACCGGTGCTTGTTGAAGAATGCGTGCCAGAGGTTCCGGCAGCGGCTCCCCTTCCACACACGTGACAGCCGGTAATGTCGGGGGCTCAACTTGCTCTGCCGGAGCAACGGGTGACTGAGACTCTTCTTGTTCTTGGGTGGGAAGAAGAATGCGTGAAGCGTACGGAGCAAATACTTCGTTGCCCAAAACTTCGCGTAGGCCGGGGGCGGTTTCCAGCAGACTTTGCCAATCCTCCAGCTCAGCCGGACTCAGGTTATGCTCCCAATCTTGCACGGTGCAATCATGAGTAGCCTCACGCAGGTATAGCTCGCTAAGTTTATCTGCATCAATGTTGAGCGCTGTTGCGCATTCTCGCAGACGTCGAATGTTGGTTGCATGCCCCGTTGTATCCTTACCGGCATGCTTGAGAATGTTGATGACTTCTTTTTGATGCTCAATGCCCAATTCGGCTTCGGAGTCCGGGGCTGCCGTCGTGAGATTTGCGTATATCTTATCCAGCGTTTGTGTAATGCTGTCCGGAGAATAGGGGGCTGCCGTCAGCTTCCGGAGCTGGAAGATGCTGTTTTCGGGGCTGATGGATTTGATGACATCATTTGTTGCCTTGATGGCCTCACTGGTCGCTTTGCCGGCATCTTCTGCCTTTTCGCTCACCATAAGATGAACGCCGGCTCCCAGCAGGAATAACCCGGAAATATACAGAGACCAACGAAGGAAAGGGTGACTTCGTGGGTAGATGTTGTATGCACATTCATCCGGACTCTCTTGGTAGACGTATGGTAAGTGTGTGCTTTTCCCCGTTTCTCCGGTCGTTTGGCTGTTTTTGCTCAAGACTTCGCTTTCTGGACGCTCTTGCTGGTCACCAAGTATGAATGGTGTACATAAATCCAGCACGGCGGCTTCCTGGCTCCAGACAGAACACTCGGGGGTGTCTGCCATGGATTTTGGCATAAAAATGCGTGATGTCTCAGCAAAAGAATCCCCCATGTAGGCCAAGGTTGTAAAGGTGCGACCCCATCCACGCTGGGAGGATAGCCAATCACTTTCATGCAGAAGTTTTAAGATGCTGCGGCTCTTCATGTCGTCCGGCATCTGTATGAGACATTCCTTGTTGTAGGGCGGTGTCAGGAATGCCAAAGCATTGTTCTTGTGTCCAGTCAGTTCTTTCCATGTAGGTTGGAAATCTGCCTCGGGCAGGGCAGACGCCGCCAGTTTGGGTTCTTCGCAATGGAGAGACGGTTGAGCTGTATCCGGCGCCCAGAAGTGGTTGGTCTCCAGTGCCAGCATGATACCCGCCGGCGTGGGTCGGTTGGCATTTCGTCGCAGTTTTGTAATTTCGGCAGGTGTAAGAATGAGGTTGTGGATGCCGCTGCCTGCAGCACAGCTCAGTACATGGAATTCACCCGTTTCTACGGTGATGACTCTGTAGGTGTATTTGAGTGGGGTATCTTCTCTCCCTGTCTGGATGCGGCAGCTATGCAAAACGATATCCTCCAGCCAGGCGGGCATATCCTGGCTTTTGACCAGTACGCCGCTTTGCTCCCAATGTTTTTTTTGGCTGAGCCGTTGATTGTAGATGAGCTGATAGGACATGGCCGGGGGTGTATCAGGTGGCAGAGAAGGTGGCTTTCTCGCACTGGCTGAGAATCCACAACAGGGGGGAGGTTACCCCTTGTGGCTGCATTTCTTGAGGTTGCGGGGCGAGGAGAAGTTCTCCCGTCTCAGAATCGCGGAATTTGACGGGTGGTGCTCCCAGTGCAGAGGCTGCAAAATAGCACATGTTTTTGCTGATGGACTCAGCTATGGTGCAAATCGAGGGGTTGATATTGAAGAGGAATTGTCGGATGCGGCGCGAGTTGGCTGCAACGTGTTCCGTAATGAGTTTGCCATTGTGTACCATAGGCAGCAGAGGCTCGGGGCCCATCAGGTGTTGCCACAAATCACTCTTGCCGATGATGAATGCAAAGGGGAGATTGAGTTTCTGCCCGTGTGGTGCGTTCATGCGTAGCCGCAGTTGAAGCTCTGTTTCTGTGAGCAGGGTTGTTTGCGGTGTATGCTGGTGGCTCGCCTGTACTTCATTGCTCATTTCAAGCAGGCGCCTGAAGGCGTTGTCCTCGCAAGGATCATACAGGAACATGCAGCCGGATGGGGATTGTAAGTGTGCCCACTTTCTGTGCAGTTCCTCGCCCTTTTCCGGCATGAACGTCTCGCCGGCACTGTCATACAGCACAAGTGCGTGTGTTTCGTTTTGCTTGCTCAGGTTGAAAACGAAGGGGCGAGGCGAGTCTCGGAAAGCGCCGTCATCCCACACTTGCTGGTAGAATTTGCCGTTCGTGCGGGTGTGCCCGACGTACGCTTGTTGCGGTGTCTTTGCCGAGAAAACCTGATTTTTCAGGTGGGTCAGAACGGCGTTGCCTGTGGGATCCGCATCTCGGAAGGCCGCGTTGAATAAGCGCGGCACGTCCAACTCCATCTGCTGAATGAGGCTGAGCAGGTAGTATGTTTTGCCCGACCCGGCCGAGCCGATAAGTGGCACGATGTGCTGAATCGTCTGCTTGAAAAAAGCCGGTAAATGCATGTGGCAGGCGGGACATGCGCACTCCGGGCAGGATGAGCCGCCTTCATCGACAGGTACGCCGCGATTATCCAGTTTTGATGGGTGGAAACGGCGCATGGCGGTGTTTCCCAGGATGCTGTCTCCTCGTAATTCATGGTGAGCCGCGATGGCGAGGATGTCTCTCTCAGTAAAACGGTGTTGGCAGTGCGGGCATACAAACTCTGTGCTGTTGCCGGCCACCAAAGGGGGGAAGGAGACTGTAGCCGTGAATTGACGGCGAGGTGCTGCTTGCGGTTTTGAGACAGCTTTGACGGGGACGGCCGGTGCAGAGGGGGGCTGCGCTTTCACCGGGGCGTGTTGAGCCACCTGTTGGATATCATGCAGGTAAAACGCCTGTCCATCCAGTCCGGGGAACGTAGCGAGCATTTTCTTGTCTGGCGTATCTGCGATATCTGCCAGAGCTTGCAAAATGTAGGGCCCGCCCCATTTTGCTTCAGATTTATTGTAAGTATACCAGTAGGTGGGGTCAAATGGAGAGAAATCCGGGCGCTGTTCTTCCTTGCCAAACCAAATCAGGAAGCAGCCATTGCCCAATACCATCAGATTCAGGATATTGATGCTGATATCACAATCAGTGGAACACTGTTGCCCGTTTAATGAAAATTCCTTGATTTGCCCATTGGGATAGAAACGGCAAGTGTCTCCGCGGATGGCAAAAGCGCCGCCTCGGGCTTCCGTCATGTGTACCCGGAAGGTGTTTTGTTCTGCGGCACCAATAGTCATGAAATCGCAGTCAGAGACCCTCAGTTTGCCCAGACAGCAATCGTATACAAAAAGTTTGTTGGTGGCGGCAGATTCCATTGCGCCGATGATAGCATAAATAAAAGCCCTTGTGAAGTACAAAGTCTTGCTTGAATGAACGGGCGGATTATGATAGAATCCGCGCCATGCAGACAGCCTATACCAAGGATGAATTACGCGCTTTTCTTGCACCCATGCGCGGCCGCCGCATAGTTTTTGTGCCCACGATGGGGGCCTTGCACGAAGGGCATGCCACATTGATGCGCCAGGCTCGCAGCCTGGCCGGTGAACAAGGTGTTGTGGTATCCAGTATCTTCCTCAACCCCGTGCAGTTTGACAATGCCGGGGATTTAGCCGCCTATCCGCAGACACCTGAGGCCGATTTGGAAATATGTCGCACTTGCGGGGTGGATGTGGTCTTTATGCCCACACCGGATGTCATGTACTGTGCAGACCGCTCCATGGTGATGGAGGAGAATCATCTCTCTACCGTGTTGTGTGGAGCCAGCCGCCCCGGCCATTTTGCCGGTGTGTGCCTGGTTGTGAGCAAGCTTTTCAATCTGGTGCAGCCCACAGATGCCATTTTCGGCAAGAAAGATTACCAGCAGCTGGCCATTTTGCGCCGCATGGTACGTGATTTGGATATCCCCGTGCAACTGCATGGTGCAGAAATTGTGCGAGAGGCTGATGGCCTCGCCCTTTCCAGCCGCAATGTGCGCCTGTTGCCGCAGCATCGTGCCGCAGCGCCGCAAATCTGCCGTAGCCTGCGCGCAGCAGCTGCTGCCTATGCTGCCGGCTCTGCGGTAGAGTCTGTGCGTGAATCCGTTGTATCTGCCTTGTCTGCAATCGATGGTGTGCGTATTGATTACGTGGAAATTGTCGATGCCGAAACGCTGCACACTCCGGTCTGCGATAATCGCATGGCTTTGTTGGCCGTTGCCGCTTGGTTCGGCGAGGTGAGACTCATTGATAACATTGAACTTGTACGAGCATGATTACCGCAACCAATCTTCACCGCAGCTATCAAATCGGCCACAAGACCATTGAGGTGTTGCATGGCCTGGATTTGCACATCAACCGGGGTGAAAAAGTTTTCCTCTGTGGCCCCAGTGGCGCCGGCAAGACCACGCTCATGTACACGCTGGCCGGTCTGGAACAACCCCAGCAGGGCAGCGTTGTCATCGATGGCACAGATATTTACTCCCTCTCCCTGAAAAAACGGGCCCTGTTCCGCAACAAGACCATGGGCTTCATTTTCCAGAACTACATGCTCATGCCTGAACTTACAGCGTTGGAAAACGCCTCTCTTGCCACAGCTGTAGCAGGCCGCGAGGCTACGGAGCATGTCATCTCTCTGCTGGAGCGTGTAGGCCTTGGTGACCGCCTGCATCACCTTCCCAACGAACTTTCCGGCGGTGAGCAGCAACGCGTGGCCATTGCCCGCGCCCTGGCGCACAACCCCGACATCATCTTTGCCGATGAACCCACAGGCAATCTTGATTCCCGCAACGGCGGCCAAATCCTGGATTTGCTCTTTGGCTTGGCTGAAGAAGGCGGGAAAACGCTCGTCACCGTCACGCACGATGCATCCATCGCTGCTCGTGGCGACCGCACCCTCATCATCCGAGATGGTGTTGTAGCCAATGCTTGATAAGTAACTCGTTCTCTCATCAGAAACGCGCTGCAAGCAACATGGCTTGCAGCGCGTTTTTAATGAGTAGATGGACAGATTTTTTTCTCCCGCTTAGTCGCGGATGATATAATCTGCCTTGCGGGGCTTGGCCTCCACGGTGCCGCCCTCCGCCTCATAGCCCAGAATGCAGATGCCCATGCCTTCATATTCCTCGCCCAGCCCCCACTTGGCGCGGTAGGGCGCACCCTCAGGGCTCTCAAACATCTCCCTGGCTCGGTTAATCCAGCAAGACGCCAGCCCACAAGCATGAGCAGCAAGCATCAGCGTACCCATCACCAGCGCAGCATCCTGGTGCCCTGTGGTCCACGTTTTGTCTGCAAAGACAATCACAGCCGTCGGGGCACCATACATCGGGTCATGCTTTGCATCCATAATTTTGGCATTCATCGCAGAAAGCTCGGCCAGCACCTGCGAATCCTGCACCACCACCATCTTGGGGGATTGTTTGCCACGCCCCGTCGGGGTGTACGTCGCGGCTTCCAGTACAGTATTCAGCGTGGCTTCATCCACCTGCTGTCCCGTATATTTGCGGCAGCTGCGGCGCGTCTTAATATCAGAAATGGTTTCCTTCATAACACCCCCATTCTAGCTTACCCACCCCCCGCCTGTCAATTTTGTTCTTCCTTGTAGTAATATACATTATAGTACGAGAGCGTTCAGTTTGCAAAAATGCTTTAAAAATCAGCTTTGAGCTGGAAAAAATGTGTAAGTATGGTAGACTGTCCAAAGATAGGAAGTTCATCAGGAGTAGATATGCTGGCTTTTATTTATAAATTGTTCGAGAAATTGGGTAACAAGTTAACTCTAAATGTCTGGTGTGTAATAGTGACGTGCGCCGGCATAGGTGCATGTGTGTTAAATGGATTATTGCTTGGTGATTACCTTGAATGGATTAGTGCAAAAGACAGGTTAGAGCGAGAATTGGCTGCATTAGACTCCCTCTATAAGGCAGATTCTAAGAAGGTAACAGAACTTAAACTTGAGGTTGTCGTGTTTGAGAAGAAAAAGCAGCAGCTGCTCGCGATAGAAAAACGAATTACTGAATTACAAGGTCCGCTTTCAGAAAAAGAAAAAATGGATAGCCAATTAACAGGCTCAATTGACCAAAAAAATCAGGAGCTGCAGGCGAAAATAAAAGAAGTTGGGTCGGTTACAGAACGTCTAACTGCGGCCAATGCTGAGTTGGCGGCGCTGTCTACTAGAGTGGAACAGTCGAAAGCAGAGTTTGAACAGATAAAGGCCAGCAATTCTGCATTGTTAGATGATACACAACAGAAGAAAGAAACAATCATACAGCTGAATGAGCAAATATCTGAATTGGAGAAAAATAAACAAAACACTCAAGAGCAGATTAACTCATTGCGACAAACGTTAAGTGAGGTCCAAGGCCGATTATCAGCAGAGCAACAGGAAGAGTCTCAGCTGGGAGAACGTATGAAAACGCTGAGATCAGAGCGAGAATCCGTTCAACATCAACTTGCCGATATCCAGAGCAAAATTGATTCATTAACTTCTTCGCGAGGCAATACCAGACGCATAGAGATGGAACGCAATCTTGAATCTTTGCAGGAAAGAAAGAAAGTTTTAGACTCAGAATTGAGTCAGAAATCAGCTGAAGCAAAAGCTGTGACTGACACTCTGTCTGACATGGTTCGTAGACGAGATGTAGCCAAGACTGAGTGTGATAGCTTGGAGGCCCTTAAGACGGAAAAGAAAAATCAACTAGACATAATCAAAAGAGAATATGATTCCGCTGCTCAACGAAAACAATCTCTGGAGAGTGAAATTACCAAGATGAATGGAGATTTACAGACTGTAAAGCAATCTGTTGGAGAATTAGAAAAAAAGAAAAGAGCTCTTCAGGAAGAATGTGATAGACTAGAGGCTGTCATGGAGCAAAAACGAGCAGCGTTGCAGAATGAAGATCAATCCTCACCTGTCGCAAATAAGTAAAATAATACGAAATCTTCAATAAACATCTTACTATGACAACTTTGTACATTTTTACTTCGCTTATTATTGTATTTGTGATATCGTCCTTATGGCTAGCTACATATCTGTTTAGACGAGCCAAAGACTTAGCTCCATACTATGCGGAGAAAGAGACCTTGGAACAGGATATTGCGACTGCACAACAAAACCGTGCGCAGATGCTTTTGGAAATGGATCAACTTGCGACAGATCTCGCTCAGGCTAAACAAGACATAGCAGATGCGGAATGTCAAAGAAAGTGGTTGCAGGATAACCAAGGGACAGTTTCCTCTCTAAAGGGGCAAATCGCATCCACTCAGCAAGAATTAGCAGATGTAACCGGGAAATTGGATAAGATAAAGACTGAGCTCCAAGCCAAAAATGAAGACCTGAAGAGTATCACTAACGAATGCAATGTTAAGGAATTGGAGAAACGTAGTGCAGAGCACGAACTTGGAGAGTTACAACACAAAATTCAAACGGCACAAAACTCCCTTGCTGCGAATGAAGACAAATTACAGAAATTAGTTAAGGATATCGCACAACGTGATTTGGATTTGGCAGAACGGATTCATAACCTATCTGAAGCTGAAAAGCGCTTAAGCAGTGCTGAATCTCAGATTAGAGAGTTAAGCAACGATATCGCGTCACTAAAAAAGGAAAAAGAGGAGTTTGAGGCCTTCGCTAAATTAAAGAAGGAGGCTCAGGCGGATTTAGAGAAATTAGAGAAGACTCTCCATCAACTTGAAACAGCAATAGAAGATAAGAGGAAGTTGTTGAGCTCTATCGAGGATAAATTGTCCAAGCTGGAAAAAGAACTTGCTCAAAAAGCGGGAGACGTTTCTTCTTTGGATAGGAAGGCAACCGAATTACAGGAATCTATAAGAAAAAAAGAGGAAAATAAAGCATCCCTAGAGTCGGAAATTGCTCAATTAACTGAGACTCGTAACGGGGTGAAAGCAAGAGTTTCTGAGTTGGAATACGAACTTAGTGGCCTTGTTGGTAAAGAGAAGGCTCAAGAGAAAAAGTGGGAGGACTTGGACAGACCTGTAAAGACAATCAACATCGCAAAGCCTAAAGAACACGACGAGCGCGACTGGCTAAAAGAGTTTGAGGCTAACCTTGCGACAACTGGATTTAGATTCGATACTCGTTTAATCAAAGCTTTCCATACAAGTCTTAAGGTTGCGGATTGCTCCCCCATGGTTGTCCTCTCAGGTATATCAGGAACGGGCAAAAGTCTTTTACCGGAATTGTATGCACATGCTGTCGGCATGAACTTCTTGCAAGTACCTGTTCAGCCGCGTTGGGATAGCCCTCAGGACATGCTCGGATTCTACAATTACATGGAACACCGATACAAGGCCACCGAATTATCCCGATTGCTGTGGCAATCGGATAAGTTCAACAATCCTGCCCAGACCAAGAACAATCCGGCTATGAACCTGATTTTGCTGGATGAGATGAACCTTGCTCGTGTCGAATATTACTTCAGCGATATGCTGAGTAAGCTTGAGGTGCGTCGAGGCCTTGATCCGACAAATGAAGCGAAACGCAGGGCTGCTGAAATAGTACTCGAAAGCGGCGCTACAGCTGGGGGTGAGGATATCAGGCGTATATTTGTTGGAACCAACAACTTGTTCATTGGAACAATGAATGAAGACGAATCTACTCAGTCACTTTCCGACAAGGTAAAAGATCGAGCTAATGTGCTTCGATTTGGTCGTCCAAAAGAATTAAGCGGCGCAACAGCAAATAAGGAGGAGTTTTTCAAAAAGTATACCAGTTGCATGATGACCGAAGCAATGTGGAAAAAATGGATTTCTACTTCCGAGGAGCGCGGTATCTCAAATCTGGGACAACAGATGGATGAAATAAATAGGTATCTTGCAGAATTAGGCCGCCCGTTTGCTCATCGAATGTGGAATACGGTTGCTGCATATATTAGCCAGTACCCGGGAGATAAGCATGACGCCTTGATTGATCAAATTGAGATGAAGATTCTTCCAAAATTGACGGGGCTTGATATGGCTGATCCTACAATTAATCGTGTGATGAGTAATCTTGCTGGCTATTTACACAAACTTAACGAACCAAGATTAAATGAAGCATTTGATTTAGCGTGTAAGCGTGATTTCTTCGCATGGCAAGGAATAGAGCGTTAATTCAGATATAATGACTTACGATCTTGAATCCTTTTGTGTTGCTAATCCCAAGTATGCGGAGCTGTCTTCGTATACTGAGGTTTCATATCTAAAAGCGTATCAGGATGGAAAGTTGGAAGCAGATAATGCGAAGGGTTATGAGGCCGAGTTTGTATGTGACGTTGTTGAGTTAATGACTGAGCTTCGGTACGAGGCTGAGCGCGATTTTAGAGAAGGAAGTACGCAGGCAAACAATAGGCGTGGCGAATTGCGTTTGTCGATAGAATCCTTAACGGATAGATTGACTTCGGATACTAGCGATGAACCGCCCCAGCAGTTGGTGTCAGTCATTGCTAGTCAGCATTTGTCTGTAATTGAAGATTTGATTAGCTCAATGCGTAAAATATTGCGTCGTAAGCGGGATATGGTGTCTATTTCCTCGGTACAGCAAGTTGATGCCCATTGTTTGCGTTGGTTGGCCCGCCAGCCGGGACATCTGGCTCAAGAAAAAGCAGGATCGCGGCAAGAGCTGCTGGCCGTTGTAAGAGAGGAGACGAGAAATACTCTGGAAAACAGGGTGCTGAAAGACTTTGTTTATCGGGTAGAAATTTTGGCTCGACGCTATTTACAGCAATATGAAAGTCGTTATCCTGCATCTTCCCGTGTCAAAGATGTAAAGCGTTTGAGAAGTTGCTTGTTCAATGCTTTAAGATTACCTGAGATACAAAGCTTGCCAACTATGAAAGCTTTGGTGCAACCGAACTATGTTTTGCTTCATGATGCACGATATAGCAAGTTATGGGAGTTGTATAGATTAGTGCTAGCTCACACTAGAATGTCTGAAATTGTATGGCCAAAACGACACAGGTTGTTTGCAGAAATTTTTCTTGTTTGGGTTATTACTCGATTAAACCTGGAACACAAGAGTTTTTATGAACTCTCATATTGGATTAAAGAAATGCCAACGAATGGTTGCTTCTTTGTTGAGCCTACTTTTACGAATGCATTTGAAGATTCTAACGGTGATGTTTTGAGCTGCGTTGTTCCTGCTTCATGTGGGATCTTTGAGCTAAAGAGCACCTCATATAGTAAGCATGTGCACTTGCTATATATTCCCGGAGACTTTGAGTCAGATTTTCATTTTCCAAATAATAACGACACTTATGTTGTTTGCTGTTTTTCTGGAAAGTGTTGCGACAAGCCTAGACATCGGAGTAATGTTATTTGGGTGAACTCCTTGAATCAAATGGACTCAGCTGTTTCGGAACTTTTGAGAAAGAAGTAAGGTATGATAGTCGATGTCTACGATCTTAACGCAACCTTATGTTGCTCTCGATATAAGATAGATGTGGAGCATTGCGGTTTTTCTTTGATAAAGCGCAAGCGCATAAGTGATGTGCTAATCTGGCCTGATGTTTCAAAAAATAGAAATCAACCACCATATATACAAGAACGGAAGCAGCCGATTATCAGAGACCTTTTGGGGAAAGATGGAACTTTTTCCTTCGAGAATTGCTCTTTTCTGGCAGACTTCTGGCAGATGGAACACCAAGATGAGAAAAAGATAGAAGCTTTTTTCAGATCTTTAAGACATTCTAGCTACGCTTTCGATAATCAGGCTGACTGGAATGTAATTTTGATACCTGATAATTTTGATGCAAACTTGCAAGAGAAGATTCTTCGTACATGCTCGTTACCCCGTGAATCGACATTTTTGCTGTGGCGATCTGTCGCGACATGTTTGGGTAATCTGTCGTTGCTGAAACAATTGCCAGACAAAAGCTTAGTTGTTAAAGTGATTGATTATCAACTGAGGTATTGCGATGAAAGTGTGCTGAATCTTATTTACGAAGATAACTTGATTGTTCCCCAGAGACGTGCATATAAAATGGGAGAATTTTATCCACGCCATGACAAATACGATGGTCAGGATGTTTTCGAACCGAGTAATGACTTTTATCGCCATACATATTATGGTACCACCAAGGATTGCGTTGTATGGGATGCTCAGCAGGGACAATTTGCAAGGAAACATTTTGTCAAAGAAAGAAAAATACGGCTATTCATTGAAGGAGGAGGAAGCAAATTACAGGTTCATCGATTTAGTGCAAGTGACGGTGCCGCCATTTTTGTTGCCAGAAAGGCTAGTGGCAGAGCAACGTATTATGACGAGAGCACAGGGTTGTATATCGTAGTACAAGATCTAGAAAAAGAGGAGATATATGCAAAAGAACTTATAGCTCCTAATTCAAAATGTCCTGGAGGCGAGGTGATCCTCGGCCAGGTTAATACTGACTGTTTTATAGACAAAGGAACTGATAACGTGCGTTTCCGTTTGGCAGACTCGCATGGTGATGATGTACCCCTGAAAGTACTCGACTATACTTTCATGACAGGGGCTATGAAAACAAGGGAACCCTTGAAGCTTCATCCTTCTATGATACCCGGACAGGGAATCGCGAGAGTACGTGTCACAGGGGAGCATCAATTACGTACTTCTGTGGATTTAGATTTGCTGGAAATGGAGTTGACTAATCCTGTGGAAACTGTCAATTCATTGCGTAAAGATATTAAGCATTCTTATCCTGTGGACATACCTGCTGTTGCGGCGGACAGTTGGTTGTGGCAAGAGGTTGAAAGCAAGGTGAAGCGTTATATGAACAACCGCCGGTATCGAGACAAAACCATGTTTAGCAAATGCAGGTATGCGGATGCCAAGGCCACGGGGATGGATCGCCTGAATCGTATTAATGTGTTCGGCTATGCTTTGAATAGGGAATTACCGTTGTATTCAGGAGGTTTCGATTTCGGAGGGTTGTTCCAGTATATGGAAAATGATTATAGGTATTGCCAGAAGCGCGATGATATGGATGGAATGTATACTGTTTTAGCAATGATATCACGCACATATCAGGGCAATAATCCAGTGTTTGATCCCATCAAGCGAGAACTGTTAAAACAGGTTGAAATATGTTCCAGAGAAGAATCAGGATCAATTAGTACGCATGTCATGACGGCGTGTGCCAACTTGCTTCGTTCCTCAGATGAACTTAATCAATTCTTCCAGGCGTTTCTCAGAAAGGCCGGGGCGGTTACGGAGGATGTGAGCTTGGAGGGTTTGATATATGGCCTGAGATCGCGTAAGCTACTAGGAGCTTCTATATTCGTTCCCGAGTTTAAAGGCCTGCTACATTGGAATCGTGTTCTGGCTGAACTGTTGATTGCAAACAATGAGATGCTGAGTCGGATTAGCAGCGCGGATTGTAATAAATGCATGAGGTATCTGTTAACCATGCTCGCATCGTATCATTATCATGGTAAGCCCCGCTTGACATATGGAGTATTAAAGGTTTGTCTATTCTTGTTAATGAGACGGAAATATGACAAGTTATTTTTAAGTCCAGGATCCGAAATCCGGGAACAAGCAGAAGAAGTATTAGCCGAAACGAAGCAGTCGACAGACAAGCTGGTAGGTACATGGAGTGATATCGTAATGAAATATGTACAGGGCAAGGGAACATTGGATGATTTAATTATAGCTGTTGAACCAGACCAAGAATCATGAGCAGAAAGGATACAGCATTTGTTGATTCACTTCGCGCTTGGCAGTTGAATTCGTCAGGGGAAAGTATCCCCATGGTGCATGACCGAGTCCTGAGTTTGCTGGAGAGCCTCAATCCCGGTAAATGGGGACAGGATGTACTTGATCTATTGATGAGCGAAGGCTGGGTGAAATGTACAGTATATGGTAGTTATGAATTGACCCGCGAAGGTCTTAAAGAAAGGAAGAAATTACCAGAAGTAGTATTTCCTGATCCTGAGCCAAAGAATCAAAAATCCAAGGACATTGCGCCATGGAAGACATTTAGAAAATTAGTTGCTTATTACGCTGATTGTGTTAAGCACCAGGAAAGAAGTCAACAATATCTCTTTTCTGGCGATTGCGGCAGGAAGTACATGCATCCCGTTCTTCCTTATGGTTGGCTTAAAGAGTTGGGCGAAGAATGTTCTGAAATTTCCATTCGTAAGGAAAAAGCTGACACGGTTGCAATTAACACTATCCTCACCCGCCGTAGCTATGAAGAGGAGGTGTATATTGGATATCCGCTGGAAGCGTTTTTCCACAATGGAAAAACGCATTATGTGCCGATTACGCTGATACCTGTTGATGTACGAGTGGATGAATCTCGGCTCTATATGACGTTGCGTCTTGATGAAGCGGATATCAATCATGTATGGCTGGATTATCACGTGAATAAGGAGGATCACCGTGTACTTCTTGACATGTTGACCAGTTTGCATCCTGATGATGAATACTGCGGCTTGATTGACGTAAAGCGTTCCTTGCCCTACTTGGAACGATACGCAAGAGGTTGTTCGCCGGGGATGTTTGATCCAAATGTATTTGATTGGAATGTCCCTCATTTGCAGGAGAAGGGTGATAGAGCGTGGAATTGCCCAGCATTATTCGTAGGTACGGAGCTTAAATATTCACGTACATTGCTTCGAGAACTGCGGTATATTGCCAAAGAAAAGGATGAAGTTCTGGACGCAACAGCTCTGGCATATGTGTTTCGAGAACCCGTACTTAAATCAGAGAAGCAGCAAAGCAACTATGCTCATCCTTTTATAGAAACGAACGATGAGCAACAGCTAGCTGTTTCGTATGCATTGAATAATCCAATAACCTTGGTAACAGGCCCTCCTGGTACAGGTAAATCGCAAGTCGCCGTAAATATCATCGCAAATTGTGTTTTGCGAGGTAAATCGGTATTGTTTACGAGTCGAAATCACAAGGCTGTTCATGCCATTGCCAACCGCAGCATGAAACTGCTGAGGGATTATGGAACCGATTTGGTAAGTTTTTGTTCAACGCCAGACGGGCAAGCCACGGATGAGTGGTTTAAAAAGGACATTAACGTTATTTTGTCGCGACTGGAGCAGCTGCAATATGCAGCCAATCAGTGGAGTTATGAGGATGTCAATGATCTTGAAAAACGCTGGTGCGCAGTCGTTCATCGATTAGGAGCTCGTGATGAATTGGAGACTGAATTAAGTAAGATTCAAGCTCGCGTAGAGGAACTGGAGGTGCAGTTGCGCAGATTGTTAAACATCAGAGATAGGGTGAATCCAGTCCAATTCCCCTCTCTTAAGGAATTACAATTGATTGCTACGTCTTTAGCAGATGCGCCCACGGGCAAAGGGCTACTTGCTTTCTGTAAATCATTTTTGTGGAACCTAAACGGTCGCAAACGTGATTTAAAGGCAAGAGAAAACCTGTCTGCCATTATGCCATCCAAGGTTAATGATGCACTGCCTTCTTCGTACATAAAGGAAGAGGTAGAACGATTCATACAAAAGCTTCAGGATTATCTCAATCTTTGCGGAGCAAAAGAGGTAATAGAACAGCAATGTAAGAACCTATTACCTATTGAAACTGCCAGAGAATGTTTGCAGGATGACGCTGGTTCTGTTGCTGATAAACTTATTCCTGCGTTGCTTTTCGCTATGAGTGATGCTGCAAAACCATTCTTGGAAGATGAAGAAATGCTGAAACAGCTAGTGAACTTGCAAAGTTCTTTCAAGAGCCAGACTGCATTGCTTCAAACACAGGGGGCAAACTCGGAAGCTGTCCAAGATGCTGTGATTAGGTTTAAACGATGGTTGAAAATTACACCAGCATGGGCCACTACAATGCTGTCGTTAACACGATCGGCACCATGTTTACCAGGCGTATACGATGCTGTCATTATTGATGAAGCTTCGCAATGTGATGTTCCACCTATGATACCAGCTCTGTATCGAGCTAAGAGTGCAGTTATCGTGGGCGATCCTCAGCAATTCCCCCCTGTGGTCACTATGCGAGAGGCAAGAAACGAGTACTTATTGCGGCAGAATCAGCTGAAGGACGTGAAGTACGCCATGTACAATTATTGCCAATCTTCTGCATATAGTGTAGTCGGTGAAAAACGCATAATGCTAACCAATCATTATAGATGTCATCCTGATATTGCGGAGTATTTCAATGAAGCGTTTTACAATAATAGATTGAATGTGTGTACGACAATGGAAGGATTATGTTCGCCTTCAGCGTATGGTTTGAAATACGCTGTTGATTGGGTGAACGTGAATAATTCCATAGAGTCAGAGATTGACGCTGTTGTTGATCGTGTGGCGCTTTTGGCAAGAAACGGGTATTCTGGCTCTGTAGGTGTGGTGACACCTCTAAGAAAATATGCTAATATCCTGGATGAAAAGCTGAACCGATACAGGCACTCGTTCAAGGACGAATTAATTGTCAATACCGTTAATGCATTCCAAGGCGGAGAAAAAGATGTGATAATCTTCATGCTGTCGTATACTAGCGATCTTGCAAAAACTCAGAATTGGTATATAACCTCAGAGAGCAATCGCTACATATACAATGTTGCCGTTAGTAGAGCACGAGCTTGTCTTGTATTAGTTGGGGATAAATCCAGATGTGCAGAAAGTGGCTGTACATTGTTAAGGAAACTAGCAACCTTACCGATTGAAAAGAAAAAGAATACAGATGCGCCTCGGTTTGATTCAGTATGGGAAGAACGCTTTTACAATGCCCTTGTGCAAGCTGGTATAGTTCCGCAGACTCAATATCATTTGGTCGGGCGAAGATTAGATATGGCAGTCATTACTGATTCTGTGAAGCTTGACATCGAAGTAGATGGAGTCCGGTGGCATACCAGTGCCTCTGGTGGAAGAAAGATAGATGATTTGTGGAGGGACATCCAAGTAACCAGCGCCGGGTGGAAGGTATTGCGTTTCTGGGTGTATCAGCTAGAGCAGGATATGCAAGCTTGTATTGATGCGGTAAAGAAGGCATTGCAATGAGTTATCCGAGAACGGGCTTTAAAATATAGTGTTTAATATGGAAGTGGTAAGGTTGTTGCTGACGTATCTTGGCAAAGATGTCGAGGTCGGCTCACTCTTTTTCGCAAAGCATAGTAGACACAGTGCTATTGTAATACTGCTTTTAGCGGCGGGCGCGAAGATTGGCTCCGCAATGTAGAGTGTGCGCTATTAAAATTTTTGAAAAGATTTACAGCATATTTGTATAGCACAAGAAGATAACCATACAACACTTCTAGCATGAGATTGACAATTCAGCCGGGCTTTGTTACGCTGGGGGGCATGATGATTGGGGTGACAGCAGAAGAAATGGCAACCATTCGCGCGCTGGTGCGAGCGGGGGAAGAGATTTTGTGGGCAGGGCGAGGGTGCCGCTTGGTGGAGACTGCTTGTGTTCCCTCGCAAAAGAAGGGGCTGTTGCAGCGGATGTGTGCGTTGTTTTCATTGGCAGCGGAGGCGGTGCAACCGACTGTTGCGGCTGCTGATGGCCCGGTGTATGTGCTGCTGCCGACACGCGTGCTGGAGGTGCAGGGGGGAGCTGTGCAGCATGAATGGATGCTGATGTTGGGGATGGTGCAAAAGGTGGTGTGCCGTGAGGATGGTTCCGGTGATGTTGTGTTTGATTATGAGCCTCAGGCCGATGGGGGAATGATGCCGCGTGGGTTGCTTGGCGTTGCGGATGTGACCGCTGTGCGGGACAAATTGCACGCCGCTATTGATGCGGCTTATATGGCATCACCTTGGACGTGATGCGTTCTCTCAGATGCCCAACAGGCAGGAGAGAAGGAACGAAAGTTTGCCGATGCCTTTGGCCGGGGTGAGTATCTCTGCCTGCGGGTGGGCTGCTGCCACGGTTTTGTCGGGATTGACGAGGACTGCGGCATCGCAGATGCTGAGCATGGGGAGATCTGCGCGGCTGTCGGTGTAGCCGATATCGGCGTGGTCGATGCCAAGCTGATGGTGCAGGCGAATGTTTTTGTTGGCTCCCTTGTTGTTGCCGGGCGCTTCAATACGCGGGAAGAAGGGGATGCGAGCCGGCATTTCCACGGGGGTGCCGATGGTGTGGGTGAACCCGAGCGCGGGGCCGACCAGCTGTGTCCACCAATCAGGGGAGGCCGAGCAGAGCACGGTGGTGTCTCCCTGGGCGTGGTGTTGTGCAATTTTTGCTCGCAGAGGGGGATAGATAGCGGGGAGAATTTCTTGTTGTACAAAGGCTTGGCACTCCTGCTGCAGTGCTTCTTTGCGCAGGCCCCAGGCATAAGAGAGGAATATGCGCTTCATTTGCTCCGTGTTGAGGATGCGCAGGGCGCGCAGGATTCCACAAGGCAGTACAATCAAGAGGTAGAGTCGGCGCCAGCCGTGCCGTTTGAGAATCCAGCGGGCAAATCGAAGCTGAGAATCCCCGGCAAAGAGGGTGCCATCCATGTCGAAGAGTGCTATCATCTGTTGTATGTGAACTTGTGGTGAAGTTTCCAGCAAATCATGATGATAGCGCCCATGATGATGCCACCCAGGTGCCCGGCTTCGCCACCGGCGTTGCTCCAGTTGAAGAGGATGGTGGCGCTGGCAAAGATGATAATCAGCAGGGCAAAGGTGCGCAGCTTGAGTGTGACCGGCGGGAACAGCAGGGAAATGCGCACATCCGGGAAAAGGAAGGTGGCTGCCACCATGACACCGTAGATAGCGGCACTGGCGCCAACCATGGGTATCATCTGCCAGGGCATGACGATGCCTTCGTAGCCGACGTACTGGGCAAGCGCATTGACGGCCTGCATGGTTTCGGCATTGGTGGGCAGGGAGACGTAAAGCCCCATACTGGCGAGCAGGGAGGAGAACAGTGCCCCGGATACGCCGCAGGCGAGGTAGTAGGCCAGGAACTTGCGGCTGCCCATGATTTGCTCAATCACGGGGCCAAAGAAGTAGAGCGCCCACATGTTGAAGATAAGGTGGCCGAGGTTGGCATGCAGGAACTGGTAGGTGACCATGCGCCAGATTTGCCCCTCCATGAAGCAGGTGAACCAGGAGTATGCCCCAAGAATGTGGAAGATAGATTCTTTTTCGTGGGAGGAAGGGAATGCGATGCCCAGAAGCGCATCTTTCTGCACCATCATTCCCACGAGGAAGACAACGATATTGATGATGATGAGAGATGTGGTGACACTGGGATTGCGGAGATTCATCGTGCGCAGGTAACGGGTTGTATGGAACTGAGACACCGCGGGTGCCGATGTTGTTCAACTTTCGGCAGAGTTGGCTTTCAGACGGGCGGCGATGCCATCAATTTCTTCCTGAGAGAGCAGGTGCTCCAGCAAACAGGCTGCTTCTCCGGCGCGCTCGCTGCTCAGCCCCGCCATTTCTTCCATGAAACGGTAGAGAATACGGTGTGCGCTGATGACGCTTTCTGCATAGCGGGCTCCCTTTTCGGTGAGCTGGATGGGGCTGTATTGTCGGTATTCAATCATACCGAGCTCCGCCAGTCTGCGCATGGCTGCCGTGACGCTGGGCTTTTTGACCCCCAGCATCTCGGCAATGTCGCTCACCTGGGCGCAGCCATTTTTATGGCACAAGTGGCCGATGGCTTCCAGGTAATCCTCTGCGCTGCTGCTCAGCCTGTGGGTGGAGTCGCTCATGCTTTTTTGCGGAGGGTAGCCACGCACTCCAGGTGCTTGGTTTGAGGGAAGAGGTCGAAGGGTTGCACTTCGATGACCTCATACCCGGCTTTATCGAACTCTGCCAAATCCCGAATCTGGGTGGCAGGGTTGCAGGAGACGTAGACCACACGCTCCGGGCCAAAGGCAAAGAGCTGGTTCAGGAAAGCCATGTCGCAACCTTTGCGGGGCGGGTCGATGACGACGGCGCTTTGTTCAGCGGGGAAATCAACCTGCTCAAAGATGGCTTCGGCGCTGGCAGCCAGGAAGCTGGCGTGGGTGATGTTGTTGCTGCGGGCGTTGGCGCGTGCCCAGTCTGCGCTGGTTTCGCTGACTTCCACGCCAAGCACCTTTTCAAAGTGGGAAGCGAGGGTAAGGGCAAAGAGACCACTGCCGCAGTAAGCATCCACCAGGTACTTGGCACCACCGGCGCAAGCCTGGCGGGCAACATAATCGGTGAAAGCCGGCAGGATGTAGGGATTGTTCTGGAAGAAATCACCCGCGAGGAAGTTGAAGGTGAGGTCGCCCACGCGTTCGGTGCAGACGGCGTTGTTGTTGGTAATCACGCTGCCTTCGCTCACGCGCATGAGGAGGGTGGCACCGCGCTTGTACTGAGATGCTGCCTGCTGCACGGCCTTGCGCAGAGCGGGCAGGGCGGCGTTGATGGGTTCCCTGGCGATGGGACATTGCTTTACATCGCAAATTTCACTGCGGGAACCGGCTCGCAGGAATCCGATGCTGCCCATGCGGGCATCCTTGGGCTTCTGGAAGTGCGGGGTGATTTTGGATCGGTAGTTGTATGTCTCCGGGGAGGGAATGGCCGGCTTGACGGGGAGCACCAACCCGGCTTGCAGTCGCAGCAGGTCTGCGACTTGGGCTGTTTTCCATTCCAGCTGGGCGGCGTAGTCCAAATGCTGGTATTGGCAGCCACCACAGTAGCCGAATACGGGGCATTGCGGTTTCACGCGGCGGGGGGAGGACTCCAGCACTTCCACTAAATCTGCCATGGAGCAATTTTTGTCATTGCGGTAGATGCGGGCACGCACGCGTTCGCCGGGCAGGGTGTAGGGCACGAACACAACCCAGTTATCGATGCGGCCTACGCCGTCACCCATGTTGGAAAGATTATCAATGACCAGTTCTACCTCTTCGTGGTAAGCGAACGGGGTAGGTACAAATTTGCGTGGGGGAGTATCCATATAATCAGTTGTTGCCTTCGCCTGTCAATTTGCCGTTGATATCCATAGGCAGTTTTGTGGGCAGTACGGGGGAGCGGAAGCCGTGGCGTTCTGCTCGGTTGGGGGGAAGGGCTTTTGCTTCGCCTGCGCTGGCAGCTTCTTCAGGCGGAGCATAACGGTGCATGCGCAGAGAATTGCGGCCGGGAATGCCGGATGTGTTGGGTACGGCGTCTACCAACACTTCCTCCTGTGCTACCGGTTCGGGCAAGACATCGTGAGCGCTTGCGGTTGCCTCGCCGGGCTTGTTGTCCGTGAGGAGTTTTGCCGCAGCCTCCTGTTGCTCGGGTGTGGGGACAAAATCGGAGGCATCGCTGTCGCTCTTGGTGGCGGCAGTACTGTCCTGACCCTCCTTCTTTTGTGTTTTTACGGAAGCGGGTTGATTTTTATCTTCGTTTTCGGTTGTTTCAGCCTTTGCAGGCTCTTCTTCGCCGGGAACCGGAATGAATTCCATTTGCTGGACAACTGATGAGCAGGATATCATCATCAACCCCAACGAGGTGGCTATGCACGACCAGAAAATCTTCATGTGCGACATGTTAGCACTCTTTGCCTTGGTTTGCAAGCACAAACAGCCCGGGCTGGGTATTCATCGGAGGCGGGAGAAAATCGGTGCGTGATTCATGCAAAAAAGTGGTGCAGATGGTAGGAATGTGTATGCTGTACATGTCTTTAGACTTGATTTTTCCAGAGATTTAAGGCATAACTTGTGCCGACATGTCGGATGAGCACACACGCAAACCCTCGTGGTTAAAGGTAAAGCTGCCTAAGGGGCAGGTATTCAAGGATGTACAGAAATTAGTGAAGGGTAACTCCCTTGTGACTGTGTGTGAGGAGGCTATGTGCCCCAATCGTGGCGAATGCTGGAGCCATGGTACTGCTACATTCATGGTGGGTGGTGATGTGTGCACCCGCGCATGTGGTTTCTGTGCCACACGTACGGCCAAACCGAAGCCGCTCGACCCCGCGGAACCTGCCAAGGTGGCAGATGCTGTAGCGCGTATGAATTTAAACCACTCTGTGGTGACGATGGTGACGCGAGATGACCTTGCAGATGGTGCCGCTGGCCACATTGCTGCCACCATTCGCGAGATTCGCAAGGCCAGCCCGCAGACGATTATCGAGGTGCTGACCTCAGATTTTAACGGCAAGGAGGAATCGCTGGCCAAGGTGATGGATGCACGCCCGCATATTTTCAACCACAACCTGGAGACGGTGGAGCGTCTTTCTCCCCTGGTGCGTTTCCGCGCAAAGTACCGCCTTTCTTTGCAGGTGCTGAAGCGTGCGCTTGAAATGGCTCCGGGGATGGTGGTCACCAAGAGTGGTATCATGCTGGGCCTTGGTGAAACCCGAGATGAAATTGAACGCACCATGGATGACCTGCGCGAGCATGGCGTGACGGTGCTGACCATGGGGCAGTATCTGCGTCCCTCCCCCCGTCACCTGCCGGTGATTGACTACATTCGCCCCGAGGTCTTTGAGGAGCTGCGCGAGGTGGCTTTGTCCAAGGGGTTCCGCCATGTGGCCAGTGGTCCGCTCATTCGCTCCTCTCACCATGATGCCAACTTCCGCCCCGAGCTGGATATTCTGGATGCCATTAACGCGGATTTGCGTGCACGCGGCGAAATAGCTGCTGAATAACTTTTCCCACACAACATATTATATGCTGACTGACAACATAACCGATGCTGAAGCCACGCTTGAAGCCCGATATGGTTGCGATACCTTCGGAATCAAGACGATGGAAAAGTACCTTTCCAAGAGCGCATTCAAGAAGATGATGCTCACCATCCAGAAAGGTGGCAAATTGGACATGGGTATTGCTGATGAGGTGGCTCAAGCCATGAAAGTGTGGGCATTGTCCAAAGGTGCTACGCACTACACCCACTGGTTCCAACCGCTGAGTGATGCTACGGCAGAAAAACACGATTCCTTTGTGGAGCCTGATCGCAAGGGCGGGATGATTTGCGAGTTTACCGGCAAAAATCTGATTCAGGCCGAGCCGGATGCTTCCTCATTCCCCAGCGGTGGTATCCGCGCTACGTTTGAAGCCCGTGGTTATACGGCGTGGGATCCTACGTCTCCCGCGTTCATCAAACGCACGGCCAGTACGGCCACCCTGTGCATTCCCACGGCATTCTGCTCCTATACCGGTGAGGCGCTGGACAAGAAGACACCGCTTTTGCGCTCCATGGTTGCTGTGGCCAAACAGACCACGCGCGTGCTGAACTGTTTTGGCATTGAACCCAGCTGTGTGGAGACGAATCTGGGTGCAGAGCAGGAGTATTTCCTGATTGACCGCAATCTGTATCTCAAGCGCCCGGATCTGATTGAGACCGGCCGCACGCTCTTCGGTTGCTTGCCGCCCAAGCATCAGCAGATGGAAGACCACTACTTTGGTTCCATTAAAGAACGTGTGCTGGAGTTCATGACCTCCGTGGATCACGCCCTGTGGGATTTGGGCGTGCCGTCCAAGACGCGTCACAACGAGGCGGCTCCCGGTCAGTTTGAAATTGCTCCCTTGTTTGAGGCCTGCAATGTGGCAGTAGACCACAACGTCATGATTATGGATGTGCTGGAACGCCAGGCTCTCAAGTTCAACTTGGTATGTTTGCTGCACGAGAAGCCCTACACCTCCGTGAATGGTTCCGGTAAGCATAATAACTGGTCACTTTCCACGCCGGAGATGGGCTCGCTCTTCTCCCCGGGCAAAACCCCGCACAGCAACAAGCTTTTCCTTACGTTCCTTGCATGTGTGATTCAGTGCATCGATAAGCATGCTGATTTGCTGCGTGCATCTATCTCCAAGGCCGGGAATGATCACCGCCTCGGTGCGGCAGAAGCTCCGCCCGCTATCATCTCTATCTTCCTGGGTGATGAGCTGACGGATATCATCAACCAGATTAAGCAGGGCGGGGCTCAGTGCTCTGCATCCAAGACAACGATGGAATTGGGTGTGGATGTGTTGCCCGAGTTGCCCAAGGATACAGCAGATCGCAACCGTACGTCCCCGTTTGCTTTCACGGGCAATAAGTTTGAGTTCCGCGCCGTTGGCTCCTCTCAGACCTGTGCCTGGCCGATGACGGTGCTCAATACCATCATGGCCGAAGCTCTGGATGAAGTGGCAACGCTGCTGGAACCTGTGGCCGGCACGCCTGCGTTCAACAAGACTTTGCAGCATATCCTCAAGGATATGCTTACTGCGCATGATCGCGTGGTCTTCAATGGTAATGGCTATTCTCAGGAATGGGTGGAAGAAGCTGCCCGCCGTGGGCTGCCTCATATCAAGACAACGCCCGAGGCGCTTGATGTGCTTTCCCGTGAGGATTCCATTGCTCTGATGGAGAAGTATGGTGTGTTGTCTCGTTCCGAGCTGTTGGCCCGCAAGGAAATCCAGATGGAGAACTTCGAGAAGCTGATAGACATTGAGGCGAAGACCTGCCTTAATATGCTCAATACGATTTATATGCCCGCCATTGCTGCGCAGATGACGGATATTTGCGGTACTGTGGCATCCATTCAGGCTGCCGGTATTCAGGCCGGGTTGAAGGCTGCATCCCAGCGTGCGGAAGCTATCGGCTCATTGTACGACGAGCTTCCCGGCAAGGTGGAAGCACTCACTCAAGCCATTGCAGAGGGAAACCCCACCGGTATGCGTGCTGCCATGGAAGCCGCTCGCGAAGTGGTGGATGCTCTGGAAGCCATTGTGGATGCCGACCTCTGGCCGGTACCCACCTATGCCCAGATGCTCAATATCCACAGCAAGTAAAGAAATTATACCAAAAAGAGCCAGCCATCTGACTGTTTTACGTCAGATGGCTGCTTTTCTTTGTCATAATGTGCAAATAGGGGTTGACGCGCTTTATATTCGTGTTAGAATGCGCCCGCAATGTGTCGAAAAACTTGACAAATTGCGTAAAGGGTGGGGTATACCCTCAATTTTCTGTTCATATCATGTCTACGCCAAAGAAAAAGCAGGATAAGAGTTCTCAAAAGTCTGTTGCTGAGGAAAAAGTAACAGAAACTAAAACAAAAACCGCAACTGGTAAGTCTACGGACAAAAAGCCCGCTGCTAAGAAGCCCGAGGCTCCCGCTAAGGTAGAAGCCAAGAAGCCTGCGGCCAAGAAGGCTGAGGCTCCCGCTAATAAGGTAGAAGCCAAGAAGCCCGCAGCCAAGAAGACTGCCGCTCCTGCCAAGGAAGAAGCCAAGAAGCCCGCTGCTAAGAAAGCTGCCACTCCTGCCAAGGAAGAAGCTAAGAAGCCCGCAGCCAAGAAGACTGCCGCTCCTGCCAAGGAAGAAGCCAAGAAGCCTGTTGCTAAGAAAGCTGCCGCTCCTGCCAGGGAAGAAGCCAAGAAGCCCGCTGCTAAGAAAGCTGCCGCTCCTGCCAGGGAAGAGGCCAGGAAGCCCGCAGCTAAGAAAGCCGCAGAACCTGTGGAGGAAGAACTCCCCCAGCTTGATGAGCAGGTAGATGAGGTGATACCCGTTGAAGAGCCGGGCAAGACTTCCAAGTCCAAGCGCAAGAATACCTTTACCGCACCTCGTGTGACCGCTAAGGATTTGCAAGATTACTTCCCGGATGATATTACCCTGAAGAATGCTTTCAAGAATCTGCTCGCATTGGCTAAGAAGAATGGTGGCTATGTGACGGACGATGATATCTTCTCCTCTCTGCCCATGGAAGGCTATGAGGAACAAGATACCGAGCGCCTTTTCGAGCGCTTACATTCTCTTGGTGTGGAGGTGCGCGATGAATCCATGATTACCCCTTTGTCTACTGCTGATTTGAGCAGTGGTCGTCGCGGTGATTCTGCAACCGGCAGTATCGTAGACACTCCCGGTGTGCAGGAAAAGGTACGCGAGCTGATTGTGCTGGCCATGGATCATGGCTATTTGACGTATGATGACATCAATGACGTGTTGCCCCGCGACATGATTAACCCCGCCGACCATGATGAAATCATGGAGCGTCTGCGCGGCATGAATTTTGATATCATCGACCCCTCCGACGTAGATAATTACACAGACCGTCAACGCCTGGCTGTAACCGGCGAAGAAGATGAGACTGAAAAGCTGGAAGCCAAGCTCGATATCCTGGATGATCCGGTGCGCATGTACCTGAAGCAGATGGGGCAGAAGGAATTGCTCAAGCGTGAGCAGGAGGTGATTCTTTCCCGCCGCATAGATCAGGCTGAAAGCGAGCTTCAGACACGCCTGCATAAGTTTGGTGTGGTGGCCATGCTGTACTTGGAGACAGCTCAGCGTATTCTTCAGAACAAGGAGCGCTTTGACCGTGTGGTGGCAGATAAGAATATCGACCACCGTGAGCAGTATTTCAAGGAGATGCAGCCGCTCATTAACAAGGTGTACGATTTGCATGATGATGCTCAGGCTGCTTACAACCAGCTGCGCAAGGCCCGCCGCCGTAAGAAGGGGGTAGAAGCCGCCGCAGAAGAATTTAACCGCCTGATTGAGGAACTGGATGCCCAGTATCGTCGCTTCTCTTTCAAGGGTAAGGTGTATGAGGACTTTGTTGCCAAGCTTCGTGAAATCCGCCAGCGTATCATCAAGTTGCGCCGTATTCACGAAACCAACCCCGACAACAAAGAAAGCCAGGAGGCTTTGGCTGAGTTTGAAATGCAGCTCTGGATGCCCATCCCTGAGTTCCTGGAGAACTACAAGGCCATGCGCGAGAGCATGAAAGAAGCCAAGGATGCCAAGAAGGAAATGATTGAGGCTAATTTGCGTCTCGTGATTTCCATCGCTAAGAAATACACCAACCGTGGTTTGGCGTTCCTTGACCTCATTCAGGAAGGTAACATGGGCCTGATGAAGGCGGTGGAGAAGTTCGAGTACCGCCGTGGTTACAAGTTCTCCACCTATGCAACATGGTGGATTCGCCAGGCTATCACTCGTTCCATTGCGGACCAGGCTCGTACCATTCGTATTCCTGTGCACATGATTGAGACCATCAACAAGCTGATGCGTGTGCAGAAGAAGCTGGTGCAGGACTTCGGCCGCGAACCCACGCCGGAAGAAATCTCCAACGAATGCGGCATGGCTGTGGAGCGCGTGCGCAGCGTGCTCAAGATGGCCCAGCAGCCCATCTCCATGCAGCAACCCGTGGGTGATTCCGATGATACGTCCTTCGGTGACTTCCTGGAGGATAAGAGCGCCGAAAATCCCATGGATGGTGCTGCGTTCAACTCCTTGCGCGAGAAGCTCTCCGGTGTGCTCAACACGCTCAATGAGCGCGAACGCGCCGTGATTGAACAGCGCTTCGGCCTCAAGGACGGTAATCCCCGCACGCTGGAAGAAGTGGGCCGCCAGTTCAATGTGACCCGCGAGCGTATCCGTCAGATTGAAGCCAAGGCCTTGCGCAAACTGCGTCACCCAACGCGAATCGGGCAGATTAAGGGCTTCCTGGATTCTACCGTGTCCTGATGCCCCCCGAGCGGGGCCTTGTGCGTCGCCGGCAAAAGCTTTCCGGGTTGCATGCCACAGAGCATGCAACCCGTTTGCTTTATTGTAAAGTGTTGCATGCAGGAAATCCCTGCTTGATATGCCAAATCAGATGTGCTAGACTTCAGGGCAGTACATCATATTCACCGTTTTACCCTTCATTCTCATGTCTAACGCAACGGCTTTCCTGGGTGCCAGTACTATTCTTGGTCGCTATTGGACCAAGAGACGTTTTTTCGATTATCTGATTGATAAAGAGAATTTTCGTCTGACCTTCGGTCGTAGTTTTCGCATGATGGTGTATTTGGATAATGCCATCGCCAATGGGCCGGGGAACGTGCGCAAGAATGTGGAAGCTGATACACAGGCAACGAATTACCTGATTAATCATCTGGCTGATATCAAGCCTGAGTTCACTGTGTTTGTGACAACCTGCGATATGCTGGCCGAGGATGCAGATGAAAATACGCCCACGCTGGAGCAGAGCGATGATGCTTACGTGCAGAACCGCATCAACTTGTATACCGCACTTAACCGCCAATATGGGCGTGTGCTCAATGTTCACCTGCCGGAGCTTGTTTCTCCTGCATATCAGGGTTACAGCCAGCTGATGGATATCATTACGAATCCCCCGGCGGGCAAGAAAGAGCTGCCTTTGGCTCCGTTGGAAATGCACCAGCTCTATATTGCTGACCGTATCCTGGGGGATGTGGAACGCTGCATCCCGCTTGGTATTCCTGCCATTATTCCGGCTATGCCTCCGCTGACCACCATGGAAATTGTGGAGGCTCTGGCACCGGAGCTGGTGGACCGACTCCCTGTGCATAAGCCGGAAGACCCGCGCGGTTCTCTTCGTAAATCCATCCATTCTTTCCAGTGGTTGGACCCCAAGGACGGTTATCTCGTGACCAAGGAAGACCAGCTGGAGTTGCTCAACTTCTACTTTGGTAAGAATCCTCTGTAAGTCGGTGAAGACTCTCTGGCAGAAGTTTGGACCCCAGTTTATCCGCTTTTTTGTGGTGGGTGTGCTGGCTACGCTGGTGCATTGGGGCGTTTATGTAGGTCTCAATCAGCTCTTCGTCCTTGGTATGGAGGAGGCCATGTGGCTGAGTGTGACGTACTCTGTCGGCTATATTGTCAGTTTTATCGGGAACTACATAGCCTCCTTGCGTTGGACCTTCCGCACGAAAGGCAGCGTGGGGAAGGGTGCCGGTTTTGCCTTCAGTCATGCAGTGAATTATGGCATGCATCTGGCCTTGCTCAACCTTTTCCTTTATTTGGGCGTGGGGCAGTTGATGGTGCAGGGGCTTTCCTGGTTTGTTCCGGCATTGGTGCAGGCTTTTCCCATTCTGGCATCTGCTGATGCACTATTGCCGCTGCCCGTCTTTTGCGTGGTTGTCCCCGTCAATTTCCTGATGGTACGTTTCTTTTTGACTCGCGGAGACGAGAAAAAGCTTGACTAAAACGGGTTCCTCTGGTAGGCTCCGCCGCGCTATGGCAAAAGTTCCCGTTATTCAGCTTCGCAAAGGTCACGCCGTGAATTACAACGGCGATATCTGTGTTGTGCGCGAAAGTCAGCTCAAGACTCCTCCCCGCATGGCTTCCTACGTGCAGATGACCATCCGCAGTATTGCTACCAAGAAGGACTACAACCTTCGTCTTACCTCCAACGACTTCCTTGAGGGCGTGATGCTCAGCCGCGAGGAAATGGAATTCTCCTATGTGGACGGTATGGGCTACCACTTCCTGAACACGGAGACCTACGAGGACGTTTGCGTGAGCGAAGATATCGTGGAACCCGTGAAGGATTACCTCATCGAAGGTAACACCTACATCCTCCTCTTCACCGATGAAATCGTGTGCTCCATCGAACTGCCCGCCGCTATCACCATGGAAGTGGCTGAGGCTCCCGAGGGCGTGAAGGGTAACTCCGCCAACAACGTGTACAAGAGCGCTACCATGACCACGGGCCTTGTAGTGCAGGTGCCCCTCTTCATCTCCGCCGGTCAGCGTATCTCCGTGAAGACGGAAGATGGTACCTACCTCGGCCGCGTGAATAACTAAAATTACCTTTTCAAAGGCTTTTTCCGGGCAGGAGAGTGAGTGCGCTCTCCTGCCTTATTCTTTCCTCGTGTCATTTTTCTACCTGTCAGGTGAGACTGTCGGAATCCCGGCTTGCAATTTTCGGCAGCTACGCTAAAATAGCCACGGCTATGAGTTGGAAGCTCCGAAGCACCGTTACTGCAATGCTGTTGGGATTGAGCATCCCCGCAGTAGCGGAGCCTGTGTCTGCCGACAACGAAAAGCTTGGTCATGAGATGCTTAAAGTGACCAACGATATGTGGTTTTTGCTCTCCGGCGTGGGTGATAAACAAGCTGCCGATGCGGCGGCTCAGCGCTTCCATGAGCTGGTGAAAGAGAGTGAGCGCATAGGAGATAAGCTATACGCCCAGCAAGCCCTGGATATTGAAGCTTTGGACATGATGCATTACCGCATTGCGGAAGTGTATGAATCTCTCAGCTATGAGTTTGAGAGCTTGTGCCGCGCACGTTGCTATGGCTCGCAGCGTTTGATTGGCGCTTTTCGTGCGGCTGTTACAGCGGGCATTTTTGACGATGAGTGCATGCCGGGGTTGGAGCAACCCAAGCCTCCCTTCTCAGAAACGGAGGCTCGCCATGAGTTGGTGCGCATTCGTCGCTTGGTAGAGCCGGATAAGGCTGTGTTGACTGCCTTGCAAGAGGTGAAAGATGCCAATACTGCCAGCAAGGCGGCAGAAACACTTTTATTGCTGACTGGTCGTTTGCAGAAATTGCTTCCGGAAAGCACCCTGGTCAACAGAACATTTGCTGATAAAACTGCCCCGCATGTGCGCGCTGCTTTTGCCCCCATTGAACCGCTGCTTTGGGGAATTCGCAGCGAAATCGTGCGCATCGCAGCCCTGCCGGGGTACGATGATGAACCTTTTGACCTTTTTTCAGATGCGCTGGATACCGTATTCCAGAGCTTGGGAGACACCCACAACACTTGGTTTGATGAAGTGTTTGATGAGTCCTTCCGCTCAGATTTGGATGAAGCGCTCCATGAAAACGCAACCACTTCAAATTAAACTCTCACCATGCCTGTATCAGACTACCTCGTAACCATTGGTCTGGAAGTTCATTGCCAGATTAAGACTGCCACCAAGATGTTTTGCTCCTGCAAGGCAGGGTTTGGCTATGAGCCCAACACTAACGTGTGCCCCACTTGCCTGGGTATGCCGGGTGCCATGCCTGTATTGAATGAGTATGCCATCGAGCGAACAATCCTGACCGGCATGATGTTGGGTTGCAGCACGCCGCCTGTTTCCAAGTGGGATCGTAAGAACTATTTCTATGCAGATATGCCCAAAAACTACCAAACCAGCCAGCTTGATTTGCCGCTGTGCATTGGTGGCGAGGTGCCTTTGTATTCCTGGGCATTCCCGGCAGATAGTAAAGTGAAAGCAGAGGGAGCCGTGGTGCGCACGGTGAAGCTGGACCACATCCATCTGGAGGAGGACGCGGCCAAGCTCACGCACTACGGCACGTATTCTCTGGTAGACTACAATCGCGGCGGTACGCCGCTCATGGAAATCGTGTCGGCTCCGGATTTGACCAGCCCGGATGAAACGTACGCCTACCTGAAGAGCTTGCAGCAAATTCTGGTGTGTGGTGGTATTTCTGATGCCGATATGGAAAAGGGGCAGATGCGTTGCGACGTGAATGTCTCCCTGCGTCCGAAGGGACAGAAGGAGCTTGGCGCTAAGATTGAGATGAAGAACATCAACTCCATGTCTGCGGCCCGCCGCGCGCTTATCTATGAAATTGCACGCCAGGCAGAGGAACTGGATATGGGGATTGCACAGGTGCAATCCACCCGTCGCTGGGATGATGATTTGGGTGAAAGCATCGTGATGCGCACCAAGGAAAATGCCCATGACTACCGCTACCACACCTGCCCGGATTTGGTCCCTGTGCACACAGCGTCCATGGTGGAAAAAGTGAAGCAGGAAATGCCCGAGTTGCCGGATGCCCGCCAGAAGCGCCTGATGGAGCAATATGGCTTGCCCGTGGCAGATGCCAACACCCTGGTGGCAGATGCCGACCTGTGTTCCTATTTTGAAACGGCTGCCGGTTGTTCCAAGTCCCCCCGCAAGGTGGCCAACTGGCTCATCAATATCTTGCCGCCTATCCTCACCGCCCGGGAATTGGATATCTGCGATTGTCCTGTGACTCCTGCCACGTTGGCCGGACTTGTTGATGTGGTGGAGGAAGGTATTTGCTCTACCAACCAGGCTCGCGAAATCCTGGAAGAAGATTTGTGGAGCGGTGATGAGCAGGATGCCGCAGCCGCAGCCGCCAAGCGAGGATATAAGAAGGCTGATTCCGGCGCATTGGAAGCTTTGGTGGAGCAGGTTATTGCCGAAAACCCTGACAAGGTTGCCTTGGTGAAGGGGGGCAATATGAAGCTTATCAACGCATTGACCGGGCAGGTGATGAAGAATAGTAATCCCAAGCCTAATCCCAAGTTGGTCACAGAGATTCTGATGGCTAAGTTGGGCTTGTAAGGCTCATCCCTATCGGGCGATATGTACCTGCTGTTCGACTGCAATAATTTTTTTGCCAGTTGTGAGCAGGTCTTTCGCCCGGATTGGCGCCAGCGCCCGCTTGTTGTTCTTTCCAACAACGATGGCTGCGTGATTTCTCGCAGCCCTGAAGCTAAGAAGATGGGTATCGCCATGGGCGAGCCCTATTTCAAGTGCCGCGAGCGCCTGGAGCAAGCAGGGGGTGTCGTTTGTTCCTCAAACTTTGCACTCTACGGCGATTTATCCGACCGCATCATGCAGATATTGGAGGAATCCTTGCCCGAGGTTCACCAGTATAGCATCGATGAAGCGTTTGCTTCTGTGGGGTGCAGTGAGCATTACGATTGGGTGGCTGTGTGCCACAAAATACGCAACAAAATTCGCCGCTGGACCGGCATCACGGTCAGCGTAGGGCTTGCCCCGACTAAAACGCTGGCAAAGCTGGCGAATGAACGAGCAAAAAAACACTCTTCCTGCGGAGGGGTGCTGCAACTGACTGCCGATTGTGACGAGGTGTTGCAGAAAACACCGATTGAGGATATATGGGGAGTGGGCAGAAAATTGGCCCCCCAGCTTCATGGTATGGGTATACGCACGGCAGCGGGGCTGGCATCTGCGCCCCTGGGACGGCTTCGCCAGAAGTTTGGTGTGCATGGTGAGCGCCTGGCGCTGGAGCTTCGCGGCATCTCTTGTCTGGAGGATGAGCCTGTAAGCGCCCGTTCTCAAATCATGGTATCGCGCTCGTTGAAAGAAGGGATTGACGATGCTCATTTATTGCGGGAAGCGCTTTGTGGGTTTGTTGAAAAAGCCGCACGCAACCTGCGCAAAGAAGGGCTCATGGCTTCTCAGGTGCATGTCGTCTTGCGTACTTCTCGCTATGCCGAAAGCTCCGGCCTCTATGCCGCGCAGCAGGGGTGTATCCTGCCTCATCCTACAGATGATACGAGATTGTTTACCAAGGCGGCTACGGCGTTGCTGGAGGGGTTGTATCGCCCCGGCTATCCCTATCGCAAAATCGGTGTGTTGTTGGCGGATTTGCAGGGAGCTGACAGCGTGCAGCCAACCTTTGAGCACCCGAATGTGGCGCCTAATCCGCTGATGCAGGTGTTGGATAAATTGCAGCAAGCCGGGCACCACATTCAATTTGCCAATAAATCGGCAGAACCGCTGTGGCGTTGCTCCAAATCTTCCCCTTGTTACACGACGCGTTGGGAAGATATTCCCGAGGCTCGTTGATTTCTTTCATTCTGCGTGTCATCATGCCATTGAAAGCCCGTTCATAAGGGACATTTGGCTTGCTAAACCATAGGGCGGGTGGTAGAATGGCGAACCGCGTTTCAGACGCGTGTGTGCCGAACTGTCAATTTTTATAGCTACTGCATCATGATTAAGTGGATACTCAATAAAATCGTCGGGTCCAAGAACCAGCGCGAAGTGAAGAAACTTAAGCCCGTCGTTAAGAGAATTATTGATATTGAGAAGGAATGGAGCGACAAAGATCAGGAGTTCCTGAAAGGTAAAACACGCGAATGGCAAGATTATCTGCATCGTTTCACCCCCTTGGATGTGCCTTCCCGTGGTGTGATTCTGACGGCTGATAAGGAGCAACTTGCTCAGTACGCTGAGATTCTCAATACCCGTTTTGAACAGCTGAAAGATCTCTTCCCCCGTCTGCCCAAGGTGGAGGCCACTGCTGAATCTATCGAAGAAGCTAAGAAAGCCTTTGCTGAGATTGAACCCAAGTTCGACCGCATGCGCGCCAAGTATCTGGAAACGATTCTTCCGGAGGCGTTTGCTGTGGTGAAATGTGCTGCCCGCCTGATGTGCGGCAACGATATTGATGTATGTGGCACACCCGTAAGATGGGATATGGTGCATTTCGATGTGCAGCTGCTGGGCGGTATTGCTTTGCATCGTGGTTTTATTGCAGAAATGGCCACGGGTGAAGGTAAGACCCTGGTGGCAACACTGCCCGTGTACCTGAATGCTCTGACCGGACTCGGTGTACATGTTGTGACCGTGAATGATTACCTGGCACGCCGCGACTCCATGTGGATGGGTGCTCTCTTTGGCTTCCTGGGCCTGACGGTGGGCTGCATTCAGAGCATGATGCCCAATGATGCTCGCCGCGAACAATACGCTCGCGATATCACATACGGCACCAATGCTGAGTTCGGCTTCGACTACCTGCGAGACAATGGTATGGCCGGTACGCGCGAAGCTCAGGTGCAGCGCGGTCACTATTTCGCCATCATTGACGAGGTGGACTCCATCCTCATCGATGAAGCTCGCACGCCGCTCATCATTTCCGGACCTGCCGTGGTGGAACGTGAGCAGAAGTATGATGAGCTCAAGCCCCTCATTGAAAAGGTTGTCAAGAAGCAGGCGGCCCTGTGCGATGATCTCATGAAAAAGGTGAAGGAGTATGCCGCTGCCGGTGATTTGACTGCGGCCGGTCGCTGCCTGTACAAGGTAAAGCTTGGCATGCCCCGCAATGCTGCATACATGCTTTCTCAGCAGGATCCTGAGTTCCGCCGTATGGTCGAGAAGTATGAGCTGTTCCTTTACCAGGACCCCCGCAAGATTGAGCTCTTCAAGCTCAAGGAAGAACTTTACTTCTGCCTGGATGAAAAGACTCACGATGCAGACCTCATGGAGAAGGGCCGCGAGCTGATCAGCCCCGGGCATCCGGAGGATTTTGTGCTGCCTGATATCGGCACGGAATTTGTCAATATTGACGAGGATGAAACCCTGACCGAGCGCGAACGAGAGGCCCGCAAGACCATGCTCATGCGCAAGCTGGACGAAACCGGCGCTCGCTTGCACACCACCAGTCAGCTGCTCAAGGCCTACACCATTTATGAGCGCGATAAGGAATATGTGGTGAAGGATAACAAGGTGGTCATCATCGACCAGAATACCGGCCGCGAAATGCCCGGTCGCCGCTGGAGCGATGGCTTGCACCAGGCTGTGGAAGCCAAGGAAGGTGTGGAAATCGAGGCCGAAAACAAGACCTACGCCACCATCACCATTCAGAACTATTTCCGTTTGTATGCTCGCCTGGCCGGCATGACCGGTACGGCAGAAACAGAAGCCGCTGAGTTCCACGATATTTATCGTCTGGATGTGCTGCCCATCCCCACCAACAAGCCCTGCATCCGCGAGGATTCCAATGACCTCATCTTCAAGAGTGCACGCGAGAAATACAATGCCGTGACGCTTAAGATTCAGGAGCTGCACAAGAAGGGGCAACCCGTGCTGGTTGGTACTGCCAGTGTGAGCGCATCTGAGTTCTTGTCTCGCATGCTTCAGCGTGCAGGCATTCCTCACGAAGTGCTCAACGCCAAGAATCACCAGCGTGAAGCTGAAATCATTGCCCGAGCAGGTCAGCGTGGCGCCGTGACTGTTTCCACCAACATGGCCGGCCGTGGTACGGACATTAAGCTGGGGCAGGGCGTTGCAGAATTGGGTGGTTTGTTTGTGCTGGGGACAGAGCGTTATGAATCCCGCCGCATCGACCGCCAGCTGCGTGGCCGTTGTTCTCGCCAGGGTGACCCGGGTGCTTCCCAGTTCTTCCTCTCCTTTGAAGATGATCTGATGCGCAATTTCGGCGGCAGCGAGCGCATGACCAAGATGATGGACCGCTTTGGCATGGCTGAAGGTGAAGCTGTGGAAAACAGCCTCATGAACAAGATTATCGAGGGCGCTCAGAAGCGAGTGGAGCAGCGCAACTACATGTGGCGTAAGCATGTGCTGGATTACGATGACGTGATGAACCAGCAGCGAGCTATCGTGTACGGCATGCGCAATGAAGCTCTGCTGTGCGAGGAACCCCGCATGATGATTTATGATGTGTTGGAGGAAGGTGCCCGCTTCAAGTGCGACCTCTACCTCAACAAGGACAACACCGGTTCCATTCAGCGTTCAGATCTCCTGCAGTGGGTCAATTCCACATTCCCCATGGGCTGGGGTGAGGAAGATGTTGATTTCGAAAACATGACTCCCGATGACGTGGCCGATAAGATTATTGCCCGCGTTCGCGAGATGTACGAAAAGAAGGTGGAAGGCGAGCGCGCCGACCGTGTAGAGCAGATGGAGCGCTCCATCATGCTGCAGGCTATCGACAAGCTGTGGCAGCAGCATATCACGGATATGGATGCGCTGCGTGAAGGTGTGCGTCTGCGCGCACAGGGCCAGCGCGACCCGCTCGTGGAATACAAGCGCGAAGCCTATGAGCTTTTCGAATCTCTCATGCACAACATCCAGCTGGAAATCCTCAATGGCCTTTTCCGCAGCACAACCAGTCTGGATGCTTTCGAGGAATTCCTTGCTTCTCTTCCCGGCAGCAATGCAGATGATGAAGACAGCGATGTGACCGATATCCTGGGCAATGGTGACTTGCTTTCCGCTCTGCGTGAGCAGATGGAGTTCCTGCAGCGCCGCCAGCAGGAGATGGCCGCCCGCCAGCAGCAAGCACCTGCTGAGACCACGGCACCTGCTCCCGCGCTGGATTTGGACGAGGAGATGCCCATGAATGAATCGTTGAGTGGAGCCGCTGTGCCCGATATGCCCATCGTCCCGGAGAAAAAGTTGGCTTTGCCTCGCAAAAAGGTGACCTTCAATCCCAAGCGTAAGGAAAATCTTGCGCCTGTTGTGATGCCGGAGGAAGCATTGGCTCCCGAAGGTGAAGGCCTGACCATGGGCAGCATCGATTCCGGCAATCTCTTTGAAGAACCCGCTGCGGAAGAGAAATAAGTGGCTTTTCCTGACATTTATCCATGAATGTTCGCTCGGCACTGGAGTATGTACCCTATTTCCGGGGACGCCTGTTCGTTGTACACATCGCACAGGAACTCTTAGCTGCCGACGAACTGGTGGATGCTTTGCTGGATGTCGATGCGCTTCATGAAGTGGGCGTGCGATTGGTGTTGGTAGCCGAAGGTCATGATACTGCTGCCTTGGCTCGTCGCGCCGGCACGTGTGAATTGCATGCGGCTGTGGCTGAGCTTCCGCTCAGTGATGGTGCGGCCTCTCGGGAACGCGTGCGAGAAATTGTAGAGCGCCGACAGGTTGCATTGGTCGCTTCCGGCTCTATTGGTCGATTTGATGAGGGTAGTGTCTCACTCGCCGTGGCGTTAGGCGCTTCCAAGTACATTTGTCTGTGGTCGGGAGGTGTGCCATACCGCAGTGGACAGCCCATCTTTGCCATCCGCGAAAGTGATGTAGAATCCTGCTCGGATTGTTCATACCCGGAAGCATTACATGCAGCAGCTGCTGTATGCCGCAGAGGGATTGCCCGTGTGCACATGCTCAATGGTACGCGCCGCGGGGTATTGTTGGATGAGCTTTTCTCTGAGGAAGGCGTGGGAACCATGGTTCACACGGACTCCTATCGAGATGTCCGCCCCTTGCTGGAAGAGGATATCCCCGAGCTGCTTTCCATGATAGGACGGTGCGTGGTGGATGAAAAGTTAGTGCCGCGCACATACGAATCCATCCGTGATGATTTGCAGAGCTACTACGTGTACACGCTGGATGATACCATCGTGGGGTGCGTAGCCATTTATCCCTACCCGGAGAACGCCTGCGCCGAGTTGGGTTGCCTTTTCATCAAGAAAAACTATGAGGGCCACGGATATGGCCGTGCCATGTGCCGTTTTGTAGAGAAAAAAGCCCGCGATATGGGCTTCGATTGGATTTTTGCTATCTCTCAGAGCGCAGTCACTTACTTCCGGGACCGTTTGCACTATGCTCCTTTGTCTCGCGATGTGTTGCCGGAAGCCCGCCGGACAGCGTTGGAACAAAGCGGCCGCAGCTCCGAGGTGTTCGGCTGCCGTCTTTGATGCCAAAAAAAATCAACATCTGCACTTGACTCTTAGGGAAGCCATGATAGACTCCCGCTGCACACTTATTGGTTTGGTGTGTGAATTTGTGACCTATTTACCCGCGCAGGAAACGTTGCAACCTGCTGGGATGCAAGGAAAACAGAGGTGCATTCTGTCGTGAGACAGAAAACAGATAACCTGATCTATATTAAACATTACTGACGATATGAATCTGAAAATTTACACCGATACGGTGGATGACTTGGCGCGAAAGCAAATTTCGCGATTATTGGAACAACCCGCTTTTGCTGAGGCAAAAGTGCGTATTATGCCCGATGTGCATGCAGGTAAAGGCTGCGTGATTGGGTTTACCGCAGATTTGGGAGATAAAGTGATTCCGAACATTGTGGGCGTGGATATTGGTTGTGGTATGCTTACCGTCAATTTAGGCAAGAAAAAGCCTGATTTTGCAGAGCTGGATTCCATTATGCACCGAAACATTCCCAGCGGAATGTACGTGCATGGCGAAGTGGTGGAGGCTTTTGACGAGATAGATGCCCTGCAATGCCTGCCGCAGCTGAAAAAGGTAAACCGCTTGCTGTGTTCGCTGGGAACACTGGGTGGGGGTAACCATTTCGTGGAGGTTGATGTCGATTCCAAGGGCAACTACTATCTGATTATTCATTCCGGTTCGCGAAACCTGGGAAAGCAGGTGTGTGATGTGTATCAGAGCATGGCTGTTGATGTTCATGCCGGGCGCGCCAATATCAATGACATCATTACGGAATTGAAGGCGCAAGGCCGTTTTACAGAAATTCAACCGACCATCAATGCGCTGAACCAGACACAGCCTTCCATTCCGGCTGAGCTTTGTTACCTGGAGGGTGAGCAACGTGCGTATTACCTGCATGATATGCGTATTTGCCAGCAATTTGCCTTGCGAAACCGCGAGGTGATGGCCGACATTATTGTGCGCCGTCTCGGGCTCGATGTGGAAGATATGTTCCATACAACGCATAATTACATTGACCATGAGAGCAACATTGTACGTAAGGGGGCTATTTCTGCTCGCGCCGGAGAAAAATTGCTCATCCCGATTAACATGAGAGATGGTTGTATCTTCGGTACCGGTAAGGGAAATGAAGATTGGAATCAATCTGCTCCCCACGGTGCAGGGCGTATCATGAGCCGTAGCCAAGCCTTCAAACAACTCTCCGTGGATGAATTCCGAAAGCAGATGGAGGGTATTTATACCACCTCTGTGAATGCGCGAACGCTGGATGAGTCCCCCATGGTGTATAAAGGACTGGATGATATCCTACAGCATATCGGCCCTACGGTAGATGTGGCAGATATCTTCAAGCCTCTCTACAATTTCAAGGCAGAAGAGGCTGAACCTTCGTTCAAACGAAAAAAGTAAATAAACAAGTCGGGCTGCTGCCGGGTTATAGAAGCTCGGCGGCAGCTTCTAATTTTTTGACCGAAGCCCTGCCTTTGATGGCTTGAGCCGGGGCAAAGACGGAGAGCCTGTATTCTGCGACCATGAGCCCATATTCCAGCCATGCGGCAGCGTGCGGGTGGTGGGTGTACTTGTCGTAGAAATCCGGGTGGATAGCGGCGGTAAAACTTTCGATGCGCTCCAATTCGCGAATGGCCGGTTGCTCTTTGATGCGGCGCAGTCGTTCCTGGAAGCCACGGATGAAGCGTAGCAGGTCATTGTGCCGCTCCGGCGGTGTGGTGCTGAGAAATGAGGCTCGGGTAAGCCATTGCCATTCGCGCTGCAAATCTTCGGCGATGCGGCAAGCGTAGCGGTCCCGGCTTGCGGTGAGGCAGTATTCCCGCAGAGGCGTGTGTGCGGCTGCCAGCTGCTCCCAGATGCGGGTGTAGGTCCCGGCAATCGCATCATACAGGCCTTCTCGCATGCGCAGGCAGGCGGCTGCAAACTGCTCTGCTGTGCGCGGAAGTGGTGCCAACGTGGCATCCATAGCCGCATACACAGTATCAAGAGCATTCTGAGCCGGTTGTGTGCCGATGGTGCTGAGCGCCAGCTTGGCATCCATGCTGCTGATGGGTATTTTTTTGCGGATGCTGTTGATGAAATCGCCATGTTTGCAGAGAGCCAGGCGGCGAACGCCCAGACGGTGCGCAAATTGTGCTTCTGCCTGGTTGGGGAAGACTCGAATGCTCGCTCGGGTTCCGTCATCCTGCAAGGCTGGGTACCCGGTACCGGAGCCCACATCTACGCTTTCCGGGAGGTCTCCGCAATCCCATCGCGTCATGGGTGTGGAGGCGAATGTGCGCGCTGCTTTTTTGTGGAATCGCTTTTCTCGGTAGCCGGCCAGTCGCTCGCGCAGTTCATCTGCCTGTGTGCCGGTGGCCAGTTCATCCCCATTATCATTGCAAACCCATATTTTGGTGATGAGATCTGCGGGCAGACGCGAGAAATCAAATTGCTGGGCATTGCAGAACTTGCCACTGCGCTGCATGACGTATTCTGCCAAGGCTTGAGCCAAGGGACGGTCCGGTGTACGAGGTTCCCACATGTCTGCAAAGGTATCTGCGGCTTCTGCAATGGGCATGATGAAGTTGCGCACATCCTTGGGCAGGGTACGCAGCAATATCTCCACACGTTCGGCCAGGTGTGCCGGTACACCCCATTCCGGTAGCCAGTCGGGGAATGTATCCAGCTGGTCAATGTGGACGCCTATGGTCACACCATCGTCTGCCTCTCCGGGATTGTGCGCATAATAAATGGGGTATTCAGCTCCGCCCACATGCCATTCATCCGGATACAGCGAGGTGGGGGCATCATCTTCCCCTTGGTAAACACATTCAGAGTAAGGGATGAAAAGCTTTTTCGGGTTCTTCTCTTCTTCTTTCTGGCGCCAGCGGTGCAGCGCCTTTTCGCTGCAACAATCTGCCGGGAGCAGGGCGTCAAAAAAGCGGAATACGCTTTCTTCGCACCAGATGAGGTCTCTGCGGCGCAATTTTGCTTCTGTCTCGCTGACTTTTTCCCGCATCTCTTCCAAATGAGCCAGGAATGGTGGAACACTTTTGAGCTGCATGGCGAGAATGCCCTCGCGAATCATGATTTCTCGGGCTCCGGCCGGATTGCATCGGGCGTAGCTGGTGCGGCGGCCATCGATGATGGTGAGTCCGCCGCAGGTCACTCGTTCTTTGGCAAAAACTTGTCCGCTGGCTTTATCCCAAGCAGCATCGTAGGCGTGGTGGGAGCAGAGCTGGGGGGCTATCTGCTCAATCCAGATGGGATCGAGTATGGCGGCGCGGCGCATCCACAAGCGGGTTGTTTCCACCAATTCTGCACCCATAATCCATTCCGGGCGCTTATTGCGGCGGAAGAGCCCCGAGCCCGGGAAAATGGCAAAGTCTCGCCCGCCCGCGCCGCGGTACACTTTGTCCTCGGGGCGCCAAATGCCGAATTGCAACGGCGTGCCGGCCAGAATGGCGCGGTGCACCATGGGGGCCGTTGCTTGCTTGTCTTCGCTTTCCAGATCTGGAATGCTCCATTTCATGGTATCCGTCAACGTGCTTGCCAAGTCCTGCACCAGGTTGTGCCATTCGATAACGCGGAGGAAGTTGACGTAATTCTTGCTGCACCATTTGCGCAGTTGGTTGCGGTTCCATTTGCGCTTATCGCGGAACTCCAGTGTGGCGCGCCACAGTTTGAGCATGGACAGGAAGTCGCTGTCTGAGTCTTTCCACTGCGCGTGGGCTTGGTCTGCCTGCGTAGCGGCATCACTCGGGCGCTCTCGCGGGTCCATGATGCTGAGTCCGGCCACAATGACCAGCATTTCCGGTAAGCTGTGTTCTTTTTCTGCCTCCAGGAGCATACGCCCCAAGCGCGGGTCCAGGGGAAGCCTTGCCAAATGGCGACCGGTGGGGGTGAGGTGTTTGCGGCGGTCGATGGCGCCAATCTCCCTCAGCGTGCGGTAGCCTTCGTTGATGAGTCGGGAACTGGGCGGATCGGGCAGGGGGAACTCACCCAACGGCGGGAGGCGTAAATCGGCCATGCGCAGGATGACTCCGGCCAGCGAACTGCGTTTGATTTCCGGGTCAGTGTAGGCATCTCGTGCCTCGAAATCGCTTTCATCGTATAGACGAATGCACACGCCTTCTGTTATTCGGCCGCAGCGGCCTGCTCGTTGGCGTGCGCTGGCTTGGGAGATGGGTTCAATTTGTAGCCTCTGAATCTGGCGGCCCGGCAGGTATCGTGAGATGCGGGCCAGCCCACTATCAATCACATAAATGATGCCCGGGATGGTAAGTGATGTTTCTGCAACGTTGGTCGCAAGGACAATGCGGCGTGTTCTCCCGTTGGGGTGAAAAATGCGCTGCTGCTCTCCCAATCCCATGCGGGCGAAGAGAGGCAAAATGTCCGTGCGAGGCAGGTTCAACGCCTCCAGCATTTCTGCACAATCTCGGATTTCTCGTTCGCCGGGCAGGAAGACGAGCACGTCTCCCTTTTCGTCATACTCGGAGAGCCATTCCACAGCGCGTGCTACATGGTCCGGGAGTTCCTCCTCGCTGTTCCGTGGGGGCATGTAGTGCATGTCAACGTGGTAGGTACGCCCTTCCACGTTGATAACCGGAGCTCCGCCGAAGAAATCGGAGAATGCGGCGGCATCCATGGTGGCAGAGGAGATGATAAGCTTCAAATCCTTGCGCCGCGCTAACAGCAATTTCATGTACCCCAGCAGGAAATCGATGTTGAGGCTTCGCTCATGCGCTTCGTCGATGATGATGGTGTGGTATTGCCGCAAATCTCGGTCATTCTGCGTTTCGGCCAGCAAAATACCGTCTGTCATCAGTTTCAGTTGCGTATCAGCGCTTGTTTTATCATCAAATCTCACCTGGTAGCCCACATAACCGCCTGGTTCGCATCCTACTTCTTCTGCAATGCGGCGGGCGACGGCCACGGCAGCCAATCGGCGGGGCTGGGTGCAACCGAGTTTGCCGCGGCAATTTCCGGCTACTTCCAGTGCAATCTTGGGCAGCTGGGTTGTTTTGCCACTACCGGTTTCTCCCACCACAACGATTACCTGGTGCTTTCGCAGAGCTTCTGCAATTTCCTTGCGTCTGCGGGAAATGGGTAAATCCGGATAACGGAATGTTTTACGTGTAGTGGTGGCTTCTTCCGGCATGAGGTTGCTGTGGAACGTGTTACCAGGGCAACATGGCGCCACCCTGCAAGCGCGATTGCTCTGCCAGGAATACCATGCGGTGGCCGGTAATGCTGTCTTCCAATGTGGGGCAGCCGGGAGATGTACGCTCCCCGCGCATCAGGGCTACGAAATCCAGCACGATGCTGCGATCTCCTCCGCCATGGGCGTCTCCTTGCTGGAAGTCAGACATATCAAGCTTGCGCTCGGTATAACCGCCGGGAGCTGCCGGGTCTATCTGGCGCACGCGGAAGCTTTCGCTTTCAAAATCTCCCAATATCTCGCCTCGCGTACCGGTTACGTGTATGATGCGGCGCGGGGTGCTGGCGCCACCGTTCATCGTGAAAGTGCCGGTGGCTCCATCGCGGAATTGGATGAGCACGGATTGGTGGTCCACAATGCTGATATCGCAGCGGTGAACACAGCGACTGAAAGGATTATCGGGGCGGCGGAGAATTTCTTCCTTCTCCTCATCCGTCGTGGGGTTGCTGTGTGTATCATGCCACACGTTGTTCGCCCAGCGCATGGGATGCTCAATGTACAGCCTGCGGGCGGAGAAGGGGCAATCACGCTCCAGCCGGCAGTTATTCAGGCAGTGCGTGCCAGCATCCTCGGGGGCTTTTTCTTCTTTGAATTGGAAGACTCCGCCCACGCTTGAGATGGATACCGGTACGTTATCGCCCATGAGCCAGGACATGATATCCAGGTCATGGCTGCATTTTGTAAGCAGCATGCCGGACCCGCATATTTCAGCCCGGGCATACTTGCCGCGCACAAAGGATACGGATTCATGCAGATATCCCACCTGGTTGGCCATGTGTATGTTAATGACTTCGCCGATGACTCCGTTGGCAATCACGCGCCGCAGGGCGCGATAGAACGGCGTATAGCGCAGAACGTGGCACACCATCACTTTGCGTCCTGTTTCTCGCACACAGTCAATCAGCTTTTGACCCTCTTCATCATTGAGAGCGTAAGGCTTTTCCAACAACATGTCATAACCATGCCGGAGCAGGGGGATGGAGGTGCTCACATGCAGCCTGTCCATGGTACAGTTGAGAATGGCATCTGCCAGCTTAGGCTGAGCCAGAAGCTCCTCCACGGTTGAAAAACAACGATCATCCGCCAAGCCGAACATCACGCGCGCTTGCTCCACACGCTCCTGGTTCACATCGACTACACCTTCCACCTTCAACAATTCCGGATTGGTGAGCGCTACGGTGGAATAGATGGAAGCGCGGGCTCCCATCCCTACGATGATAACACTCACCGGCTGCGGTGTGTCTGTTGCTGGTGTGTCAGCGCTCATGATGTTTATTTACCCCAACGCTGGGTGATGCCGCTGTAGGAATCGATGCGGCGGTCGCGGAAGAACGGCCAGATGCGGCGGTGGGCCTCCAGCGCAGCCAAGTCTATATCAGCGTAGAGAATACTGCGCTCATTTACCGGGGCTTTTGCTACGATTTGACCGCAGTAATCTGCCACAAAGGACTGCCCCCAGAAGGTTGTTTCGCCTTCTGTGCCACAGCGGTTGACGGCGCATACATAGCAGCCGTTTGCCACAGCATGCCCGCGCTGTACGGTCTCCCATGCACAATGCTGGGCCGTGTACAACTCTTCTTCCCCGGGAATCCAGCCTATGGCTGTGGGGTAGAAGATGATTTCTGCGCCTTCCATGGCGGTGAGACGAGCTGCTTCCGGGTACCATTGATCCCAGCAAATCAGGACACCAATGCGACCGAAACGCGTATCAAAGCATTTGTAGCCCAAATCGCCCGGGGTGAAATAAAACTTTTCTTCGAATCCCGGGTCCTGGGGGATGTGCATCTTGCGATATTGCCCCAGGAACTTGCCATCGGCGTCAATCACCCAAGCTGTGTTGTGGTAGAGACCGGTGGCACGTTTTTCAAAACCGGCGGCTACGATGACCACGCCCAGTTCTTTGGCAAGCTCACAGAGCTCGTCTGTCCATGGCCCGGGAATAGGGTCGGCCGTGTCGAATAAATCGCAATCCTGCGTGCGGCAGAAATAGAGCGTAGTGCACATCTCTTGTGTGCAGATAATCTGGGCTCCACCTGCGGCGGCTTCGCGGATAGCCTCCATTTGCAGACGTTTGTTTTCTGCGGGGGAAGCTACTGCTTCCTGTTGGATGAGTGCGATTTTCGGCATGCCGCAGTTTAGCATATTTTGCGTGACTTGGCAAGGGCTCCCCCGCAAAATTGCGACATCATCTGCGTTAGGTTATACTCGGCGGTGTTGATGGTGGGGCGGTGAACGCACAATGGCATGGCAAGCCTTTTCATGGATGTATGTAAAAAAGGACCGCAGTGTTTATACTGCGGCCCTTTTGAATCTTGGGAATAAAATCTTAGTTTTTAGCACTTTCGGCGTTGCGTGTCTGCTCCTGCAGCGCGGCCATCATGCGGGCGCAGTGACGGTAGCGCGTGCGCCCGGCAAGGTAATCCATGCTGCGCTTGGTGGAACCCCATTGAATGATTTGAATTTCCACCACACGGCGCCCCCACTTGCGCATAAGTGCTCGGGAGGGTTGGTAAATATCAATGGTACCGGTGCCAACGAGAGCGCTGCCGTAGTCATCTACCTCGTAGATATAGGGCTCGCCCTTAATCTTGAAACGTGTGCCGAGGGGGTAGACAGACCAGTCTGCAGCCGCACTGCGAACCTGCTCATTGTATTTCAGACGGGTACCCACTGCGTTGCGGGGACCGTAGGCAAGGTGGTCGCTTTCAGAGTGCGTGTAAGCGGTGGTGCGCACCACGCGATTAAGCTGTTTGGGATGATAGAACGGCATGCCGTGCTTGTCGCGTCCCATGTTGGGAAGATCAGGATCGGGTCGAGCGTCCGGAGACGGGGCTGCAGGCATGATGAAACCTTTGCTGACCGTCGGAGCTGCCTGTGAGTTCAGGCTCCCGATGGTAAGGAATGCTACGCTGGCCAGGATGCTGCGAAAAAGGGCTTTTGTCATAGTCAGTGTATGGTGTTTGAGGGTAGATTTCAGGTGTAGAGATTACATGCTACCTGCTATAGGCGGGTAGTGCGTTGCGAGTTTATCATATCGGATGTCATCTGACAAGCATTTTTCCCGTAAGCAATAGTAATAAAAAATTTGCAGTACTACATATGGTATGCAGTGCTGCAAAAATGTGCAATATTGTGTATAACGTATAAACAGTAGCTGCTGTTTTCTATTAAGAGAAGTGTATTATGGGTGCGGTTCCCATTTTCCTTCGCTCATGAGTTTGTCGTAGAGTTGCTGCGCTTTATCCCCCATGTCGAGCGATGCCATGCGAACGTAGTTTTCTGCCAGCTGAGGATTGGCTTTCAGGTTGGTACCCCCCTTGGCCGTGATGTAAGCCAGGAAGACGTATGCCTCGGGCATTTTCCGGACGGCTGCATCGTTGAGATATTCTTCAGCCTTGGAGGCATCAGGTGAACCATCGAATCCGGCGTATTCCGCGTGAGCAAGCAACACACAAGCGTGAGCATAGCCGGCATTGGCTGCCAGGTTGAGCAGGGACGTGCCACGCGTGGTGTCTTGTTTAACGCCCTCGCCCTTGAGCAGCAGGTAGCCTTCTGCCGCGGCTCCGGCAATGTTGCGGGCATTGCGGGCTGCTGCATAGTGACGGTATGCTTTTTCTGCATCCTTGGGCAGACCGAAGGTTCCATCGTAGTATGCATGTCCGAGCGCCATATTCGATTGAGAGTTGCCAATCATGGCCGCGAGGCGAACCAGGTGAATACCGGTCTTTTCATCTTTGGCGATACCGGCTTCCTGAGTGAATTTGTTGTTGGGGTCGGGGTCTGCCAGGGCTGTACCCAGCACAAACATGGCGGCGGGGCTGTGTAATTTGACGGCTTCCTGCAGCAGGACGTAGCTATCCTTGGGTTTGATGCGGGAGGAAAGGGAGGAGAGTGTGAATAGTGCTTCTGCGTTGCCTTGCTCTGCAGCCTTGCGCAGCCATTCTACTTGTGTGGGGGAATCCGGTGCATAGGAACTCAAATAGTACATAATGTGGTGGTTACCACGATCGATTTCAGATTTGACCTCAGGGCGATCCTTATCATCGAATTTGTTGAGACGACCGGTCAGTTGCAGCCATTTGAAGCGCGTTTCAAAGCTGCCCCCTTTGCAGGCTTGCAGAAGTTGGGCATTGGCAGCTGCTTCATTTTTAGTGGTACCAATGCCGTGGCGCAGGCAGATGCTGACATCAACCCCGGCAGGGTCGTATCCTTTGTCTGCCGCAGCTTTTGCCAGTCTGTATGCTTGGATGGTAGCGGGATCTTGCAGCTTGTCCCCCGGTACGTGGCTCAAAACACGGCCTGAAACATAGCTCTGCGCTGCAGCATAGCCTTCATTGGCTGCATGTTGCATCCATTCCAGCGCAGCCCACTCATCACCAGTGGTGTCCAGTACAATCTGAAGTGCCGGGCAGTAATCCAAACTGTCATTTTTAGCTTGCTCGTCCAATTTTTCGAGGAAAAGCTTGTATTTCTCTGCCATTTCTGGGGACAGTGGTTTTACATCGATTTTAGCGGGAGCCTCAGAAACAACTTTGTTTGCAGCAGGGGCGATTGTTTTTGTTGTTTTAGCCGTGGTAGATTTGGAAGAGGGTTTTCTGCCGGTGGTGCTGCGCTGCGTGCTTGTCTTGCGCCCGGATTTTTTTGCGGAAGCAGCCAGTGCTACGGGTGTCAGTACAAGCGCAGAGATGAGACCAAGTGCGATGGTGGGGAGCAGACGCATGATAGGAACAGGGTGAGATATTCTCCTTATTCTACCTGTTCGGTCGCTTCTTTCAAGCGGTAATTTTGTCACAATGGCTCCGGTTGTCGAAAATTACATGAAGCCCACCACAATTTCATCAGCCAGAAGTCGCCCTTTGCGGGTAAGCAAAAGCCCCTGTTCTTCCGAATAGGTAGCAAGACCTTCCAGACAGAGCGATTCAATGTATGCTCTGTCTTCCGCACGAAGACTGGCTGCGGGCAGGGGGATGTCTGTGCGTAGCCAGAGCCCCAGAAGCTCGGTGCGTTTGTCCGCTTCGCTCAGATTTTCGCTTTCGTGGGGTGGTAGTTGACCATGGAGCAGGGATTGAATGTACGCTGGGGTGTTCTCCGCATTGGCATAGCGCGTGTGGCCGATGGTTGCACAGGCTCCGGGGCCCAGTCCATAGTAGTCTTTCCCTTGCCAGCAGGCCAGATTGTGCAGGGACAGACAGCCTTCCTTGGCATAGTTGGAAATTTCGTAATGGCGGAAGCCAGCGGAGGTGAGCAAGTCATCCGTCAGCAGAAACATGGCTGCATCCGTCTCTTCATCCACCATCTTATCACCATATTGCCGGTGAAAGGGTGTGCCTTCTTCGTAGGTGAGGTTGTAGGTAGAGATGTGGTTTGGCTCCAGTTCCAATGTGCGCTCCAAGGTGTCCTGCCATTGACCTGGCGTCTGCCCAGGCAGACTGAACATGAGGTCGATGTTCACTTGCGGCATGCCCACTTCGCGGAGAATGGTGACACTTTGTCGTACTTGTTCGGGGGTGTGCTCGCGTCCCAGCATGCGGAGTGTGTCTGAGCTCATGCTTTGTACCCCCAGGGAGATGCGTGTAATGCCCAGTCTCAGCCATTGTTCCACTTTTGCAGGGGTAAACGTGGCAGGGTTTGCTTCAAAACTCCATTCTTGAAGCTTGGTGAGGTCGGCTACCTCGCGTAGATGGACAACCAGCGTTTCGAGGTGTGTGGGAGAGAGCATGCTGGGAGTGCCGCCGCCAAAATAAAGGGTTGTGGGGGTGAATCCTTGCGGCAATCGCAGCTTGGCTTCCTCTCCCACCGCTCGCACAAATCCTCGCATATCTGTATCGCTGGGCGTGTGTTTGAAAAACGCGCAATACGGGCAAATGCGGTGGCAAAATGGGATATGAATGTAAAGGTGTTGCGTCATTGCCGTGAAAGCAAAGAGCCGGGGCTTGAACCCCGGCTCGTGTCTTGTTTGTGTGGGGTAGCTAATCGCTGCCCTTGGTGAAGATTTACAGCTCAGCAGCGGCCGGAGCGTCAAGGAAGTATTTGGCGTCGGCGTGGTTCTGCAGGTAGGAAGCGGCCACATCGATGGTCACGGGACCCTGGATAGCCTTCTTCACGATGGAAGCCTTCTTGTCGCCCCAAGCCATCAGACGCACCTTTTTGGCGCCCATGATGGTGGCCACACCCATGGTGATAGCGGTGTTGGGCACGTTCTCGAAACCACCGAAAGCGGGAGCAGCATCGGTCTTGGTGAGGTCATCGAGGTGTACCTGGCGGGTGATGGTGGTGTCGTCAGAGCCGGGTTCGTTGAAGCCGATGTGACCGGTGCGGCCAATGCCGAGAATCTGCAGGTCCAGACCACCGCAGGCCTTAATCTTGTCTTCGTAAGCCTGGCAGTGAGCGGGGATTTCCTCGGGAGCGAGAGTGCCGCAGGGCAGGTTGATGTTTTCGGCCGGGATGTCGATGTGGTTGAAGAGGTTGGTGTGCATGAAGTACCAGTAGGATTCCACGTGCTCGTGGGGCAGACCGGTGTATTCATCCAGGTTGAACGTGGTCACATTCTTGAAGGACAGACCCTCTTCCTTGTGAAGACGAATCAACTCAGCGTAGAAAGGCAGGGGGGTAGCACCCGTGGCCAGACCAAGCACAACGCCTTTGCCCTCGGCTGCACGGCTGCGGATGAGCTCTGCAACTTCTGCGGCCAACTTCTTGGCTGCAGCTTCCTTCGTTTCGAAAACTTCGTATGTCATAGCGCCTTTATTCTATACATTCCACCCCTGATTTCAACCCTAAAATGTACTCTTTATCTAAAAAAGATGCCAAATCATCAGTTTTCTGTTGCATTGGCTCCAAAATCAAGGTAGAATTCAAATATGTCCGCAAAACGCTTTATTCTGAACGAGACGAGTTACCACGGCGCTGGCGCCGTGCGTGAGATTGTGACCGAGGTGAAGAACCGTGGCTTCCAGAAGGCCTTGATTGTGACCGATGCCGACTTGGTGCGCTTTGGCGTGGTGGCAAAGGTGACAACTCTGCTGGACGAAGCCGGTTGCGCCTATGAGATTTATGACCAGGTAAAGGCAAACCCCAGCGTAGCTGTGGTGGAAGCCGGTGTGGCTGCATTCAAGGCTGCTGGTGCAGATTACATGATTGCCATCGGTGGCGGTTCTCCCCAGGACACGGCCAAGGCCATTGGCATCATAATTAACAACCCCGAGTTCTCTGATGTGGTGTCACTGGAAGGTTTGGCTCCCACCAAGAACAAGGCTGTGCCTATGATTGCTGTGGCTACGACTGCCGGTACGGCTGCTGAAACCACCATCAACTACGTGATTACGGATGAAGCCAAGCGTCGCAAGTTTGTGTGTGTGGACCCCCACGATATTCCCGTGGTGGCTGTGGTTGACCCCGAAATGATGTCCTCCATGCCCAAGGGGCTTACCGCTGCTACCGGTATGGATGCCCTGACTCACGCCATCGAAGGTTACACTACACTGGCTGCCTGGGAGTTGGCCGATACACTCAACATCAAGGCAGTAGAGCTTATTGCAAAGAACCTGCGCGGTGCTGTGGAAAATGACCCTGCCGGTCGCGAAGGTATGGCCCTTGGTCAGTACATGACCGGCATGGCTTTCTCCAATGTGGGCCTTGGTGTGGTACACGGCATGGCTCACCCCCTCAGCGCTTTCTACAACACCCCCCACGGTGTGGCCAATGCTGTGCTGCTTCCCTATGTGATGGAGTACAACGCTGAGTACACCGGCGAGAAGTTCCGTGAAATTGCCCGCGCCATGGGTGTGCAGGGTGTGGATGCCATGTCTGAGGAGGAGTACCGCAAGGCTGCCATTCAGGCTGTGTGCCAGCTCTCGGCAGATGTCAACATCCCCCAGACGCTTGCTGAAATTGGCGTAAAGGAAGAAGACCTGGAAGCCCTGACCGATGCCGCTATGGCCGACGTTTGCACCGGTGGCAATCCGCGTCCCTGCGTGCGTGAGGAAATCCTGGCTGTATACCGCACTGCTTACACCGGCTGGGCCAAATAATCCAGCATTGAGATAAAATGATGCCTGCCGCACCGGCTTCCTGCTGAGTGCGGCAGTTTTTTTGCTATTAAACTTGACGCAACAGGCTATTGCAGGTATACCCATAGGCATGAAACGCACCGCAGTATATGCAGGCAGCTTTGACCCGCCCACCAATGGCCACCTTTGGATGATTCAGCAGGGAGCCGCACTCTTTGATGAATTGGTGGTGGCACTGGCGGTAAACCCGGATAAACCTGGTTTTTTCAGCAGGGAGGAGCGCTTGGCTGTATTGCGCGAGATGGTAGGAGACATCCCCGGCAATGTGCGGGTTGAGGCTGTGAATCATGGCTTTCTGGTGGATTTTGCCAGGGAATTGGGTGCCAATTACCTGCTGCGGGGAATACGCAATACCATCGACTTAGAATATGAGAAGCCCATGGCCCGCATGAACGCCCGCATGGAACCATCAATTCAGTCTGTGTTTCTCATGCCTCCCGGCGAGCTGGAGCACGTCTCGTCTTCTTATGTTCGAGGGTTCGTCGGGGTGACAGGCTGGGAAAGGTGGGTGGAAGCATGCGTCCCCCCATGTGTGTATCGCCTCATTGCTTCTCGTGCTTGAGCGTAAGGAGCTTAAATTTCGTACGTTCCCGGTGCCGGCTCTCTGTATTGCTCTGTGTGCAACCAGCCGGGGAGTAGGAGCTTCCAGAAATCATAGTGCGGGCTCGTGGCATCTTTCTTCATACGTTCAGGTGTCATGCGGAAGGGGTATACCTGTACAGGTACGCAGGATTGCCCGGCTTTAAACGCCTCGTTCACCATGGTGTAGATTTCTTCAATGCCGGCATCAGTCATCGCAAAGCAGCCGATGGAGACATCGCTTCCGTGTATCATGATGTAGGAACCCGTGCGCCCCAGAGAGACATCGAACGCATTGGGATAGCCGATGTTGAAAGACAGGTGATACTTGCTGCGCGGATTGAGTCCTCGTGGTGTAGCTTCGTAAAATCCTTCCGGCGCCTGACAATCTCCTTCTGCGGTTTTGGGTCCCAGTTCGCCGCTCATGCCGGCAATCTCGTATGTTTTGAGGATGCTCCATTGCTCATTGTCCCGGGTCCACAATTCCAGTTCCCAATCCTCTTTAATGATGCGGATAAACACAGGCCGACCAAAGTATGCCCCCAGCTCCGGAGCCACATGTTTACGGGCTTGTACTACCCTATCCGGCTCGGTAGGCTGCTGTGGTGCGGCTTGCGTATTCATTGCCTGGAGTATGTCCAAAGGCATCAATAAGCGCAGGATTTTTTCATGCTTCGGCTGTCTCTTTTTCTTGCGATTTGTTGAGCGGTTTCTCAATCAATCGGCGAGGAATAAGAGCCTCAAACATAGCCAGGAAGAACGTGTAAAGGAACATGAACAACGCCGGTAGAATGGCTGTACACCAGCGCACTGTTTTGAACTGTGACAGCAAATCCGGAAAGAATGGCTCTTGCATGTTCTCCCATAAGTAGGCAATGCCCTGGCATGCATAGGCAAGCAAAAGTGAAATGATGAAATTAAGACAACAGGCAACAGTAATGCTGCGAAAGGCATTGGTGCATAACCCTCCAAGAATCCACAACAGGGGAATGAGGAAGATGGAAACCGGGTAATCTGTAGGTACACTCAGTAGCGATTCTGCCCCGGGAATGGCCCAGATGGCAGAGGGAAGGATGATGCTTCCGGCATCACTCAGGAGGATAATTTCCAGAATCCACAATGTGGTTGCGCAGCAATATAAGATATTCCACACCAGGGTCATACCGCGTACGCATGCTACCACCAGCATGATGATGGCTGCCATCAGAAAATACGGATTGCTCAGTACTTCCGGAAAGCGCTCTGCCACGCTGTCTAAATAGGCGGCCAGACGAATCCCCTGTGCCCCCATGGTGTACAGCACCACCAAATAAATGATGGGCAGGAGGCATAGATATTTCAGCAGATGTCGCGGAAGCCAATTCATGCCTGCCATTCTAGAGCGTGAAGCCCCTGCCTGTCAAGGTTAAAACCTGTCGCGCATGTTCCCAACCTAGGGGTATTCCGAGTCAACTTGGAATTGTCGGCAGTCTGCCAGTAGTGATTACACACTTCCTCTGATGGTCTGTCCGTTTTCGGGTGCGGGGAAGCGTGTGGGTGAGATATTGGCTCGTTGAAGTGCTGCTGCGAGGTCTTGCAGCGTTTCTTCGTAGCCTTCATTGGCCAGTTGCCAGGTGCCGAAGTGGCATGCGATGGCAAGTGGGGCATTGAGTGCCAGGAGTGCGTCCACTGCATCTGCGGGGTTGGTGTGGTTGTTACGAATCCATTCGGGCCGATAGGCTCCGATGGGTAGGATCGCTACATCCGGTGCACCGAGGCGTTTGCCGATAGTGGCAAACCACGTGGTGCGAGCAGTGTCGCCGGCAAAGTAGATGGAGGGACCACCGGCAGGTGCTTTGAGGTAGAATCCACACCAGAGCGAGCGGTTGGAACTTTCGGTGGTGCGGTAGCGTTTGCTCCAGTGGCGGGCGGGGACAACATGGATGCTCAGCCCCTGATGGGTGATGTGTTGCCACCAATCCATCTCGCTGACGCGGAGACCGGTGCCGCAGTGGTATTCGAGCAGGCTTTTGAGCCCCAGTGGTACAACGAAATGAGGGTGGTCTCTCTGCTCAAGCTTTTGAAGCGTGTTGACATCAAAATGATCGTAATGATCATGGGAGATGAGGCACACATCGATGTGCGGAAGCTCATCCCATGCGATGCCTACAGGACGCGTGCGGCAGGGGCCAAAGCCTTGGACGGGGCTGGTATAGTCGCTCCAGACGGGGTCGGTGAGGATATTGAGCCCGTGGACGCGAATCAGCATGGTGGAGTGATTCACCATAGTGATTTCCCAGTTGCGCCCGGTAACTTGCGGCGCCAGCTTGGGGGTGTGGTTATTGCGCTCAACTTTGGGGTAATATCCCTTCGATTTGCGGTCTGTGAGCCAACGCAGAGCTTCGCGCGTGCCCATGGGGAGCTGTGGCTCCGGGTTGTAGAAGTAGGTGCCGTCGAAATGGTCGGTAATGGGGCCTTGCCATTCACCGGCGCGGCAAAGGGTGCGCGGCAGGAGCCAGTCGACACCCTTTCCCGCTGCAGCCAGAGCACCTACACCCAACAAGCCTTTCAGAAACCATCGGCGGCTGCGCTTTGGGGGCTGGGGTAGGTGTTGCTCTGGAGTATCGAGGCTCATTCTGCCGCTTCCTCTGTTTCGGGTTCGGCTTCTTCCACCGCTGCATCAGCTGCGGCTTCATCGTCCATTTCACCTTCATCCTCGTGTGCTTCTTCTTCTTCACCGGAAGAGACATTTGCCAGACGGGGAATGAGGAACTCCATAAGGTTGCCGGGGGTGAGCAGCTCGGGGGTAATGGCAGGCTCTGCTCCGGGGATATACAGGACGTTCACCGGCACAGAGGTGCGGCCCAGCTTGTGCATTTCCGCATCGATATCGGCGTTCTTTTCCGTGGCATCTGCTCGCATCAGAATCACGCCTGCGCGATTGAATTCTGCGTACACTTCGTCAGTATAGGCTGTCATCTTGTTGTACTGGCACGTGGCGCACCACTTGGCGGTGAAGTCTACGTAGACCGGATGCCCCTCCTGCAGGGCTTCCTGCATGGCAGAGGGCGTCCAGGTTTGCCACTCTGCCGTTGTGGCAGTGTCTTCGTGCTCTGTGGCAGGCATGCCGCCCCAGATGCCGAGACCGGCCAGGATGATGGCTACCACCAAACCGATGATGCGGCTCTTACGGCTGCGGTAGATGGGGCACCAGCGGCCGTATACCCAGAATGCCGAGCAGAAGACCACCAGAGATACCAGGATGAACATGACGGCCAACGGGTCTTCCTCCGGAGCGAAGGAAAGGTACACCGAAAGCAACCAGGCTGCTGCCAGGAAGAGGCAGAAAGACAAGCCCTGGCGCAGGGATTCCATCCAGGCACCGGGGCGCGGAAGCTTACTGACGAGTGAGGGGAAGAATCCCAGTACGATGTACGGGAATGCCAGGCCCAGTGCCATGAAGGTGAGGGCTACCACCATCCACACGCCCGGCAGAGCCATGGCTGCGGGCATGGCTGCACCCAGGAAGGGGGCGGAGCAGGGGGTAGCCACAACGGTGATGAAGAGCCCTTGGAAGAAGGAGCCGGTGAGACCACCCTTGTTTTGCAGTTTCTGACCGGCACCGGTGGCCGATACGCCGATTTCAAAGACACCGTACATGCTCAGGCCCACTACTGTAAGCAGCAGGGTGATGGCGTAGATAACCCAGGGGTTCTGCATCCACACAGCCCATTTGCGGGATTCTGAACCGGCATCAGCCCAGAGGGTTTGCAGCCAATCGGTCCAGGGTGTGTCTGCCAGAGCAGGGGCGTTGGAAAGGACAATGAGCATGATGCCCAGCACCCAGAACGAGATGAGGATACCCAGCACGAATGCAAGAGAATGCAGCATGACCTTGGCGCGACTGCCACCCCCCAGCTCAACAAAACTCATAATTTTGAGCCCAATGACGGGGAAGACACAGGGCATGAGGTTCAGAATCAACCCGCCCAGGAACAAATACAGAATGATACCGCCAAAACCGGCAGGAACGCCGCTGATGCTTTCTTTTTGTGGCTCAATCTGAATGGTGGTGTGCTTGCCATCAAAGGTGAGAATGCCGCTCAGGGTGGGCAGGGGCTTACCCACGGTCTCCGGATTAGCAGGGGCATACATGTCATTGGTTCCCTTGTTGCGGGGAAGTGTCAGGGTGTAGGTGTTGCCTTCGCGAGTGAGCGTCTGCACCGCAGCGGGGTCAATGCTGTTATCTTCTGAGAAGAAGTAAGCATCTTTGATATCTTCTTGCCAATCAAACTTGAGTTGTACGGCATCTTTGGTCTGCGTGGCACGCACTTCTACGGGGGTGTTGCCCAGCACTTCAACCGTTTGCTCCTTGTTGTTCCAATCTGCTGCGGTTGCGCCGTCGCCGACATTCAGCACCACGGTTGCCGTAGAGTTCTCAGGTGTGCCACACTGGCCTTCCTTGCAGGCCTGAGCTGTGGTGTCGATGCTGAAAACGGCTTCACCCGAGGCTTGGGGCGTGGGGGTTACTTTCCAAACAGCCACGGCATCAGAGTAGGCATAGGCCACGCTCACGCTGTCTTCTATGCGGTGAGGCGGCTGCCAGTAGGGGCCTTCTGCCTGGAAGCCTGCGGGAACCTTCAGTTGAGCTGTAATGGGCATGCCCATGGTGCCCGGGTTACGGAAATATGTGTGCCAGGGAGATTCTGCACTGGCAGTAAGGCTCACGTAAAAAGCTTCGCCCGGCTTGTAGCTGGTGACACTGGCTTTTGCACTGGTGGTGACCAATGCCGGCTGCTCATCGCCGAATCCAAAATCCATACCAAACTGTGCCGTCGCCATTTGCGCCGCGCACGCGAGCGCGAGTAATGCAGTGCGGAAGATGTTCATGAGAGCTAATGTACCACATGGACCTTATTTCCGCAAGGCTAATAGCTGAATGCTCGCATTTTTGTCTTGCTCACTCGTCGTGGGTTCGAATCCCGGAAAACAGAAAAGCTCCTCAAATGAGGAGCTTATATGAGAGAGCGGGCGATGGGATTCTACCCGCTCCACCAAGCTCTGCCTGGCGGCAGAGTTCCCTCGCAGCGGTGGCTGCTCGGCTTGGTGGCAAGTTGCTCGCTTACTCGCACCTTGCCCACTCGTTGTGGGTTCGAATCCCGGAAAACAGAAAAGCTCCCCAAATGAGGAGCTTATATGAGAGAGCGGGCGATGGGATTCGAACCCACGACATCAACCTTGGCAAGGTTGCGCTCTACCACTGAGCTACGCCCGCGTGTCATTGGCTTGCTGTATGCGGAGCCGACATCTTGGAGAGCGGGCGATGGGATTCGAACCCACGACATCAACCTTGGCAAGGTTGCGCTCTACCACTGAGCTACGCCCGCATGTCATCGGAACGTTTGGTGTACGTCCGGCTGGTTTTGTGAGAGCGGGCGATGGGATTCGAACCCACGACATCAACCTTGGCAAGGTTGCGCTCTACCACTGAGCTACGCCCGCATGTCATTTCTTTAAGCTGTTCGCTTTCGGAATGAGTGCGGACTTATTATACGTAAATCGTGGCGGGAATCAAGCCTTTTTTTAATTTTTTTGAAATAATTTCATGCGATGAATGCTTTTTGATTTATTTTCAGTTGTTTTGTTCGCTGGAAAATCTTTTCATGAAAAAAACGTGCATGGTAACATGCTTTTTGCTTTTCAAAAGGGGAGTAAACTGCTAGAATAGCGCTGCGTAGAATGAGTATGCGGTAGAGTTATCTCTACAGCGTCCGTTTTTCCTACCCATATACCCAACGAGAAAGACAAACTATGGCTATTGACCCTAAATTACTTGAGGAGCTGGAGACTCGCCGCAAAAAGGTGATTCTTTCCGGTGGTCAGGAAAAGATTGACCAGCGCCATGCCAAGGGCGACTGGACAGCGCGCGAGCGCGTTGATTGCTTGTACGATGCCGGTTCCTTTACGGAAATCGGAATGCATACGCGGCATCATTGCAGCAATTTCGGCATGCTGGACAAGTACATCCCCGGTGAGGGTATTGTATCCGGGTTTGGTTTGGTGGATGGCCGTCCCGTAGCCGCTGTATCCGCAGATTTCATGGCTCAGGGTGGTTCACTGGGGTATATGCATGCTCAGAAAATTTGTGATGCGCAGCAGTATGCGCTCAAGGCCGGTATGCCCATCATTCAGATGAATGACTCCGGTGGTGCCCGACTTCAGGAAGGGGTAGATTCCCTCACCGGCTTTGCCAATGTTTTCTACAACAACGTGGCTGCCAGCGGTGTTGTGCCTCAGATTTCTCTTATCCTTGGCCCCTGCGCAGGCGGTGCTGCTTATTCTCCCGCCCTGACAGACTTCATCATCATCCGCAAGGGTGGTGCAGCCGGTATGTACATCACGGGACCCAAGGTGATTGAGCAGGTGACGTACGAAAAGTGCACCATGGAAGAAATTGGCGGTGCTGCCGTGCATTCCTCTGTTTCCGGCAATGCTCACTTTGTTGCTGAAACGGATGAGGATGCCATCAACATTGCCAAGCGTTTGCTCACCTATCTGCCGTCCAACAACACGCAGGATCCTCCCCACGACCTTTCTCAGCCTCTTGATATTGCCGATGATGAGGGTATGAATGATATCATCCCCGAGAGCAACAACACCCCGCTCGATATGCAGAAGGTGATTGCTCGTCTGGTGGATGAAGGCTCCTTCATGGAAGTGCATGCTAACTTTGCCGGCAATGTGATTGTGGGCTTTGGTCGCATTTGTGGTATGGTCGTAGGCATCATTGCCAACCAGCCTGCAGTGAAGGCCGGTTGCCTGGATATTGATGCTTCCGATAAGGCCGCTCGCTTCATCCGATGCTGCGATTCCTTTAACATCCCCGTGGTGAACCTGGTAGACGTGCCCGGTTTCTTGCCCGGCAAACAACAGGAACGTGGTGGCATCATCCGCCACGGCGCCAAGATGATTTTCGCATACTCCGCAGCTACTGTTCCCAAGGTGACTATGATTCTGCGCAAGGCATACGGCGGTGCCTACATCGCCATGTGCTGCAAGGGCTTGGGCGCCGATGCCGTGTTTGCATGGCCCTGCGCTGAG
>JAFYUJ010000058.1 GCA_017558555.1 Akkermansia sp.
ACTCTACCCCGGGCTAACGTCTGCCGCCCCTGCCGGGGCTCAAAGCTAGCCGCGGCTATGCCGCGGGGAACTTCTTCATTGTACATTTTTCATTGTTAATTGTGCATTGCGGGCTGTGCCCGCTAAATCCCCATTTATCTGGCTGAGGGTGAAATGAATCAGGCATGGCGCACAATGCTGCCGGTCTGCAAATAAACCATTTGCTGGCAGATATCAATAGCCAAATCAGCAATACGCTCCAAATCGCGCGCCAGGCCTATGCAATCAATGAAATATTCTGCAAAAGCCGGGCTGGATGCAAGCGCAGTGCGAGCATGCACACGATGCTCACGACGCATGGCATCCACCTCATCATCGCGCTCGATGATTTTGTATGCCAGGCAAGCATCAGATGTCTCGATGACTTTCAGCGTATCTTGCAACTGCTCAAGCACCAGATGTTCCATGGGAGAAAAATCAAACATTTCCTGATTGCCATCCAGAGACAAGGATGCAACGTGTACTGCACGCTCTGCCATGTGCCCTGCAAAATCCGCCATACGCTCCAACGAGGCATTCATCTTGATGCACGATATCACCGTCCGCAGGTCTCTTGCCACAGGTTGGTACAAGGCCAATGTTTTCAGACACTCTTCTTCAATGCGGATTTCTTCCTGATCAATCACTGCATCATTATCCATCACGCAGTATGCCAAAGCAACATCTCCGGTTTGAAACGCCTGTATGGCCTGGCGAATGGCTTGTTCCACCACGCGCCCCTGGTCACAGAGTTGTTGACGCAAACGATTCAATTCTGTTATAAAATGATGATTCATAAATGTAGCCAATGATAAATGTTTAACCGAATCGGCCGGTAATGTAATCTTCTGTCTGTTGGTGACGCGGGTTGGTAAAAATGGTGGAAGTAGCGTCTTCCTCCACAATGCGGCCTTTGTAAAAGAAGGCGGTTCTGTCAGAGATACGGGAAGCCTGCTGCATATTGTGCGTGACGATGACGATGGTGTATTTCTTTTTCAGCTCCAGCACCAGCTCCTCGATGCGTAAAGTAGCGACGGGGTCAATAGCGCTGGTGGGTTCATCCATCAGCAACACTTCCGGTTCAGCCGCCAGTGCACGTGCAATACACAAGCGCTGTTGTTGACCACCGGAAAGCGCCAAACCGCTGGATTTCAATTTGTCTTTCACCTCATCCCAAAGAGATGCCCCGCGCAGAGCTTCCTCCACGCGGTCCGCTATTTCGCTTCGGCTGAGCTTATAATGCAGATTCAGCGGGTAAGCCACGTTGTCTGCAATGCTCATGGGAAAGGGAGTCGGTTTCTGGAATATCATGCCAACCTTGTGGCGCAGCTTCAGCAAATCCACATCGGGCGCCAGGATGTTCTTACCATCCAACAAAATCTCGCCGGTGGCTTTCTGATTCCTGTACAATTCAAAAATACGGTTATAAATGCGCAAGTGCGTAGACTTGCCACATCCACTCGGGCCAATGACCGCCGTAATGTTGTTGGCATAGATATCCAGGTTGTTATCAAAGAGGGCCTGGTTTTTACCGTAGTAAAAGTTCAAATGCCGGGTTGATATTTTAATGTCTTTTTTCATAGAAGATACAACGTGTTGCGATATTGATTATCAAGATAAACAAAGCCATGAGCAAGGCCGTACCCCAGCCCATGGCATGCATGCTTTCAAAAGGAGAGTTGGTCGTGTATTCGGTGATGAGCACGGGAGCACTGGCTGTGGGCTCCGTAAAAAATCCACCCGGCCAGGTATCTGCAAAAAGCGCAGTAAACAACAAAGGTGCTGTTTCCCCGCTCACACGGGCCAACGAAAGTAAAATACCCGTTGCTAATCCATTGCGGGCGCTTCTTGCCACAATGCACAAAGTGGCACGCATGCGGGTCATCCCCAGAGCCAAAGCAGATTCACGCAGCGTATCAGGCACCATGAGCAGCATATCTTCCGTAGTGCGCATGATGACCGGAAACATGATGATGGCCAATGCGACCGTACCGGCCAACCCGGAAAAGTGACCCGTTGTCGCCACCAACATGGCATACACAAACAAACCCACCAGAATGGAGGGCAGACCCATCAGTACATTCGCACAGAAGCGTAACACATCTGCCAAACGACTGCTTTTCCCAAACTCCGCCAGGTAAATACCCCCGGCCACCGCCGGTGGAACAGCCAGGAAGGTTGCACCGAGTGTCATCATCAGCGTGCCCAGCAAAGCATTGCCCACACCGGCACCCGGCTCACCATACGGTTTAGATGGGGCAGTCAAGAACTCCCAGTTGATGACCGGAGCTCCATATTGGAAAACGGTGTACAAAATCCACCCCATGCCACCCAGGGCTATACAGATGGAAAACAGGGCAAAGACACTAAGCAACTGATTGAGCGCTTTGCGATAACATAAAGGTCGGGGAGTCATTGTCATCATCATAGAGGTTAAATGTTTTCACCACGCTTAGCCCCGGTGCGGGCCAGGTAATAACGCGTCAGCAACTGTATGCTGAAGCTCATCAGCATCAACACCACACCAAGCGCAAAAAGCGCACTCTGTTGCAAACCGGTAGCCTCAGCAAAATTGTTGGCAAGTGTAGCGGCTATCGTTGTGCCGCAAGAAAACAATCCAGCAGGTGATTCCATCAGGTTACCTATGACAAACAACACTGCCATGGTTTCACCCAGTGCGCGCCCCATGCCGATAAACACTCCACCAATCATGCCGCGTATACCATAGCGAAGTACCACATCCAAGGTCGTTTCCAACCGGGTGCAACCTAGTCCATACGCAGATTCCCGCAACATGGGCGGTGTCATCCGCAATACATCGCGCATTACAGCGCTCATATAGGGCAAAATCATGAGTGCCAGAATTACCCCCGCCGTCATGAAACCAAAGCCACTCCCTACGCCATCTTCTCCCAAAAGCCATGCTCCACCCGGCAGATGTATCATCCCGATCGTCTCTGCCAAAAAAGGTTGCACGTGGTCCTGCATCAGCGGCACCAGCACAAAAAGGCCCCACATACCATAAATGACGGAGGGAATAGCAGCCAATAAATCCACGCAAT
>JAFYUJ010000059.1 GCA_017558555.1 Akkermansia sp.
AGACGAGCAGACCACCGCCCAACAGCATGAAGAGCAAGCATGCGCCGATGGAAGAAAGCTTGTTGCGCAGCACAGCGCGGCGCAGCTCTCTCTCGGCTTCTTCGCTCATTTGAATGTGTAGTGCCATAATTCAGAAGTAAGGGTTTTACAGAGCTACCATACCATACGGCGCACGGAAGCGCGAGCGCAAAATGGCGCCGAAGTGTTACAAAAGCGTTACAGACCACATCCTACATCGGGGACATGGTCTGTACAAGAAGATGAGCGAACAAAATGTATCAGGGAACGGCCGTCCAGATGAGAGAATCCTCATTGTAGGGCACAGCCTCGAAGCCACCGGCCTTGCACTTGGCCTCGTTGAGCAGCTTCTCAATTTCAGCCTTGTTGGGCAGAGAGAAGTTGGTGCGGAAAAGGTCGTACTTCCTGGCCTTGGAGTTCTTGCCATCTGTCACATCCTCGATGAAGAGGACGAAACCAAACTTACCGCCGGGAATTTCAGAGATGGCAATTTCAATAGGGTAGGACTGACCTTCCTTCACTTCAAAAATGGTGCCACCTGTCAGGCCGCCCAATTCGTTATTCCAGATTTTGCACTCGGGGATAGAGTTGATGAGTTCATAATCCTTGCGGTTGCGGTCCTTGCCGCTCTTGAGCAAAGCCTGGTAGTTCTTGAGGTCGCCGGAGCCGGATACCCAGCATGCGCGGGGGTTGGCCTTGTCCCAGAGGGTGGGCAGACGGTAGCCAGCATCCAGCACTGTCTTGCGGTCAAATCGCACGGCGAGGAAGTCGTCGCCAGTGCCGATAAAGCGGAACTTGCCACTCTTCGGGGCGCGCACTTTGCCGCGGTATACGGCCAACCAGGCAGCAGGCTGGCAAATCCATTTATCCTTGGGCTTGGAGGGATCACCCACCTTGAAAGCAATGGGGCCATAATCTGCCAAAGCCACAGGCAAGTAGAAGTTGGAGGCGTACAATTTCTGTTTGGATGCATAATAGCGGCTCAGTGCTCCGGCATTCCAATTGCGCAGGAAGAATGTGGAAAGAACCTCAATCACCTTATTCTGATCGGAGGGCGCAAGACCGGTAGGTGCTCCTCGCTGCGTCTGCTTCAAATCGTAGAACGTGCCTTCCAGCGCCGAGCCACCGGCTGTGCCGGAACCCAGACCGGAGCCACCATCACCCAAGCCGGCGCCCAGGTCACCATCCATGGAGAGGCCCATGTCGAAATCGGTGTTGAAATCGAGTCCTTCGCTGGTGCTGATGTTCACAGGAGCCATGTTGACCGCCGTGGCACCCTGTGCCACGATGACGGAGGGAGAGACCTCAGCCGTGGGGGCAGAAGACTTCTGGGTGAGTTCCTTTTGCACCGGGGCATTGGAGGGGGGGCCATCCTCTGCCGGGGGAACGTAAGAGATGAATTCTGCGGGGATTTCACCGGCGATGTAAATGGTGGTGAAGACGAGCAGACCACCGCCCAACAGCATGAAGAGCAAGCATGCGCCGATGGAAGAAAGCTTGTTGCGCAGCACAGCGCGGCGCAGCTCTCTCTCGGCTTCTTCGCTCATTTGAATGTGTAGTGCCATAATTCAGAAGTAA
>JAFYUJ010000009.1 GCA_017558555.1 Akkermansia sp.
CAGCGTATTAGCCACGCTAAAGACATTGTGATACGTTCCGGAAATCCAGATTGTACCATTGTCTTTTAGTTTTTCCCGGCACAAAGAGAGCCACTTCATATTGAAGTCATCAATTTGCTCTGGCGATGAAGCTTTGTCCCAGTCACCCTTATCCACACAAACAACTTCGCCGGATTGATAGCTAATGCCGCCGTTACTCAGGAAATATGGAGGATCCGCAAAAACACAATCGAACTTAAAATCAATTTCGGGGAGCAACTCCAGACAATCCCCTTGAAGTAGAGTAAAGTCTCGATTTAACGACTTGTAAAAAGATTGAATCATTCCTTGATGGGAGACAAATCCAAATTAGGGATAATGGCAGTATTCGTGTAGTTCTTCTTGTAATAGAACGCCCGTCTTCTTGCTTTTATGGTACCACCTTTACCATCTGGGGCATCTGTTTTGTCCTGGTTATTTTTGCCTTTCGTTTTGGGTTCAAGGTATACACCCATGCTGCAAGACAATTCATCTGCTCGCCCCGATTTAATGTAGTTCTGAATCTCTTCCCAATCCTTCTTGAATACCCCATTTTGTACATCATCGGGGTGATCCATGAAGTAATCAACGATTACATAATCGTTTTGATTCAAAGCTTTACCATCTTTCTTAGCCAAATAAACGACCCAAAATGTTAATGCAATTTTACCTCGCAATTTAGTGGTTTCCCATGTTTCTTGGGCAACCTCGACGTAGTTTATCATTTGAATGGCCGTCGGTTCCTTCGCTTTGATTTCTCCGTTCTTATTCTGCTGCAAAGGAAGGATTTTGATTTCACAGCCAATTTCCGGGATATCTGCGCCATCGCGATTATTATTCTCAATACCGAGCAGTTTCTCCACGATAAGCCCCGATGCACCTTTGACCATGCGGCTACGTTCAATATTCAATTCATCCTTAATTTGACCAATCGTCTTACCCTTTGAATGACTGATAATATCAAACAAAGGACGCATTTTCTCAAAAACTTTGCTACTAATCATAAGGCGCTGCTGTGATTGTATGGGTACATTGTATTTCTTTCAAGCCAGCTCGTTTCGCAGCTTGCTTACAAACTCACTTATGGTTGTCAAATTGTAAATGGACGGAATAGCGGCAAAAGCCTCCTGCAACTTGTTCTTTGCACTATGCCACCCCTGCCCATCCGTAATCCACACAAACTCAAACTTGGGCAAGCTGTTGACTTTGGGTGCAACATCAGTGTATGAACGAGCCGTTTCATTCAATTTGGAACCACCTCCGGAATAGAAATTCACTTCCATCAGATACACTTTCGAAGGTGTTGTAATGACAAAATCAAACACTTTTTGGTCAACGCCCAGCACTTGTTCCAACGCCGGATATTTACGGGAAGAGACCTGCTCTTCATACGGGATACCAGCTGCAGAAAGGATATCAGCTACGCGTTTCTCCATAATGAAGCCACTGCGATTTTTGCGAGCATTGGAATCTAATCCGGTTTCAACACCAAAGACAAAATCAACTAAATCCTTAATCTTTTGCTGACGGAACACATCTGCAAGGCCTGTTTCCTCAAGAAATTGCACCACCCCTTCCTCGCTCTCAAACAGGGAGTGAATAGGCTGTGCATTTTGAGCAGCATCTAGGAACAATTTGTTATCTTTCTTGCGAGTAGCTATCAGAATATCCATCACCTCGAACGCTTTTTTATCGCGTTCCCAAATCTCATGCACAGCGTTGGCTATATCCGACTTACCAATCAAATAATTGAGCGTATTTAAGCTGAACGCAATTTCTGAAACATTTTCTCCTATTTTGGTAAAATCCGAATAGAAGTCCAGACCGGCGTTGGTTTCTTTCAGTTGAGAAAGAAAAGTTTGAAAACGTGTATCACTCATCACTTAAAAGTATTGAAAGTTCCAGTTCTTGCGATGACTCAGCCGCATACAGACAAGGACTTGGTCTTTTGAAGTTGCGCACCACAATCTCTGTCAATTTACCTCGTTTCGAAGGATTGGAATTGATACTGCGGCTTGCCCACACTCTATCTATGAAATACCTAGAATACAAAACATCAAAAAAAGCATCGGCTTCATCCTTTGCTTTGCAATCTGAATTGCTCAACATAAAGTATGCGCCTGTTGCATCCAACTTATCACAGAAGTGCTTAAGACGAATCTGAGCCGCATCATTAAAATCCTCCTTGCTGTAGCTATTGAAGCTAGATGTATTACTGAGAGGCCGGTAAGGCGGGTCAAGGTAAAACAGGGTATTGCCTTGAATCCACTTGTATGTTTCCTCAAAATCGCCCGTCAATATCTCCACATTCTGAAGGAGCTTGCTGTCGGCCAAAATAACCTCCTCGTTGCAGAAGGTGGGCTTCTTATAATCGCCAAATGGGACATTGAAACCACCATGGCGGTTCACGCGATACAAGCCATTGTAACAAGTGCGATTAATAAAAAAAAGAAGCGTTGTATTTTCAACCGCAGAAAGCGTTTTCGTGTTGAATTCATCGCGTTTGCGGTAATAAAAATCACTTTTTGCCTCTTGGTTTTCTAAACTATCGTACTCTTTCTGTATCTCTTTCAAGGAAGCTATCAACTGTTCCGGTTCATCGCGCACAGTCTTGTAGCAAGTTGTCAAATCGGGATTGATGTCATTGATGACAGCTTTTTTGATGTTGGGGTAATGACTCAGCAAGTGAAAGAGCATTGCTCCGCCCCCCACGAACGGCTCAATGTAGGTCACATCGTCCCACGCACGGAAATTGCCAGGCAACAATGTCTCCAACTGACTTATCAGCTGTCCTTTTCCTCCGACCCACTTAATGAACGGCTTTGCTGTCATGTTCCCAAAATAAATGAAAATGATATATTTTGATCACATGCTACCAAAAAAGGGCACCAAATCAAGCCAAAGCGGCGGCAATGGCTATTTTTCTCACATACCCGGGGCGCAGCCGAAGAGGGAGGCGTAGGTTTGGAGGGCGAAGGAGTCGGTCATGCCGGAGATGTAGTCGACCACGTGGGCGAAGCGGGAGTCTTGGGTGGCGGAGTCATCATCGGAGGCGTGGAGGATGGGGCCGATTTTCTTGCCGAGCTCTCCGGAGGGGGAATGAACCCACTCCATGAAAAGCTCCATGAGGCGGCGGACGATATTGAAGCCGGTGATTTCGACCTTAAGGACACTCTCGTGGGAGTAGATTTGGCGGAAGGAGAAGCGGCGCACCTCATTATAAGGCGTGGCGAGGGTGGAGGCATCCATGAGCCCCTGCTCCAGCTCGCCGTGCATGATCGCCTCGTAGTGGGCGCGGAGGGAATCCCGCAGGGCGGCAATGCAGCTGCCTACGGTGATGGCGCGAGCCATGCGCATGGCGGCATGGCAGCCGCGGGCGGCGGCTTCATCGCGGATGGCGGCTTGCTTGCCTTCGGAGAGATCGCCAAGCTTGCAGAGTTGCTCCAGGGCTTGGTCGTAGGAAAGGATGTGGGAGACGTAGGCATCTTCCACATCGGCCACGAGGTAGCTCACATCGTCCGCCGCCTCCATGAGGAAGGCGAGCGGGTGGCGAGCCCACACACCGGGAGCCAGGGAAAGGAGCCCGCAGGCCTCTGCCACGCGGGCAAAGGCGGGCACGTCTTCCTCTGCCAGACCGAATTTGCCCTTGGTACCATAGCGCATGAGCCCGGAGGCTTTGATGGCGGCGGCGCTGCAAGGGTATTTGGAGAAGGCACCGAGGGTAGCAAAGGTGAGGTCCAGACCACAACCACGGATGGGGTCGCAGGTGCGGGTGAGCAAGCGGAAGCCCTGGGCGTTGCCCTCGAAACGGAAATGGCGCATGCACTCGGGCACGGGCAGGCCTTTGCGCTCCATCTCCGCCACGGAGAGGGAGACGGCTTCCTCGATGGCCTTTTCTCCGGAATGCCCGAAGGGAGGGTTGCCGATATCATGGGCGAGGCATGCCGTCGCCACAATATCAGTCATTTTGATGCCCTCTCTCAAGGGGAGTTCGCCCCGATCATCGGCAATGAAAGCCATTTCCTCTGCAAGCGTGCGGCCCACGTTGGCCACTTCCAAACTATGCGTAAGGCGGGTACGCACGTAGTCATTGCGCCCCAGGGGGAACACCTGCGTCTTGTCCTGCATACGACGAAAGGCGCTGGAATACAAGACGCGCCCATAATCCTGATTAAACGGAGAGCGGGAAGCGTTATTGGCATCACTCAAACGAGATGAACAAAGCAGCGATTTCCAAATCATAGGCAAGCAAAAGTTGAAAGTTGGAAGGTGAAAGTTGGAAGTGTAGAGTTAGCCGCGCCGTTGGCGCGGAGACGCAGAGAGACGAGCCGTCTTAGTAGAAGCGGTAAAAATGGCGACCAGCTCTTCACTTTCCATCATTAGGTTTTTCAGTTGGCTTTCAGGAACGAGCTCGGCTTTTACCAGTAATTGCAACCAATAGAGGGTTTCGGCAGCTTCGCTCTCACATATTTTAAGTTTTGCAGCAAAATCCGCAGAGGATTGAGCATGGCTGGCCTCTCGATAGTTGGCACCGATAGAAGTAGCGCTACGCATGAGCTGTTTTGCGATAACCTCTTCCGCCACTCCCCGGGGCAACGATTTTACCAACTTCACGACGCGCACCGCGAAGAGCATCGTTCTCTCATGTAAAGGTGTAGACATAGCGAAACATGAAACAGGTATCACCCATGGGCGATGCGGACGGTGCGGACGCAGCCCTCCCCCAAAGAAGCGTTGAGCGCGCGAATGATTTGCGGGCGCAGGCGCTGCAGTTCGAAGCGCACAGCGGGGTGCGAGGTACGCACAATGGCTGTTTTTTTATCAATGGAAATCAACTGCGCCTGGGTGGCCAGGAAGGGGCTCACGGCCTTTTGCCAGGCGGAGCTGAGGATGTCGGGGGCAAAATCGCTTTCTCGGATGTCCAGCTTGGTCACCAGCTCCGCGAGGATGCTGTCCATATCCCGCAGATTAGCACGCACGGGCAAGCCGGGGGCGGCGCCAAAGAAATCGGCCAACGCTTGGGCGCGATGTTCTTCTGCGGCGGTTTGCACGCGCACGGGGCGCACAGAACCATCCGCAAAGGTCTCCTGACGGAACAGGGGGCGAGACTCCGCCGCCGGCAATGGAGCGGCCGCTTCTGCGGGCACCACAACCGTTGTCTTGCGTTTTCTGCGGGGAGCTGTAGCCATATAAAGAGAAGACCCGGTGGCGGTCAGGACACACCACCCGGGTCAACAAGTTTTGAGTGATTGCCGGCAGCTTTACTCGCCGTCGTCGCCGATGGCCTGCACGGGGCAGCCTTCCATGGCTTCCACGCAAAGAGCTACCTCAGCATCAGTCTCGGGCTGCTTGGAGACGTAGGACACGCCTTCGTCATCGTCGCGGGAGAAGAAATCGGGAGCGGAATCGCGGCAAAGGTCGCAGTCGATGCAGTTGCTGTCAACATAGAACTTGCCGGGAACATTCTTTTCAGTTTTTTCGTCGATATCAGCCATAATGTGTATGGGGTATTACTTGCCCACCCTTATTTTTTACTTATTTTTGCGAGAATGCAACCCTTTTTTGTTGCAACGGGGCATTTTTCAGTTCAAAATAGGGTCATGCAAGCACAGGACGAGCCTCAAAGCACAAAAACGAAGCCCCGATTCCGTATCAGCAACCTCATTTGGGGCGGCGTGTTCGGCGTGATGATGCTGGGGCTGGCCGGTTTTGGCGCCTACGTGTACCGCCATGTCCCCACCTCCGATTGGCGCGTGAGCCGCATCGACACGCCATGGAGAGCAACCGGTGTCGAGGTGGAAGAAGCGGAGGCATTCTGGCGCAACTCTGCCGGGCATACGCGCATGGAGCTGCGCGCGGCGTACTACCCTGTCATACGCCTCAAGCTGGGAGCTTGCGAGGGGAGCGGCAATCTCATCATCCGCTTTGCAGATGCCTCGGGCGTGCAAATGGGCGAAATGGTATCCATCGCCTACAGCAAGGGAGCCTTTCATCCCAGCCGCGATACCAATGTACACACCGAGGGGAATATGGCCGAGGCCTATATTGAAACCGGATTCCCCGCGGCAGATGATTTCCTGGTGCACAAGTTCACAGAATCGGCGCCGCTGTGGCGCGTCTATGTGTTGAACCGCCCGGCCGGCACCTACGATGAACAATACATGGGCTACACCGCCATCCTGCCCGAGGAACAATAACCCCACGATATGCACCCAGCCACCATGAGTGATAAGCACACACAAGAAGCCACAGCCTTACCGACTCCTCCAAAAACACGCCAATGGGCCTGGTACTGGCGGGCCCTGGTAAGCCTGCTGGGCGGCGCAGTGATGGCTCTGGCCTATGAGCCGTACGATTTGAGCGAACTGGTGTGGGTGGGGCTGCTGCCGCTGCTGAGTGTACTGTGGATGGGCCGCGTAAGCAAGAAAGCAGCTTTTACCTATGGTTGGCTGTATGGCATGGGGTGGTACTGTGTAAGCTTTTGGTGGATTCACAATGTGGGGCGCGTGTTCTACATTCCCCTGCCCGTGTTCCTGCTGGTGGCCTTTTTCCCGTTGATGATGGTGTATTCCTGCTTGCTGGGTCTGTGGGCGGTGCTGGCCTCCAGCCTGCTAAAACCAGCATTGCAGCCGGGGCCGAATACAGATGGCATGAGCGCAGAAGCCCGCAAGCAAGCATGGCACAGCTGGTCGGTGGGGGATTTGCTCTCCACGGTGCGCAGCGCCATCGGCTGCGCGGCTCTCTGGGTGTGTATCGAGTGGTTGAGAGCCAACGGCACGCTGGGCTTCAGCTGGAATAGCCTGGGTATGGCGCTGTACAATGGGCTTGCCTTTGCTCAATGGGCAGAGTTTGTGGGCACGGCGGCGCTGTCTTTCATTCCGGTCTTCACGGCTGTCATCCTCTGGGGGGCTTTCCGCCGCAGCGTGATGCACTTCAAGGGGGCCGGGCGCGCCAATCGTCCGTGGGATTTCTACGGCTGCATCATTCTGCTGTTCCTTTTATTCTCCGGCGGTATGGCTTTGTCTGCCGCGCATTCTGCCAGCCGACTGACCAAAAAGCCGGGGGTGTATACCCTGCCGGTGATGGCGGTGCAGATAAATCAGGACCAGACAACGCGCATCCGGAACGGCGGGACCTACCTCTATGGTGTATACCTGCGCGCCACCAAAAGTGCTTTTGACAGCATCCAGCAGGAAACGGCCAAACTGGCTATGCAGCATCCCGACGTTGGCATCACCCAACGTCTGCCCCTCTGGGTCGTGTGGCCGGAAAGCGCCATGGCCTGCCCCATCTGGCGCAACACAGCCACCGGTACCCTGGAACCCGATGCCGCCACCTGCAATCTCTTCTTCAACCCCGAAGCAGGCTTGCCCAAGGTGCGCCAGTTGGTGCGAGAGATGGGCGGGCAGGATTTTGTCCTCTTCACCGGGGTGGACGAATGGCGCCTGGAGCTCAACCCGCAGAACCAAGGTCTGGAACCCCATGGCATGTTCAATTCCATGGCCTGCATCACCGGCGGATTTGAAAGTATTTTCACCGTTTCCAAGCAGCACCTTATGCCCTTTGGGGAGTACATCCCCCTGGCTGATTCCATAGACTGGATTAACTCCACCTACACCGAAATCACCGGCACACAGGTGGGAGATGGCATTCGCCCCGGCGTAGGTGATGAGCCCATGACCGTGCCTGTACCCGGCACGGATAAGACGATTGGTGTCATCCCGGCTATTTGCTATGAAGATACCGTGGGCCGCTTGCTGACCAAGTTTGCGCGCCCGGGGGCGCAGGTCATTGTCAACGTGAGCAATGATGGTTGGTTCCTGGATTCGGCCTGTGGTGTGCAGCAAGCCCGCAACGCAGCATTCCGCTGCATTGAGCTGCGCCGCCCCATGGTACGCGCCGCCAACATGGGCGTGTGCTGCGCTATCGCCCCCAACGGAGCCGTAATGGATGCTTTGCTGGCCGCTGATGGCACTCCTCATCTGCCTGGCTACAGCTACGCAGAACTCCCCATCGACCCACACGCCGGGCTCACGCTCTACGCGCTCCTGGGTGACTGGGCCGTGGCCGTCTGCGCGCTGATAGTGCTTGTGCTTTGTCTGCGCGCCCTTCTGCGCCGCCGCAAGGGCTGATTAAGCTAAAACAGATTAAAAGAAGAACGGCACCACATGCGTAAGACGCTGTGGAGCCGTTCGTATAAAGGGGCAAAAAGCCGAAGTATCAAGCCTCATCCTCGGCGTCGAACTCATCGGATTCGACATCGAAGTCTTCGTCTTCGTACTTCTTGAACTTCTTGACACGCTGGTTGGCAGGAAGCGGAGAGAGCACCATGGTCACCGTGTTGCCGGCAAGCTTGGCGGCCTGGTCCACCTGGCCCATTGTCTTCATGTCTTCCACTACCTTGGCCATCACCTCCAGACCCAGCTGCTGGTGGGCATTCTCACGCCCGCGGAAGCGGAGTTGGAAACGCACCTTGTGCCCGTGGTCCAAGAACTGCTCCGTACGGCTCATCTTGACATTGTAGTCATTCACGTCCGTACCGATGCGGAGCTTAATCTCCTTCATGCGCACCGTCTTGGCCTTGTTGTTCTTCTGCAACTTGGCCTGCATGTACTTGTATTTACCGTAGTCGATGAGACGGCATACGGGGGGATCGGCATTGGGGGCCACCTCTACGAGGTCGAGGCCGATTTCCTTGGCCTTGGCAAGAGCATCGCGTGTAGCCATGACACCGAGCTGGTCACCCTTTGCGGTGACAACGCGGACGCGGGGAGCGCGGATTCTGTCATTGACGCGAATTTGCGGTGCTTTATTGGACTGATCGCGACGATTGTTGCGATTGCCTTGGGGTGTGTTTTTCTGTGGGGCTGGCACTTGAGTGTGTGTTGTTGTTTGTCTGGTGTGTTTCTAGGTAGTGAACAGAGAGCGCCGCGTTGGGCACCCTCTGCTCAAAGGGGGTAAATCAGGCTTCCGTCTCCTTCTTCTCGGGGGTGAAAGCGGGAGCAATCAGGCGGGCATCAATTTCTGCCTGGAGAGCGTCTACGAACTCATCCACCGTCATGGTGCCGATGACATCCAGCTCACGGTGGCGGATGGAGACCTTGCCTTCTTCCGCTTCGCGCTGGCCGACCACTACCATGTAGGGCACGCGATCCAGGCGAGCATTGCGAATCTTGGCGCCAATCTTATCGGGGGCATCATCGAGCTTCACGCGCACAAACTTGGAAGCAAGCTTGGCACGCACCTGCTCGGCAAAGTCGGCCACCTTGTCGGAGATGGGCAGCACGCGCACCTGCTCGGGAGCAAGCCAAGTGGGGAACTTGCCGGCAAAGTGCTCGATGAGCAAGCCAGTAAAGCGCTCCATGGAGCCGAAGGGGGCGCGGTGAATCATCACCGGGCGGTGGGGCTTGTTGTCTGCACCGGTGTAGGTGAGGTCGAAGCGCTCAGGCAGGTTGTAGTCCACCTGCACGGTGCCCAGCTGCCAGTCGCGGCCAATCACGTCGCGCACGATGAAGTCAATCTTGGGGCCATAGAAGGCAGCTTCGTTCTCAGCTTCAATGAAGTCGAATCCATTTTCGGTAAGCACCTCGCGCAGGGCCTGTTCGGAGAGTTTCCAGTTCTCTACCGAGCCCACATATTTGGGGTCAGAGCAATCCTTATCGCGCAGAGAAAGACGCACGCGGTAATCGTTCATCTGGAGCGTACCGAGGATGTGCTTCACAATGCCGATGCACTGCTGCACTTCCTGCTTAATCTGGTCGGGGCGGCAGAAGATGTGAGCATCGTCCTGAGTAAAGCCACGCACGCGGGTCATGCCACCCAGCTCGCCACTCTGCTCCCAGCGATACACTGTGCCGAACTCTGCCAGACGCACAGGCAAATCGCGGTAGGAGTGCGGGTCATTGGCGTAGATACGGATGTGGTGCGGGCAGTTCATGGGCTTGAGCATGAAGCCGCTGATAGTCTTGGTGTCCAGTGCATTGAACAAGTCTGCACAGGAGGCATTTTCATCGCGCAGGCGCTTGAAATCGTCCGGATCAGGGATGGGCGGGAACTGGCTTTCCTTGTAGTGTTCCCAGTGGCCGCTGGTCATGTACAAATCCAGCTTACCGATGTTGGGGGTATACACCTGAGAATAGCCGATGCGGTCGAGTTCCTCGGTGATGAAATCCTGCAATTCGCGGCGAATGATAGCGCCCTTGGGCTTCCAGAGGATGAGGCCCTGCCCCACCATTTCGTCAATGGCGAAAAGCCCCAGCTCACGGCCAAGGCGACGATGGTCACGCTTCTTGGCTTCTTCCAGACGAGCCAGATGCTCATCCAGCTGAGTGCGGTTGGGGAAACAGGTACCATAAATGCGCTGCAGGCGGGGGCCGGAAGCATCACCCATGTAGTAAGCAGAGGCCACGCTCATCACCTTGAATGCCTTGCAGTTGCCGGTACGGCCTACGTGGGGGCCGGCGCAAAGGTCAGTAAACTCACCGTTGCGGTAAATGGAAATTTCCTCCCCTTCGGGGATGCGGTTGAGCAAATCTACCTTGAACTTGGAGGGAACGGCGCGGGGGCCGGATGCGCCCAGCTCACCGCTCTGAGCCAGCTGCATAGCCTCATCGCGAGTGACGGTGATGCGCTCGAATGTCTGGTTTTCCTTGACGATTTTCTTCATCTCGGCCTCAATCTGCTCAAACTCGGCAGTGGAGATGTTGTGGTCAAGTTCAATATCATAGTAGAAGCCATTTTCCACAGCGGGACCGGCGGCAAGCTGAGCCTGGGGCCAGATTCGGCAGATGGCTGCGGCGAGTACGTGCGCACATGAGTGGCGCAGACGCTCCAAATCGCTGGCTTGATTTCGTTCTTCTAAAGTCTTGCGTTCTTTTTGTTCAGACATATCTTACAAAGTGAGCCCTTAATATCGCCCTTTCGAGCGGATTTTTCAAGCATAATCAATGCCACCAAGTATTTTTTTCTGATTGAGGCGCTGATTTACTTCTTTTTGCGTTTACGATAACCGGGTAATCCACCTTTCGTGGCGCGGCGAAGGGTGCGGATGGAATTGGCTCTGATCTTGAGCCGGCGCAGGGGGGATGTTAACCAGTGAATCATGCCGGACAATGTACCATAGCCATGCGGATTTTCCCTGCAAGTGTATGAATCGCCGCATGAGGCCTCCCCGGATATGTCAGATTTCTCATCACTCTGGCAAAACATCACCGGAAGAATGGCATAGATGGAAACACCGGGCATAGCCGATACGTAGTCGCGGTAAAATACATCAACAGCTCGATATCGGGCCAGCCATTCCCACACGTTGTCTTCCGTAGGCAGATGAGCCAAAAGGCGCTCATACATAGACTCAGGCAAGAGGTATGCATGCGTTGCCAAGGCGCCTTCAATGGCCCAAACAGCACAATCATCTCCCGATAGGTGCTTTCGGCCATAAGGTGTCGGGCGGTTGAAGCCTAAATACAACATGTAATCACCCTTCAATTGCAACAGAGCCTCGCGAAGCAACTTCTCCGCGCCCGCTACTGCATCATACGCGGCATCATCCTCCAAAATCAGCACATTGCGCCATCCTTTTTGGCGCGCATACTCAATGGCGCGGCGATGAGACAACGCGCACCCCGCCGTCCCCCCCCAAAACGGTGCACGTTCGCCCGTTTTTTCCGAGAACCAGGGAGCTTTGCCATAATCCTGCAACTGGCGACCGGCCACAGCCGACAGACGTTCCACTTTATCGGCAGGCAAATAACACCCACTCTGCTCCATAAATGACGTGAAGCGTTGTGGGCTGGTATCCATGTTGATGACCAGAATCCCGTCAATCAAGCTCCAGCAGGTATCAGGCGTTGGTGCGTCCATAATCATCATTAAATCGTTCGATGTCTTCCTCAGAGAGATAATCACCCATTTGCACTTCAATCAACGCCAGGGGTTGATTGCTTTCATTGCTCAGGCGGTGCATGCTGCGGCAAGGAATGATTGTGGATTCACCCACACGCAGATGTGTCACCGCGCCCTCGCAAAAAACGGTTGCCACGCCCTCCGTCACAATCCAACGCTCCGTGCGGTGCTGGTGCCGCTGCAAAGAAATACGTCCCCCCGGGCGAAGGAAAAGCTTTTTGACGACCACATGAGACTGCAAATCGAGCACTTGCCACTCACCCCACGGGCGTTCCCCGCGTTCACCTACCGTATATGTTGTGTACGACTCACTCATTTTTTCAAAGTTTCACGGATGCTGGTTGTTGAGCGCTGAGGTAATCCTGCATGAGGAATGCGCGAACTGGTAACGTAGCGAATCCCCTTGGCTTCCACAAACGCACGTTTCTCATCGCTTGTGCCATCGGCATTCACAAAGAAAATATCCGGCTTTACCTCATCCAGCAGTGGTGCAAAATCCAGGATTTTTCCGGTATCCGGGCCAATGTACACTTTTTTAACGAAGCGAATCGCTTCCAGCATATACTTACGCTCCTGCTCTGTGTACATGGTCTTGCGGTTCTTGAGTTGCCACACGGTCTCATCAGAGCCCAGCGACACATACACATCCCCATAACTGGCAGCTTCTTCCAAAAAAGCGATGTGGCCGCTATGCAGCACATCAAAACACCCGGATACAAAAACTTTTGGCATGTCTGACAATAAAAAGAAATTAACGAATGACCCCGGCAGCGCGAAGTCGCTCCAGATACTCGGGTTCCCACGGCACCTGTTCGTCCTTACCGAAGGTACGGCAATAGGGTTCCACCGGATACAAATCTGCACATGAAGCCAAGGCAGCAGCTCGGTCTTCTTCCGTTTCGTACAGATAAACAGCATAGCCACCATGACCACCACCGCAATACTTGTGTGCCAAAGATTCGCCTATGCGCTCGAGTGGCTGCATACCCTCATCCAGCTGCAATTGATAGCTCAACTGAACAGCCACCGCCAAAACAGTAATATCTTGCTGCAACACGCCCAAGCGAGCCACTCGCGCAGCCTTGGCTATTTTGGCAAAATTGCGTTCCAATGCAGCCAGCCCCGGAGTATCATGTTTGATGCGTGTATCGAACACAGCCATCCTTCCTCTCAAGAAAGCACCCGTATTCTTGAAATCCAACTCAGGGTGCTTGCCGGATTTCCATACGCAGGCGCCGGTCTCAGCAATAACGGCAGGGTCTTGCCAGCCCACGCCCAACCCAAGCTCCGAGCGAACAGGATCCCATCCATTCAGCACACTCCAACCACCACTTCCGCCCAAGCCGGCCCCTTGCCGGTAATTCCACTCCTTGAGTGAAACGGTGGGTGATATGGAACAATTAACAATGAACTCTCCGGGAATGGCATTGGACGGCACATCGAGCCAACCGCCCGCAAAATCAACTCGCAACGGCACATGTGCCGGAGCCTTGATTCGCTCCACAACCTGTGTGCAGCTTGATTGATGGCCGGCAGGAACCGTCTTTTCAAGGACAACAAACTCCACCCCACATTCTGCACACAACTGGCGCTTTGCCTCGGTGTACAAATCATCCGTCGTCACCACCAGCACATCGGGCTTGCTCTGCATAAAGGCAGATTTGAATGACAAATCCCTGTCCTCATCAGTGGAAAGAATAACCTCGTCTATCAAATCGATGGCATTGAGCAAAGCCAACTTGTCGGCATCTTCCAGAACGGATTTTTTATCATACAAACGCCACAGCAAATCCGCCGGAGGGAATGATACAATCAAATAATCTCCCAATGCCCGGGCATCGCGAAAAAACTGAATGTGCCCTGCATGCAACACATTGAACGCCCCGGAGACAAATACTTTTTTCATATCTGAAATGTTAGTTACATAAACAAGCGCGGCCAAAACAGACCGCGCTTGTTTCTCGAGAAATAATCAATTTTATTTTTCCAGACCAATCCAACGGAAAAACAGGCGAGCCGGGTGCAAACGAAGCAAACGCTGTCCAAGCTCACCCTGCATGGCCTGCTGGCGCAACCACGGTAAGAACACAAGAGTCAGCAACTGAGCCACCAGGTAACGGCCAACACTTTGGGGTGTGTTATGCTGAGGGACGTGTTGAGCAACCGGCTTCTTGCTACGGCGAAGAAGACTCAACACGCCAACAGCAGCAGCACCGGCAGCAGCCACAACAGAATACTTCACCACTTTGCCGGAAAGCGGCACAAGCGCCACACAACGCTCCACCCCTTTCCCGGCAGATTCAGCGGCATTTATCATCTTGAGGCGCGCAACGGAAGAGCGCATCAAGATTTCTTGTTTTCTTTGAGCATTAGCCGGATACATTGCACATCATCCTTGAGTTCCTGCATCGTAGCGGGCGCCACAGGGCCGGGCTTGCATTTCAACCCGCACCACAGAGCCACACCACCCAGCAGGACGTTGATAAGACATACGACTGCCACTGCCCACAGCCAGCCCAACCACGAGCTGAGCAGCACACAGGCAAAGGCACAAAATACCGCATAAGCGCACAGCAGCAGGAATACGCCAACTACCAGTGCTGCTATACGGCGAGCCTGTTTCTCACCGTACTCTTTTAACTCCACCTGAAACAACTCCACCAGAGCTTCCAGGTGATTTGATGTCTGCAACAGCGCCTCTCGCACATCAGCCAATACTGTACCGCCTTGCTGCTGCAAGGTGGTCAACTTATTTCCTGAATCTCGAGAGAAAAGAGACATCCCCAAAGAAAGAACGATTGAGAATCAAATTTATTTACTTAGCGGCGGGAAGAGCCAAGAAGCAAACCAATGATAACACCCACACCCAGGGCACCAAGCATGCTGCCGGTGGGATTTTCCTTCACATAAGCCTCACTGGCCTTGTGAATATCGCGGGCACGGTTGCAGGTCACATCCCAACCTTCGTTGAGCTGATGGCGCATATCTTCCGTGTAGTTGCGCACATTCTCCATCTGCACAGCGGTGGCACGACGAATCTTCTCGTACTGCTCACGGGCAAACTCCTGTGCAGCAGCGAGGCGATTCTGAGAATCAGCAGTGGGAGCGGGAGACACAGTGTCAGTTTTAGCTTCGGTTTCCATAATTGTCTTCTAGTGTTAAGAGTTTCTTCTCGCAATGCACACTTTGTGTACTTTGCCTTATTGACATAATGTAACCACAGTTCCGCTCAAAAATCAAGCAATCTTCGCCAAAATGACGAATTTTCCTCTCTCATGCGCGAATTTTGTGCCATAAACCACAAATGCCTTGCAAATACCCCGTAAAATTGCTAAGATTTCACGGCTTAAACAATAATGAAAGCGATTCTTGCATTAGAAGACGGAACGATATTTGAAGGCAGCGCTTTTGGCGCATGCAGCACTATCACTGGCGAGGTATGCTTTAATACCGCCGTCATGGGTTACCAGGAGATCATGACTGACCCGTCCTACAGCGGGCAGATTCTGGCCATGACCTACCCGCTTATCGGCAACTACGGCATTTGTGAAGGAGACTGCGAGAGTGATCGTCCTCAAATCAGCGGACTTGTTGTCGTGGAATACGCCCGACTGCACTCCAGCTGGCGCGCCAAGATGCCCATGGAAGATTGGATGAAGAAGCACAACATCCCCGGCATTGCAGGAGTAGACACACGCAAGCTTGCCACCCTGCTCCGCAACACCGGAGCACAGCGCGCCTGTCTCACCTCTGAATTGAATGCAGAAGAGGCCGTAGCCGCAGCCCGCGCCGCAGCTCCCATGCTCGGATGCGACAAAGTTTCCCCCATCTCCACACCCACCACATACAAGTGGGAAGGAGAATCCCGCGACTGGAAGCTCCCCAATAAGACAGCCGGCGACCTGACCAACTATGCAGACATCGCCCCGGCCAAGTATAAAGCAGTAGCATATGACTTCGGCATCAAGCGCAGCGTGCTCCGCGCCCTGCGCCGTGATGGTTTCGATGTGACCGTTGTGAATGCCCACACACCCGCAGCAGACGTGCTTGCCATGGAGCCCGATGCCGTATTCCTCTCCTCCGGCCCCGGCGACCCCGCCGCGCTCGCCAGCATCGCGGATGAGATCAAGCAACTCCTCGGCAAAGTGCCTGTCTTTGGCCTGAGCCTTGGTCAGCAGATGCTCGGTATGGCCCTGGGTGCCACCACATGCAAGCTCAAGTTTGGCCACCATGGGTGCAACACCCCCGTCAAAGACCACAAGAGCGGCCAGGTCATCATTACCACACAGAATGTGGATTACGCTATCGTTGCAGATACCCTGCCTGCCGATGTGGAAATCACCCATACCAACCTCAATGACGGCACGGTTGAGGGCATCTGCCACAAGACAATCCCCGCCATGGGCGTGCAGTTCCACCCGGCCCCTGTCCCCACCTGCGCCAAGGATGAGCCCTGCTTCTTCGGTGCCTTCGTGCAGATGGTAGAAGACTTCAAAGCCGGCAAATACGCCAACTAATCTTAACACTCGCATCTACAATCAATCATGAACACACTCGTCATCGGTTCCCAGTGGGGTGATGAAGGCAAAGGCAAAGTCATCGACTTCCTCACCGAAACCGCCGATTATGTCGTACGCAGTCAAGGTGGCAGCAACGCCGGCCACACGGTTATTGCCAACGGCAAGAAATACATCCTGCACCTCGTTCCCTCCGGCATTCTCTGGCCGGGTAAGGTAAACGTCATTGGCAACGGTGTTGTCATCAACCCCACCTCTCTGGTGGAAGAAATGACCTACCTGCGTGATTTGGGCGTCTCCATCACCCCGGAGAACCTCATCATCTCCGATCGCGCTCACGTTGTGCTTCCCATCCACAAGGACATCGATGCCGCGCAGGAAGAAGCACTTGGCGAGCACAAGATTGGCACCACCAAGCAGGGTATCGGCCCCACCTATGCCGACAAGGCACGCCGCATCGGCATCCGCATGATTGACCTTGCAGATCCGGACCGTCTGCAGAAAGTGCTGGAAGCCCGCATTGAAACCGCCAATGACGAATTGGCCCGCTTGGGCTGGTCCAAAGCTGACCCGAAGGTGACGATGGATGCCGTGATTGCCGCTGCCAATGTGCTGCGCCCCCACATCACCAACACCATCCCCGCCGTCAACAAGGCCATCAAGGCCGGCAAGACGGTCCTCTTCGAAGGCGCTCAGGGAGCCATGCTCGACATCGACTTCGGCACCTATCCCTTTGTCACCAGCTCCAACACGAGCGCCGGTGGCTGCTGCACCGGTTCCGGCGTAGCCCCCACGCGTATTGATAAGATTATCGGCGTGTGCAAGGCCTACACCACCCGCGTGGGTGCCGGTCCCATGGTGACAGAGGATGATGAAATCGGCGATTACCTGCATGGTCTTGGCCGCGAGTTCGGTGCCACAACCGGGCGCCCCCGCCGTTGCGGCTGGGCAGACGGCGTAGTGCTCCGCTACTCTGCCATGTTCAATGGTTTTGATGAAATGGCCATGACCAACCTCGATGGTCTGGACGAGTGCGCCAACATCAAGATTTGCACAGGCTACCGCTGCGGCGACGAAATCCTGGAATACCCCCCTGCTCTCATGGATGATTGGGCCAAGTGCGAACCGGTATACGAAATCGTCCCCGGCTGGAAGCAAGACATCTCCAAGTGCACCACCTGGGATGAACTGCCCGAGGCATGCAAGGCCTACGTCAAGCGTTTCGGTGAAATCATCGGCTGCCCCGTGGGCACCGTGGGCGTTGGCCCCGACCGCGAGCAAACCATCGCTGTGCCGCACTGATTTCTGCGCCGAAGCTGAAACTTTCAACACCTTGTTCCCCACCGGGAGCAAGGTGCTTTTTTATGCACTCACAGATAACAAACAAAAAGACAAAATATCATCATTTTGGTAGTTGACTGAATGCCGACTTGTGGTATAGTGTGAGCAAAGGCTGCAAGATAACCCAGCCTGTGATTAAAAGTGGACGACGATATTATTTGCACGCAAAAGATTATTGCAGATCGCAAGACATTCTTTATTGACTTGAAGAGCAATGCACGAGGCCGAGTGGTAAGAATCACAGAAAAGGTGAGCTCAAACCGAGACCGCATCATGGTACCCGCGGAAATTCTTGATGATTTCATTGAAGCGCTTCAAGACATCCGCCAGGCCAATCAGGAAAACTGAGAGCGGCAAAGCCGTCAGAGCTCGTTAATCGGAAGCATGACACAAGCGGTTAGATTTCATCTACATCGCTGCTCGTGAGTGCATTAACACAAATAGCAGACAAAACGAGTAGACTTTAGGCTGGACAAATGACTTTAAAACAGCTTAAATGAACCCGACACTGCGGCATAGTCGCTTGCACAATTTTCAAATGAAGAAGACGTTATGAGGAAGATTAAGGTATTAAAATTAGGTTGGGAGTTCCCTCCGCTAATCAATGGCGGTTTGGGTGTTGCATGCATGGGTATCTCCAAAGCCCTTTCCAAGAAAGTAGATTTATCGGTCATTGTGCCCAAGGCCAAAAAAGGGCTTGAGTATGATGGCTTCGGCCTGATGGGCATCAATAACCTGGAGTACCAGGAAATGGAGACACTGGAAGAAGGCTACACCTACGAAAGCTTTTCCGTTGTAGGCAAAGCCCCGGTGAATCTTGATCCCTACGCCAGCGTGGAAGGCACCCCGGGCACCATCACGTTTACCAAAGAAGGCAAGCTCCTCTTCTCCAAGGTACACAAGGCTGATTTGGACTTGTTTACCGGCAAGGAAGACCTGTATGCAGGTGATTTGGCACGCAAGGTGATTGAATTCTCCAAGATTTGTGCCGTGATGGCTCGCAACTATGACTTCGACATTGTGCATGCCCACGACTGGATGACCTACCTGGCCGGTGTAGAAGTAAAGAAAGCCACAGGCAAGCCGCTGGTGGTCCACCTGCACGCCTCTCAATTCGACCGCGCAGGCGCCGATGCCCGAGGCTGGATTTACGACATTGAAAAGTATGGCATGGAACACGCCGATGCGGTGATTCCTGTGTCCAAATATACAGGCACGGTGGCTGCCGGGCACTACGGCATCGACCCCTCCAAAATTTTCCCCGTACACAACGGTGCAGACCCGGTGGAAGTCTTCCACAGCAAGAAGAAGTTCCCGGAGAAGCTCGTCCTCTTCCTGGGCCGTCTGACGGCACAGAAAGGCCCCGAATTCTTCCTGCAAATCGCTGCCAAGGTACTGGAGCAGACGGACAATGTGCGATTCGTGATGGCCGGCACAGGTGAAAAGCTGCGCCAGTTGATTGAAACCGGGGCATTCCATGGCGTGGGAGATAAGTTCCACTTCACCGGCTTCCTCAACAAGCAAAAAGTCAATGAGCTGCTTTCCATGACGGACGTGTACTGCATGCCGTCCGTATCAGAGCCGTTTGGTCTCTCAGCCCTGGAAGCAGCGCAGTTCAACATCCCCGCCGTCATCTCCAAGCAAAGCGGTGTGGCTGAAGTCATGAAGGGCGCACTGAAAGCCGACTTCTGGGATGTGAACATGATGGCAACCCACATTGTAAACCTCATCACTGATGAAGAGCTTTACAACAAGGTGGTGGAACAGAGTGCTCAAGACATCAAGAACTCCAACTGGGATACGGCTGCGGACAAGATGCTTCGTGTGTATCACCACGTTCTCGGTTGGTAACCCCTAGCCCAACAACTTTCAAGATGAATATCACCCTCACCTTTTATGCGCATCAGCCGAACCGACTGATACCCTACGATTTCTTCAAAATCGGTGAGCATGCTTTCTATGAGGACGATGAACTCAACGGCCGCGTGCTGAGCGAGGTAGCGGAGCGTTGCTACCTGCCGGCAAACCGCCTGATGAAGCAACTCATCGAGCTGACAGATGGCAAGTTCAAGTTCGCATTGGCCCTTTCCGGCGTCATTCTGGAGCAAGCACGCTACCATCGCCCGGATTTGATTGAATCTTTCCGCGAACTGGCTGAGACCGGTTGCGTGGAATTCCTGGCCATGCCCTACTATGCTTCCCTGGCTTCGCTGTATTCCACCGGTGAATTTGCCGAGCAGGTCAACGAACACGTTGAGCTCATAGAAGAACTCTTCGGGCAGCGCCCCAAAGTGCTGTGGAACACCGGCATGCTGTATTCCAACGCCGTAGCGGCTCAGGCATACGATTTGGGCTTCACCGGCATCATGGCAGATGGCAGCAGCAGACTGATGTCCAACCGCCACACGAATGACCTGCAGTGTGCCCCGCTCATTGCCAAGACGAAGACGCTCATCCGCAACCGCCACCTCTCCAATGACTTGGCCAACCGCCGCACCGACCCCAGCTGGAGCGAGTACCCGCTCTCTCCCTACACCTTTGCGGATTGGCTCACACAGCAGGAGGGTCAGGTGGTCAATATCTCCATGGACTACGAGACGCTGGGTGAACGACAGCCTGACTCCTCGGGCGTATTCGAGTTCTGGCGCTCCATGATTATGGCGGCCACCTTCAATGGCAATGTCTTCATGACACCCAGCGAAGCCGTGGAAACCTTTGATTCCACCGGCACTTTGGATTGCCCAAGCCCCGCGACATGTTCCACATACGGGACCACCACCCAGTGGAATGGTAATGTGATGCAGCAGGAAGCCCTCAAGAAAATCTATGATTTGGAATCAGCAGTCAAGGCCAGCGAAGACCGCGATATGATTCACGTGTGGCGTAAACTGCAAAGTGCAGATCACTTCCACTATATGGAAAAGAGCAACGGCTTCACCCCCTATCCCTCGCCCTACGATGCGTACATATACTACATGAACGCTTTGGCTGATTTGCAAGTGCGAGTGAAGAGACAGGCCGAGCTGATTCACAAGGCACACAAGGCAACGCTGGCCTGAGCCAAAGCTCCGGCATTTTTGCAACCTCCGCTGTAGAAAATGCAGCGGAGGTTCTTTCTTTGTCATCCCCAACACAAGTCCAAGCAAAGTGCTGGATTGATGCACAAAAATAGTGTAGATTAAAGTTGCCATGACTACTCATAGCATTACAACAACTCTTATGATACTGGCCGGAAGTGCCGTGCTGGCTTATGCGCAAACGCCCGCCCCGGCCGCTCCGGCCCCTCAGGAAGCGAACATTGAAGCACAAGCCTTGCAACCACTTCAGCAAGACCCACAGCTGTATACCGGCAAGCTGGAGAATGGACTTTCATACATGATACGCCCCACGGCAGAGCCAGCGGGCCGCGCCAGCATCCGATTGTTTGTTGAAAATGGCTCTCTGGATGAGAGCGAGGCCACAAGTGGCGTATCTCACTTCCTGGAGCATCTGGTCTTCAACGGAAGTCGCCACTACAAGCGAGGTGAACTCATCCCCCAGATGCAAAAGCTCGGGTTGGGCTTTGGCGGTGATGCCAACGCCTACACCTCACTGCTTCACACAGTGTTCATGCTTGATTTGCCTAATCTGAAAGAAGAAACGGTTGATTTTGCCATGACCATCACGCGCGACTTTGCAGATGGGGCGACCTTGGAAGACGAAGCTATCGACAAGGAACGAGGCATTGTCATCAGCGAGTTAAAATCCCGAGACTCCGAACAAAACCGCACAATGGTCAGCCTGCTGAGGCAGATGACGGAAGGTTCTCGCGTGGCCGATTTCATGCCCATCGGGCGCGAGGAAGTCATCCGCAACATTTCGTACGATGAAGTACGCCAGTTCTACAAGAGCCGCTTTGTGCCGGAACGCATGACCGTGATTATCACCGGTGATGTCAGCGTAGAGCAAGCAGAAGCTTGGGTGAAAAAGTATTTTGGCGACATGCCCAAACAAGAAGCACTGCCTCGCCCCTCTCTGGGCACCTTGACGGACACCCCCACGCGAGAGCTGCTTATTTCCAACAAAGAACAGGCTCACACCAACATTTTTGTAACGGTACCCTATGCCTGGGAAAACAAGGCCGACACCATCGAGAAACGCGTAGACAATTACCCGCTCCAGCTGGCATTCGCCATGTTTGACCGCCGCATGGAACGCATTTTGCGCAAAGCTGATGCCCCTTTCCAAAGTGCAGGCATGGACAAGAGCCCGGTGTTCCGTGTGGCCGAGCCCTTTACACTGAGCGCAGCAGCCGCCCCAGAACAATGGGAAGCCGCGCTTACGGCCGTCATCTGTGAGCTCAGAAAAGCTATCCAATATGGTTTCAGCAAAGAAGAAATGGAAGAAGCCATCAACACCCAACTGGGGCAACTGGACCACGCCGCAAAGACCTGGAGCTCCGTTTCTGCCGCTAACATGGCCTCAGCTCTCGTCGATTGCCTTGACGAGCAAAAAATTCTCACCACCCCGGAAGAAGACTTCCGCGTCCTCGCGCAAGCTGTGGCAAAACTTTCCGCCAATCCGGATTTGTGCCGAGAAGACTTGGAGAAAAACTTCCGTGCGGATATGGTCAAATTGACCATGTCCGGCACCTTGCCTGAGGGCATCACCGAAGCCAAACTGCGAGAAGTCTTTGACAAAGCCATGCAGCTTCCCATCGAAAAACCGGAAGCAACAAAGGCGGCCCCCTTTGCTTATGAGAACATAGGCGAAGAAGGCAGCGTGATCTCCCGAGAAAGTCTGGACGACCTCGGTGTGACCATGATTCAACTCTCCAACGGCATCAAAGTTAATCTTAAACCGGTAGACTTCCAAAAAGGCAGCATCTATGTCTCTGCGGCAATAGATGGTGGCTTCATGCAGTACGGCAACCACATGCCCGGTCTTGGTCAGATGATGAGCTCCGTCATGAACCAAGGCGGTTTGGAAGCCCACTCAGCCGATGAGCTGGAAAGCCTCATGGCCGGCAAACAAGTGGGTGTAGGCTTCAGCGCCTCTCAGGACCGATTTACTTTCAGCGGCCCCACCAATGAAAAGAATCTGGAGCTGCAATGCAAACTGATTGCGGCCAACATCCTGCACCCCGGCTACCGTCCTGATGGTGAAACTGTCCTGCGCCGCCGTCTGGATACACTCTATACCAAGCTGAACACCACCCCCGATGGCGCATACAGCATGCAGATGCCGAGAGCTATCTTCGGTGATGACACCCGTTTCATCTACCCCACTCGCGAGCAAATGGATGCCGTGAGCACGGCGAATGTGAAACCGACGCTGGAGCAAGCTCTCAATTCGGGTGCCATGGAAGTCACCATCGTTGGTGATTTCAAAGTGGACGATATTTTGCCCGTCATCACCCGTACCTTTGGTGCCATGCCCCAGCGCAATGCAGAGTTTGCCGCCATTCCGGAAGAATCTCGCAATGTGACCTTCCAACCCTGGGGGCAACGCACTTTCCTGAAGTACGATACAGAGCTGGATAAAACACTGGTGACGCAGATTCGCCCCGCAGGGGACGGACGAGATTACCGCCGCAACCGCAGATTGCAAGTGTTGACCTCCATCGTACGCGAAAAATTGTTCGATGGGTTGCGAGCCGTATTGGGTGAAAGTTACTCCCCGAGCGTACGGCTTATGCTGAATCAAGACTTCAACAACGCTGCATTCATTACATCGACAAGTGCCGGCGTCATTGGAAATCGCGAGAAAGTATCCGCAGCCATGGAATCCATCTGCAATGGCATTGGCCAGGGAAACATCACAGATGAAGAGGTTGAATGCGCAATCCGCCCCATTATCACAGCCGCAGAAAAGAATCTGCGCACCACCGGCTACTGGCTCAACAATTTGGCAAAGCTGCAAAGCGACAGCCGACAGGTTGACATGGTACGAAATCTGATGGACGATTTGCGCTCCATCACCGCGGATGAGATTCGTGCATTAGCCAGGGAGGTGTATGGCAAAGACAACGCAACCTTCTTCTTTACGGTTCCTGACAGCTACCAGGAAGAGCAACCCGCCCCCGAACAGACGAATGGCATCCACGGAGAAGAATACACCGTACTCATCACCGAAGCCACCGCCGCCCTGCCTGAGTGGAAGAAGGTGGCAGATACGCTCGTTGCCAAATATCCCGGGGCTACGCTCCACATCCTGCCCAAATGGGATTTGGAAAATTGTGAAAAAGCGCTGCGCGAAACAGAAGCCCGCTATGCCGCATACGTGGCAAGACCAGAAGAGATTGGCCGCGACATCATCAACATGTTCCACCGAGCTGCCCGCCGTGTGGATGATGACATGTGGGGTGACTGCATGTGGGGTGTTGTGACAGGCAACAGCGCTGCCGATGCCCAACGCATTGCAGAAGCCAAAGAACCCTTGGTCATCAAGCGTTTGCTTGGCACTACCAACGTGCATTATGCTGCGTTTGAACACAGCTGCTGCATTACAGACTGGCACGGGTCTCCCATCCTGGAACAAAACGGCTACCAGGAACCCACCAGCACGACCATCGACCCCAACTCCCAGCAAGGGAAAGAAGGTATGCAGGTTGTGTTCGGGCATCAACTTTCCAAGGAATCCCCGGAACTCATCGTCACCTCCAGCCATGCCACGCAGTACAACCTTGAAATGCCCTTTGGGCGCGGATTGATTCTTCCTGATGGCAAGCGTTTTTACATGCTTCAACCTGCTCAGTTTCCTTATTTTCGAGCAGCACTTCGTGCGGCCTTGAGTGGCGAAAAAACCGCCATGCCTCAATTGGCAGAGAAGCTGAATCTCAAAAGCATCGAGCCCGACACGACCACCCGCGTGTGGCTGGCTGCGGGCAACTGCCTGTTCGGTGATGTGAACTACAGCGACCAAAGCATGGCTGTGACCGCCCTTTCCGGCTATGGTTGCAATCAGGTTGTGGGCTACACCGTCCCCTCCTGGTATGGAGAAGGCGGCTGGGGTACGCTCTCCATGTTTGTGAGCAACACCACCGGCACCACCCTGGCAGAAGCTTGGTTCCTGAACAATCAGTTCCTGCTGCAAAAAACCAAGGAAGTGGATGAACACCTGCTGAAAGCAGAGTTCAATGATGATGAAATAACGTATCGCTTACAAATGAGCATCAACCGCAGCGGTGCCAAGCTTACCCCGCAAAATGCACGCGATGCGGTGGGGCTTGTTCACGACCGTGATACGGTGGCGTTCTACGGCGACCCCGCTTGGCCCGCTTCGGTAGACAGCAGCCACGCCCCTGCCCCCTACTCTATCGAATGGAAGAGCGACAACAGCTTCACCATCACCGCCAATAGTGATACAAAAGGCCGCTGCGCTGTGTGGTTCCCTCATGCGGGCATAGCCAAGGGCTGCACCTCTTGCGATGTAGAGGGTAGCATCCTGACCGATGACTTTGTTCTTTTCCCCACGCTGGACATGAAGAAAGGCGAGCAGAAAACAGTCCAATTCAAATAAAGCGAGAAACAGCCGTTTTACTCAGGCTCCATCAACGCTTCGGTACACCGGAGTAGGTGATGGAGCCTCCTTCTTTCCCGGCTCCGGGACCCAGCTCGACCAAATAATCAGCCGCAGCAAGGATTGATTGATTATGTTCAACACACAAAATCGTGTGCCCCGCATCCCTCAATCGGAATAAAGCTTGCAACAACAAGTCCACCTCGGCAAAATGCAAGCCCGTGCTGGGTTCATCCAGCACAAATAATATCTTTTCCACCCCGCGGCTCCCGCGTTTCGGTGCAGCCTTAGCCAAATGCGTGGCGATGCGAATACGCTGCGATTCGCCACCGGAAAGCGTCGTCACTGCTCTGTCCAACTGCAAATACCCCAGACCTAAATCATGCAGGGCCTGCAATATGGCACGAGCCCCGGGGATAGGGGCAAAGAACTCCAACGCCTCATCCACCGTCTGCGCCAGGGCTTGGGCGATGGATTTGCCACGCCAGGTCACTTCAAGCGTCTCGCGGTTATACCGCGCCCCATGGCACGCATCACAAGGGGTATACAAATCCGCCAGGAAGTTCATATCCACCTGCAACACACCCGTTCCGGAGCAACGCTCGCAGCGACCGCCACGCGTGGTGAGCGAAAAACGTCCGGCCGTATAGCCGCGTTGGCGAGCCAATGGCAAGCCGGCATAAAGCGGGCGCAATACATCCAGCAATCCGGTAGCTGTAGCCGGAGTGGAGCGAGCAGAAGCCCCCAGGGGGGATTGGTCCAGCACCACAGCGCGAGCCAGCGACTCTGCTCCTTTGAGTTTGCCATTCTTCATGGCAGGCAGCAGACATTCATGCACCAATGTGCTCTTGCCGGAGCCCCCCGGCCCTGCCAGGCAGGTAAAAGCCCCCAGGGGGAAACGGAACGTGATATTTTTCAGATTGCGTACACCGGCATGGCGCAGTTCGGCCCACTCCGCACCGTCCGTTACAGCTGCTGGGGCCAGCGCAAACTGTTTGCGACCGGACAACCAGGCACCGGTTGGTGAGCTTTCATGCGACAAGAAGGATTCATACGTCCCCTCGCACAGAATTTCGCCACCGGCAGGGCCACTTCCCGGTCCCATTTCCACCAACCAATCAGCCGCAGCCAGAAGCTGGGGGTCATGTTCAATCACGAGGATGGTATTGCCCTTATCGCGCAATTGATAAAGAGCATGGATGAGCTTATCCGTCTCGCTCGGGTGCAAGCCTATCGTTGGTTCGTCCAGAATATATAGCACGCCGGATAACCCGCCGCCAATCTGCCCGGCCAAGCGGGCACGCTGCAATTCGCCCCCGGATAAGGTGGAGGCCGCACGAGAAAGGGAAAGATAGCCCAAGCCCAACTCCAGCAGACAATCCAAGCGCTGATTCAGCTCGGCTACCACACAGCTCAACGCTTCGCGGTAGGTCTTGGGTATCTGCAATGCGTCTACCAAGCGGCGGTTTTCCTCCACGGTGAGCTCGCAGAATTGCCCCATATTAAGCTCCACGCCGGCAAAATCAAGCGTCACGGCGAGTGCAACAGGATTCAGGCGCATGCCACCACAGGCGGGGCACATCTGCTCTCCTTTTTTTGTTTCAATCCACCCCAGACCTTCGCAGCGCGGGCATGCCCCCCGGGAGGAGTAATGAGAAAACAGGCGGGGGGATACATCCGGCAGACTGAATCCTGTGGATACGTTGCGGTAACAGGTGTGAAAGTCTTGCTCATGAGGCTCCCCTCCTTTCTCCTGAATGACACAGCGCATTTCATCAGCATGCAAGCGCAAAGCAGCCTGAACCGAATCGGCAATGCGGGATTCGACTCCCGGCTTGTTCACAATGCGGTCCACCACCAGCTCGCATACGCTCCCTTGCTCCGGTGGCGTGGCTTCCAGGTCTTCCAGCTCCAGCATCATCCCATCAACGCGCACGCGCAGATATCCCATCTTGCGCATTTGCATCACGTCCGACGCTATTTCCTGTCCAAAATCCGGCGGCAAGGGAGCCAGCAGGGTGAGTCGTGTCCCCTCCGGCAAGTCTGCCAGCGTTTGGGAGATTTCCTCCGGGCTCAGGCGGGTGAGTACCTCGCCCGTCTCCGGATCGTGGGGCACACCAATCGTAGAATACAGGATGCGCAGGTAATCCAGAACCTCGGTCAGCGAGCCCAGAACGGCACGGCTATGTGCAGAGGGCAGATGCTGCTCCAGGCACAGGGCCGGGGGCAATCCATCAATGGCATCCACCCGCGGTTTTTCAGGGCGAGCCAGCAGCCTGCGGGCGCTGGTGGACAAGCAATTCAGGAAACGCCTGCGCGATTCTGCAAAGAGCGTATCGTATGCCAGCGTACTTTTGCCGGAGCCACTGGGGCCCATCAACGCAATCAATTTGCCGGCAGGCAGCGTCAGAGTGATGTTCTTGAGCGTGTTTTGCGAGGCTCCTGTAATGCGGATATCCATGGCAGAAAATCAGCTGTTGCCCGGCTCCTGGCGAATCCACCGCCCCAGATGCGTGCCACCGGGCTCCACTTGCAGCTCAGCAGCAAAACAATCACCGCACAATTCGCCCCCGCGTTCGATACGCACACGCCCCTTGCCCACCACACGCCCTGCCACCCTGCCGGCAATGGAGGCATTCTTGAGGGATGCCCCCTGCGTCAGAATGGCATTGACTCCTCTGTTTACCACCAAATTCCCGGCCTGCACAGAGCCTTCAATGCGAGTGCCGTTGGCGATGGTCAACGTACCGGTGCAACGGAAAGAACCGGAAGCCTTGCCTTCCAGATTCAAATTGCGGCACACGATGGATAAATGTGACAACACCGCATCAGGCAACACGGTCACATCGCCCAGAGTGCGCACAGTCAGGCGGCGGGAGCCTGGGCGCAACTCCACATCCGTCATGTTCAAATGGGCGTGGCAATGAATGCAGTTGGCAGAAAGAGCCGCCGATGGCACATGCGAGCGGCGCCCACATTCATAGCAAAGCACTTCGCGAGTAGGCACCTGCACTTTGCGCTCCCGAGCATCAAAAGCAGTGAGCGCAACACGGCGGTTGCGCTCACCCTCGGGTAACAACCCGGAGATGGACGGCACGATGAACGGCTCTGTCTTATACTCCGGCATACATCATTTGTAAATGCGAATCAACCCAGCAGGTTGCCGCCATCGTCCTTCGGTGTTGCCTTGGACGTCTTCTTCGCGGGCGTTGCGGGGATGGAAGCACCGGCAGCAGCGGCACCCACCATACAGTGGCCGATGAATACGGCACCTTCCTGGATGGAAATCTTAGCAGCCGTCACATCGCCCACCAACTCAGCGGTAGCGGCAAGCTCCACGCGGTCTGTCACCACGATGTCGCCCGTCACGCGGCCATGAATGATGGCGCTCTTGGTACGCACAGCAATCTTGTTCTTTTCACCGGCGGTGATGATAGCGTTGGCACCCACGGTCAGTTCACCATCGGAGGTGATTTCACCTTCCACAGAGCCATCCACCAGCAAATCATCCGTGAAACGGAGGATACCCACCACGGACACATCGGAGTTGAGCACGTTGCGCGTAGCCACGGCAGGAGCTGCAGCAGCTTCAAAAGGAGCAGCTTCGGCACCACCGAAGAAACCACCCTGAGCAGCACCGGCATCAACGGCGCCCTGCCCGGCCGGCATGGCCCAGTCGGAGGGTACATCAGAATCATTGAAAGGGGAAGCGGGAGCCGGAGCGGGAGCAGGCTTGGGAGCGTTGGGATACTTAAACATAATATATTGATGGTAAAGGTTTATTTAACAGCGATTTCATTATGTGCTGCAGACGTGACTATGTTACCTTTTTATGTCCTCTTTGTCCACCTGAATTTTCGTCAGAAACAAACTTTTTTCGGGCATCGGAATAAGGGTCAGAACATCAAGTCTGAGCGGTGTAGATGGAGGCGATTCCGGAAAGCAGCGGCAACTGTGTGGGGATGGTGTAACCGGTCTTTTCAAGCAAGGCAAGGAAAGCCGCATCGCGGGGAAAGGCTTCGATGCTGTCGCCCAGATAGTCATAGGCGGCACTATTACCTGTAACCAAGCCGGCAAGCTTGGGCAGCACATGGTGCAGATACAAGCGATACGGGCCGGCAAATAAACCGGCGGGCATGCTGAAATCCAACACCAGCAAATGGCCACCCGGTTTCAGGATGCGGCGGAACTCGCGCAATGCGGCCTCATAATCAGCCATGTTGCGCAGGCCAAAGGCCACCGTGGCCACATCAAACGAGGCATCCGGCAGCGGCAGGTTCATTGCATCGGCCTCCAGCACATTGCTCAGCCCGCGCTTCACCGCCACATCCAGCATGGGACGGCAAAAATCCGTACCCATGACATCCACCTCCGGGAAAGCGCGCTGTATCGCCAGCGCCAAATCCCCCGTACCGGTGGCGATATCAAGCACGCGGCGGGGCTTCCACTCGGCAATCTTCTCGATAGCACGGGCGCGCCACAAGATATCAGCCCCCATAGAGAGGAGGTGATTGGCCGTCACATAGCGAGCTGCAATCGACGAGAATGCGGCGTGAACGTAGGCTGGATCCGGCATCGCTTTCCGTCTTACTTCATTTTGGCCAGCAAGGCATCCGCAAAAGCGCTGGTAGCCAGAGCCGTGCTGCCGGGAATCATCTCGGCCAGGTCAGCTGTCACAGTCTTATCAGCAATGGCAGCTTCAATGGCGGCCACAATAGCATCAGCAGCTTCTGTCCAGCCCATGTAGCGCAGCATCATTTCCGCAGACAAGAGGAACGAACAGGGATTTACCTTGTCCAGGTCGGCCAGCGCGGGGGCGGTGCCATGCGTAGCCTCGAACACGGCATGCCCGGTGCGGTAGTTGATGTTGGCACCGGGGGCAATGCCAATACCACCCACCTGGGCAGCCAGAGCATCCGAGCAATAGTCGCCATTCAGATTCAACGTAGCCACTACCGAGTGATCTTGCGGGTGAATGAGAATCTCCTGCAGGAAAGCATCGCAAATGCAATCCTTAATCACAATGCCATTGGGCAGTCGGCACCACGGGCCCTTGCCGATAAGCTCGGCGCCAAATTCCTTGCGAGCCAGCTCGTAGCCCCAATCACGGAAGCCACCCTCAGTGAACTTCATGATGTTGCCCTTGTGTACCAGCGTCACGCTGGGGCGATTATTCTCAATGGCATACGTGATAGCCGAACGCACCAGGCGCTCCGTACCCTCGCGGGAAACGGGCTTCACGCCAAAACCGGAAGAGTTCGGGAAACGCACCTTGCCGGCGCGCTCGGGGAACTCCATGGACAGCCAATCAAAGAACTTTTCCGCCTCGGGCGAGCCCTGCTGGAACTCGATACCGCAGTAGATATCCTCCGTGTTCTCACGGAAAATCACCATATCAACCTTGGAGGGGTCCTTCACCGGTGTTTCAATGCCACGGAAGTAGCGCACGGGGCGCACACAGCAGTACAAATCAAGGCCCTGGCGCAGCGCCACGTTCAGCGAACGGATACCACCGCCCACGGGCGTGGTCAACGGGCCCTTGATGCCCACCAGATAGGTCTGGAAGGCTTCCATCGTGTCCTTCGGCAGCCAGGTACCCAAGGTATCAAAAGCTTTCTGACCGGCCAGCACTTCTTTCCAGGCAATGGAACGCTTATCGCCATAGGCAGAGGCCACGGCGGCATCAATCACACGCTGAGAGGCTCTCCAGATATCGGGACCGGAGCCATCGCCGATAATGTGGGGGATAATGGGGCAATCAGGCACACACAATCCCTGCGGTGTCATGGTAATAGGTGCTGCTTCACTCATAGCTGGTGTTTCCTTTAATGTTGTATGAAATGGTATTATTCCTCGGTATCTGCCTCCATCTGCAAGACGGCTTCATCTTCAGAATCAAGGCTATCCTCTGCCGGTGCGGGCGGCGTGGCCACCATGCAATAAATAAATACGGCCAAGACGACCAGCGGGGGCAAAATGTAGAAAAGAGGTCCTTCCTTCTTCTCTTCTTTAACCTCTGCGGTAGCAATTTTCAGCTCAGGTACTTTAAAAGGTTGTGCAGCCATGGTTCTGAATCGCGTCTATTATAGCTTTTTTTTCTCCCAATGCAACAAAAGAATGCGCTATGCTTAAAGATGCCCCGGGTCAGCACCCCAGATGCTTGACCAACAACTCGGCTGCCGTCTGCACACAGGTCTGGCATGGCACGCGGCACTCACTCTTCAGCTTGTTGCACTCCGTTGCACCCGTTGCCTCGCAAAAATCAGCTTTCAACACATCAGCCAGCTCGGGTGCCACCTGCATAGCCCCATACAAGGCGCCGCATGTGCCCTCCGGAGCGCGCCCTCCGCCACATGCTTTCATGCCTTCCAGCAAATCTTCCCGCCCAAAGGCCGCGCACACCGTCTGTGCGCAATTATACATATAAGGATGCTGGCGGAAAGTGGCAAGTGCTTGTTCTACGCGTTTCATAAGGGCAATACACTAACATACTCAGACCACATCGTCAAGACCGGGCCGAATGTTCTGCAAACTCTAATAAGAAGAAAAACAAGTCAAGTAAGCACATTTAGTTCATTCCAGAAGCTGCATCTTGCATTTTTACTTGGCAAACGGGGAGAGATGGGGTAGTATAAGGCTGAATCAAGACCATTTTCATATGTCCAAATCCATACTCATCGTAATCCCTGCCCGTTATGCCTCGACACGTTTGCCCGGGAAGCCCCTGGTGAAGATTGCCGGGGTGGAGATGATTCGCCGCGTAGCCGACATTGCCGCATCTATTTGCCGCAAGAATGAGAATTGCAGCTACGTGGTGGCCACAGATGACGAACGCATCACAGAATACTGTGCCGGAGCCGGCATTCCGGCGGTGATGACGGCAGAGAGCTGCCGCAGTGGCACGGAGCGCTGCTGGGATGCCATCGGCCAGCAGGAGAAAGCACCTGATTTTGTGGTGAACCTGCAAGGGGACAATCCGCTGTGCCCGCCCTGGGTGATTCAGCAGTTGATTGATGCCTGGAAGGAATGCCCTGCCGACGTATTCACGCCCTTCATCCACCTGGATTGGAATGAGTATGACCGCTTGGTGGAAGCCAAGAAGACCACGCCCTATAGTGGCACCACGGTGCTGGTGGACAAGGACGGCTACGCGCTGGCATTCTCCAAGAGCACGATTCCTGCGATTCGCAAGCCGGAAAAAGCCCGCGCCACCATGGAAAAGAGCCCGGTACGCCGCCATGTGGGTCTGTATGCCTACACCTACCAGGCGCTGAAGAACTACTTTGAACTGCCCGAAACGGAATACGAGATGGGCTGTGTGGAAGGTCTGGAGCAGATGCGCTATCTGTACAACGGCATGAAGGTGCGCATGGTGGAGGTGAACTACCGCGGCCGCAAGACGACCAGCGGCGTGGACTCCCCCGAAGACATTGCCCGCGTGGAGGCCATTTTGGCTGAGTACGGCGAATACGAGCTGTGATGAATAGCAGCACGTACGGAAAAGCAGATGAATCCGGCATGAAACTTCCCCAGCATATCGCCATCATCATGGATGGCAATGGCCGATGGGCAGAGCAGCACAAGGTGGCACGCGCCAAAGGGCACGAGCAAGGCGGCGCCACCGTGCAGCGAGTGATTGACCTTTGCATCGAAAAAGGCATACCGTGGCTGACGCTGTATGCCTTTTCCACGGAGAACTGGGGGCGCTCCAAGATTGAGGTGAACTACCTCATGAAGATGCTGGAGAAGTTCCTGAAGCAGCGACTGCCGGAGATGATGGAGAAGAATGTGCGCCTGCACGCCATTGGCGAGCTGGACATGCTCCCCCCGAAATGCCGCCGCCAGCTGGATGCCAGCATTGAGCAGACAGCAGCCAACACAGCGCTGAATGTGGTGCTGGCGCTTTCCTACGGTTCGCGCCAGGAGATTACCGCCGCGGCCCAAAAGCTGGCGAGAAAAGTGCAGCAAGGCGAGCTGCAGCCGGATGACATCACGCCGGAGATGCTGGGCGACCACCTTTACACAGCGGGCATGCCCGACCCGGATTTGATGATTCGCACCTCGGGCGAGATGCGCATCTCCAACTACCTGCTGTGGCAACTCAGCTATGCCGAGCTGTGGATTACCGATGTGCTGTGGCCGGATTTCGGCCGGGAAGAGCTGGATGCTGCTCTGGCAGAATATGCAGGGCGAAACCGCCGTTACGGCAAGCGCTGAAGCATCATCTCTTTGCGAGACATCCAGGCATCTGCCGATTGCAAAAATGATTCATAGGAGCGTGGGGGCGATCCCCACGCTCTTTCTGCCAGCGCCAGCGCGCGGGGAAAGGCCATATAGAACAGCTGCTGCGGTGTGCGAATGTGCTCCGACCACAGGTTAGCCTGCATTCCCAGAATGAGAGGGGAACGCGGTGCTTTGTATGTGAACACCATTTCCGTGCTGATGATATGCCCACCACCGGGGTGTGGAAAATCAGCCTCCGATTGCGGGTAATCAAAATAAAAGTGCGAACAGGGACTCAGGATGACCGGGTATCCAGCCGACATAATCTGCGCTGCGAACTCAGGGCGCCACAGCATCACCCACTGGCCTTTCACCCCATTACAGGCAGCTTCATCCCAGGTGATGGGCTGGTAGCCGCGCGCTGCCACATAATCTACCAACGCTTGCATGTAGGTGCGCTGTGCTTCCCTGCTGATTAAGCGAGTATCCACTTCATCTCCGCCCAGATGAATGGGATTGCCGGGAGGGAAAATCTGCATCACCTCATCCAACACGCCTTGAGTAAAAGCCAGCACGGCAGGTTTGCGCACATCCAACACATCTTTGCCCACCTGGCACTCCTTCACCGGAGTCCCCTGCGGCAGCATGGAAAGCTCGGGATAGGCCACCAGTGCGGCGTATGAATGCCCGGGCACATCAATCTCCGGGACGATGACAATGTGACGCTCGGCCGCATAAGCAATCAGCGCGCGCATATCCTTCTGCGTGTAAAAACCGCCGTACAGCTCAGGATAGGAGCTGCCAATGTCGAAATCCTTCCATTCCCAATGCCCGGGGCCCAATTTTTTACGCCAGGCTCCCTCGGAGGTCAGGCGGGGGTAGCGTTTGATTTCCAACCGCCAACCAGGGCCATCCGTGAGGTGCAGATGCAGACGATTAAGCTTGAGCTCGGCCATCACATCCATGAGGCGGCAGAGCACCTCCGGCTCAAAGAAATGGCGGGAGACATCCACATGCAGCCCACGCCAGGCGTATTTGGGCGCATCTGCCAGCATCCTCCCCGAAGGCATGCGCCCGGAAACCAAGGTTTTGGCCGCATAAAAAGCGCCGGCTTCATCATGCGCACGCACAGTGCCGCACGGCAAAATCTGATAAGCCCCGGAAACGGCGGGCATCTCCGGAAGATATCGGGGAGCAGGAATAGCCCCGGTTGCCACCATGGCGGCTGCAACAAACAGGCAGAAGAGCTTTTTCATGCGTTGAGCACTTGCAACAGGCGCGTGACAGGCAAGCCCACCACATTATCAAAATCGCCCTCTACCTTTTCGATGATGAGTTCCCCCTTCTCCTGTACCGCGTAGGCACCGGCCTTGTCCAGCACATGCACCTGCTGCATGTAATCCAGCAGCTCTGCATCCGTCAGGCTGCGGAAGGTAACATAGCTTTTCTCTGCAAAATCACGGCGCTCGCCACCGGGCATGAACACCGCTACGGCGGTACACACACAATGGGTGTGCCCCTGCAGCTCACGCAGCATGCGCAGGGCATCCTGCTCATCGCGTGGCTTCCCAAGGGGTGTGCGACCCAGGAATACAAGCGTATCCGCCCCGATGACAACATCCTGCGGGTAATCCCGCGCCACAGCAGCAGCCTTGGCGGCGGCATTGAGGGCACACAGCTCCTCCGGCAGCAGAGAAGCATCGTGTACCTCCTCCACCTCTTTCACCACCACTTGGAAATCCACGCCTTCACGTGCCAGCAAATCTTTGCGGCGCGGAGATTGAGAAGCGAGAATAAGCATGATTCAACGATTGTGGGGGGACATCTGGTCCAACACGCGGTGGCGCACCTTGTCCGGCAGCTCGTGAATCCCCTGAATAGTCGTACCTTTCAACTCTTCAGCGCGCTTGCGGCAGGCATCGCGGTCTTCCTTGCTGGAGAACTCCAACCCCACCATGGCTCGGCCCACATGCTCGCCGGAGTAACGGTAGTTGAAATAGCACAGGTTGGCGTATTCGCCCATCACGCGCATGAACTCCATGAAAGCGCCCGGACGCTCCGGGAACTCAATCACAAAGAAAACTGGGTGGTTCAGATGAACGCGATCATAGGAAATCATGCGGAAGTGCACGTCCTCATCAGAGGTAACATCCTCTGCCTGCATGCCGCGGGTGCTGAGGCGCCGGCGAATCTCATCAAACTGATCCTGCGTGCCCAACACACCGAAAACCGGATGCTGAATATCGCCCTCGATGCGGCCATACTGCACATCCATGAGCTGCACACCATCGGGGATGTTCTTGAGATACTTGATGATTTGCCCACGTTTGGTTTCCATGGGGATACGCAGGTAACGCAGCTCGCGATTCGTCTCGCGCACGCCACCGCGGCTGGCTACCACCCCGAGCTGGGAGAAATCCATATTGGCACCGGAAAGCACCACCAGGCAGCGCTCACCCGGCTTCACCCGCCCCTTATCCCAATCCTGAAGGAAAGCGGCCAGGCCCATGGCGCCGGAGGGCTCGGGCACAACACGCAGTGAGTTCCAGATAGCGCGGATGGCCTGACACACTTCATCGTTGGTCACGGTCACATATTCATCCAGCAGCTCACGGCAAAGCTCAAAGGTGTGCTCACCGGCCTTGCGCACAGCGGTGCCATCGCAGAACACATCCACGTAGGACAACTCCTCGCGGTAGCCCTTCTCCACGGCCAATTTCATGGAAGCCTGGTTGACACCTTCCACACCGATACAACGGCACTCCGGCCAGAAATGTTTGAACCAGCAAGCACAGCCGGAAGCCAGACCACCGCCGCCGATTTGCAGATACACACGGTCAAAGGGACCCTTGCCGCTCATGACCACTTCATCTGCCATGGTGCCCTGCCCGCCCATGGTATTCACATCATCATACGGATGCACAAAAGTAAGCTGGTTCTCATCTGCATACTCATGCGCAGCAGCGGAGGCAGCATCGTACGAATCGCCCACAAGCACAATCTCCACGTGGTCGCCACCATGCATTTTGACGGCATTCTGCTTCACCGCAGGAGTGGAACGCGGCATGAAAATACGCGCCTTGCAGCCCAGACGAGCCGCAGCCAACGCAACGCCTTGGCCATGATTGCCGGCGCTGGCCGCCACCACGCCGCAGGCGCGAGCCTCGGGGCTGAGCTTGGCCATGCAGTTATACGCACCGCGCCACTTGTATGCCTTGATGGGGCCTAAATCCTCTCGCTTGGCAAACACAAGGGCATCTACCCCCGGCAAACGCAGCTGCTGCAAAGGGGTCGGCTCACCCACAGCATACACTCGCTGGCGGGCTTGAAGAATCTCATCGAACAGTTTATTTTGAAGCGCACTCATGGCTATACGCGGGTATTCTACATGTTACGCCCGCGCATTGCAAGCATGATTCATGTGCAGCACGCAATAAAGAGGCCGATATTCCCCCGCAAAAATGACAGCACAAGGCGCTTGAAGCTTGACAGCGCGCGGGGCAATCCGTAAGATGGAGCCATGTTCCGATTCTGTGTATGCACTGCAATGTGTGGGGTTGCTGCCCTGGTGGCTCATGCCGGCGATGAAAATGCTTCCGTAGAGGCAGCATACGAGCGCTTGCACCAGGGATTGAAGCAGGAATTGGACATTCTCTCCGCTATTTCAGATACCGCCACCGCCCAAGCAGCAGTGGAGCCGCTGCAGAACACTTTGGCCTTGCTGGCTGAGCGTGTGGAGGGCGTATCTGATAAAGACCTTTGGTATTACATCGAAAACACCGGCGAATTGAAGCTGCCGCTCGTGGAATTTGTGCAGCTGCTTTCCGTGGAGTTCACTCGATTGGAAAAGGCCAGGTTCTTTGGCTGCGATGATTTGCGAGAGGCTCTGCTCCCGCAGCTGCGCCCGAACCCGGATAAAATGCGCGATTAATGCGCCATTTCCTCGGTGGTATCATCCCCCTGCTCCTTGCGGCGCAGCAAGTCCTGCAAATGCGCTAATTCCTCATCCATATAGGCAGATAAATCCTGCCTGCGGGTGGCCATGTGGGAAAATACGGAGTCTCTGTAATCGACCGCATGGCGATAGGACTCTTCCTCCGAGCCATACTGTAAATCCGAAAAATAGCGGGTGATGATGCGGCCACAGCGTTGGATGCTGACGCGCCAGCCCAGGAAATCGGTGCTTTCGTATGTGTAGCGGGTGATGTTTTTGTTGTTCATGCAAGTGGAAGTAGGCTTACATGACTGTTGACGCCCCTGTTTCCTGCACAGTTCAATAACTTGCAGGCGTTTACAACTAACTTCTCCTGTCCATTATGCAAAACAGCCGACTTTCCGAAGAAAGCCGGCTGTTTGTATTGAATTGATGTTTCGCGGGGATTAGGGCTTCACAACGGAAGCAAGCACCACCGTACCGTTGAAGGAAGTGGTGACATTGGCGGGCATCTCCACGGAAGCCAAACGGCAGGATTCGTTCATCTTCACATCGGTGATGTCGGCGGTCACGAAAGCGGGGATGTCCTTCACGGCGCACTTCACGGGGATTTCGCGCACGATGTGGTTCACCACACCACCCATGGCCACACCCACGGGCGTACCCACGAGCTTCACCTTGGTCTTGGTCTTCACCACGGAATCGGGAGTCACGGCCACGAAATCGAGGTGCGTGGTGCAGTCGGTGAGGAAGTTGCGCTGCACGTCCTTGAGGATAGCAAGCATCTCAGTACCATCGAGGTCGAGCTTCACAAGGATGCTGTCGGTGTCGGTGGAGTTGAGGAGAGTGCGCACATCAGCCACAGTGGCCTGAATGTTGATGTTGGCTTCCACTGCGGGGCCGTAGATCACGCCGGGGATGATACCCTGAGCACGGAGAGCGTTGAGCTTGCCGGTGCCGATGGTGTCGCGCTTGGTTACTTTAAGGGAGTACGGAGTCATGATTGTAATGTATCTCTTTGAAATTAAGGTTTGTTTGGAGTTCTTCCGACGTCGGTGCGCGGTATTATGTCACCCGCCGGGTTTTGCTCGTTCCTGCCAGCGAGACAAGAGCGGAGCCGCAGAATGCCAGTTTTGTTAACGAAAGTCAAGCAAAATTCTTCATAAAGTTGACTTCAGACGTTAATTTCAGTTGAAAAAGGCACCAAACTGTGATAATGGATGCGCGCGCATGCGGAAAATACTAACAATACTGACGATACTGAGCTGTTTGCTGATGGTATCCTGTGTACAGAAAAACCTGCACTCTGAGAGCGGGCTGTATGACGTTGAGCTGAAAGAGCATCTGAAAGCACCGACTGATGGCATCTGGACCTGGGGCAAAGGCAACCCATATAGCCACCAGCAAAGTGGTTTCATCTACATTTCCCCGCTAGACATATCCATGATTAAGTTGGAGCACCGCGACACGGCATCGCTGATGCGGCCGCAGATGCATGACTACATGGTACAGTCCTTTGTAGAGATTCTTCAGGACGCCAACCGGAAGAACGGCACCAATTGGCAGCTGACTTTCGACCCAGCGCAAGCGCACATTCGCATTGATACGGCTCTGGTGAACTTCAGACCGCAAGTTCCCGGTCTGCGCGTATTGAGCAAAATAGCAGGCAATGTTGTATCCTTCCCCGGGGTGGGAACCTTTGCCGGCAAGTTTTCCAAAGGCGACATCACCATCGAAGCAGCCATCCGCGACAACAAGACGAACCAGCTGCTGCTGGCGCTGAAAGACTCCAACCGCAAGACCACGCGTCTGTACACAGCAGAAGCCTACTCCAAAACAGGCAATGCCGATGCAAACCTGCAATCGTGGGCTCGCGTGCTGGCGCACCTCTGTCGCCTTGCCTGGTACGATAACCTGGGCGATTCCACACTACAGGAAAAGTTCAAGGATTACACCTACGCTGAATCGCTCATAGACCGATTCAAGTACTGATACCGATTTTACGAGTGTAAAGAGCGCCACTTACCACCGGGCAAGTGGCGCTCTTTGTGATAACACGAGTAACATCAGATTAACATTGCCCGGCCGCAGTGTTCGTGCTAAGATGCACGCGTATCAATGAGATTCATCCTTTTCACCCTTGGCTGTATCTGCTGCATGTTCTTATCAGCATGCGGGCACACGCTGAGTTCCGAAAGTGGCCTGTACAACGTGGAACTGCGACAACACGTCAAAATGCCCATTGATGGAGCATGGAGCTGGGGAAAAGGCAATCCCTACGTGAACAAAAAAGCGGGATATATTTACATAGCCCCTCTGGATATCAGCAACATTGCGGCAGAGGAGCCGGAACTGGCCCCCCTGATGATTCCGCAGATGCACGATTACATGGTGAATGAGTTTGCAGACATCCTCCGAGAGATGAATCAAGCTAATCACACGAACTGGCAACTCTCGGCAACTCCTGAGCCGGCAAATATCCACATCCGGACCGCACTTGTGCATTTTCACCCGCAGCGCCCCTGGTTGCGCCTATTAGGCAAAATGGCGGGATACATCCTGCCTGTGCCCGGGGTCGAGCGAGCGGTGGGTGTCTTTTCCAAAGGAGATATTTGCATCGAGGCCTCCATACGGGATGCAAAAAGCGGACAACTGCTCATGGCATTCAAAGACAGCAATCAGAAAACCACGCGACTGTACAGCATGGAGGCCTACAGCACCCGCGGAAATGCCGATGCCAATCTACGCGTGTGGGCGCACATGCTGGCGCATCTGTGCCGTGCCGGCGCCCCGGACCAATTAGGACATGCCACGCTGCAACAAAAATTTGAAGACTACACCTACGCTGAATCGTTGCGAGATAAAATAAAAATCCGATTATGAACTCTTCCCCCCTGAAGAATCAACTTTTATCCTTGTTGCGCTCCCCGGGTTACACTCCACAAGATGCCTCGGGCCTGGCACGCATGCTGGAAATAGACTCCAGAGAACGCGCCGACTTGCGCGCGCTGATTCGCGAGCTGGAGGAAGATGGAACACTGCTTCGTCTGCGCCAGAGCCGCTACACGCTTAAAGCCGTGTCCGAGGAGCCATTGCGGGGCAGACTGCGAGCCGGGATGAAGGGCAAGCTCTTCTTTTGCGCCGACGCTGCGGGGCAAGAGCAACTGCGCAGTCTGCTGGGCGCAGAAGACGCTACGCAACCGATTGAACTCCCCGTCACCCCCAACCGCTCGCTGGATGCGCTGGCGGGCGACACGGTGCTGGTCAGCATCAAAAAATCCACACCTCCCCACCACCGACGCGGGCGCAAAATGCACCCGGACACCCGCGATTTGCGCCCGGAAGCCCGCGTGCTGGAAATCGTGGAGCGCAAGCTCAAACGCTGGGTTGGCATTTACCGTGCCGGCGGCTTATACGGATACGTACAGGGAGACGGTGCAGCCACACCGGATACCATACGCATGAGTGAGCCGCCCCCCGCAGGATTGTTGGCGGGTATGTGTGTTACCGTGGTGCCGGAGCGCTACCCTCTGGGCAATATGGATGCAACCGGGCATATTGACGAAGTGCTGGGATGGCCGGATGATGCCGGGGTGGACATCACACGTATCATGCACCGATACGCCCTGCGCGATACCTTCCCCGAAGCCGTACTCCGCGAGACGGAACGGCTGCACAAAGACATCCCGGAAAGCGAGCTGGCGCGGCGCGATGACTGGCGCAACCGCTGCGTCATCACCATCGACCCGGTGGACGCGCGCGACTTCGATGATGCCATTTCCGTTTGCCGCAAGGGGCAAGGGTGGGAACTGGCCGTGCATATTGCGGATGTAAGCCACTATGTGCGCCCTGGCTCAGCCATTGACACAGAAGCGCGAGAGCGCGGCAACTCCACCTACCTGCCGGACAGAGTTCTGCCCATGCTCCCCCCCGCTCTGTGTGATGATATATGCTCCCTGCGCGAAGGCGAACCGAGGCTTACCAGCCTGTGTGTCATGCGCATCGGAGCGGAGGGCAACACCGAAAAAGCCATTTTCCGCAAGGCGGTCATCTGTTCTCGCAAACGCTTTGCATACGAAGAGGTACTACCCATTCTGGAGGGTTCTGCCAGCTGCGGGGATGAGGAAATCGACACCATGCTGCGGGAAGCTCACCGCATGGCGCAAGTCCTGCGACACCGCCGCATGAAGCGCGGAGCACTCAATCTGGATATGCCGGAACTGCATGTTCTGTTGGATGAGCATGGCATCCCCACCGATGTACAACAAAATGCAGGAGATATAGCTCACCAATTGATTGAGGAATGTATGCTCGCGGCCAACGAAGCCGTGGCAGAGGCGCTCAATGCTCACCAATTACCCGCCCTCCACCGCGTGCACGAAGCCCCGGACCCCGCCAAGCTCACCACGCTGGAGCACGAATTACGCTCTTATGGCCTGCAAGTCGGTGCGTTGCACACCCGGGAAGCACTCTGCCGCGCCGCAGAACAAATCACCGGGCACAGAGACGAACTCACCCTCAAATCGCTCATACTCCGCTCCATGATGCGCGCCCGCTACGATTCCAAATCGCTGGGGCACTTCGGACTCAACAAAGGGAATTACTGCCACTTCACCAGTCCCATCCGCCGCTATGCGGATTTGGTGGTTCACCGCGTATTTGCGCGTCTGGTTCCCAAGCCTCCCGCCCCTGTGCCGCCCATTCCTGCGGCATCCGTCCTGCCGCAGTTAGCTGAACGCATCTCTGAAACAGAGCGCAACTCCGCCTTTGCTGAAAATGAAGCTCAACAGCAAATGTTGCTGCGTTTCATGCAGCTGCAAGCAGAATCCGACACCCCCCGCAGCTGGCAAGCGCGCATCACCGAAGCCTGGCTCCAAGGACTGGCAGTCGAACTGCCGGAGCTTCGACTGCGCGGCTTCATCCCGGGTGAAACGCTGGTCGGCCAATGGTTCTACGAATCGCACGCACACCGATGGAGCAGCACCGATGGCCGACACCTTCTCCCCGGAGATGTGCTCGATGTGGTGCCCACTCACGTGGATATCGCCGGGAAATTCATCGACTTTGCCCCGGCTGTCATGAGCAAAGCTTGACACAAAGCGCGCGCGGGGGCATACTTACGCGCGTTATGTTGAAGCTTTATGATACACAGTCGGGGGCGATGCAGCCCGTGCAGGCAGAGGACGGCAAGCAGCTGCGCTTCTACTGTTGCGGCCCGACCGTGTACGCTGCCGCCCACATCGGTAATTTCCGCACGTTCGTGATGCAGGACGTCTTCCGCCGCGTGGTTGAGCTGGGAGGGCTGCGCACCAAGCATGTCCGCAACCTGACGGACGTGGACGACAAGACCATCCGCAATTCTCAGGCCCAGGGCATGCCTCTGGGCGAATACACCGCCAAGTGGACAGCCAAGTTCCATGATGACTGCAAGGCTCTCAACTGTCTGCAACCCCATGTTGAGCCCAGCGCTGTGGGCCACATCAAAGAGCAGCTCGATATCGTGCAAAAGCTCATGGATGGTGGCCATGCCTACCAGAGCGAAGACGGCTCCGTGTACTTCCGCATTTCTTCCTATGCCGACTACGGCAAACTGGCCCACCTTGACCGCCAGGAGCTTGATTTGGGCAAAACCGCCAGCACCCGCGCAGATACGGATGAATATGAAAAGGACAGCGTGGCAGATTTCGTGCTGTGGAAAGCCCGCCGCCCGGAAGATGGCCCCAACTTCTGGCCCTCTCCCTGGGGTGAAGGGCGCCCCGGCTGGCACCTGGAGTGCTCTGCCATGAGCCACAAATACCTGGGCGACACTTTCGACCTGCACTCCGGTGGCGTGGACCTGGTATTCCCGCACCACGAGAACGAAATTGCCCAAAGTCGCTGCGCCTGCGGTGGTCACTTTGCCCGTCTCTGGTTCCACGTGACCCACCTGTTGGTAGATGGCGCCAAGATGAGCAAGAGCCTGGGCAACATGTACACCCTTGACCAGCTGCAGGAAATGGGCTACGCCCCTGCCGCCCTGCGCTACATCCTGGCCGGGGCCTACTACCGCCGCCCGCTCAACTTCACCCTCACCGGCATGAAGGATGCCACCAGCGCGCTCAACAAACTCGGCCGCTTCGATAAGGAACTGGCCAAAGCCAGCTCTGCCAAGGAACCCACCTACCGTGATTTGGTGAAAAAAGCCCCTGCTCTGGGCGTGTTCCAGCCTGCATGGGACAGTCTGGAAGATGACCTCAACTGCCCTGAGGCACTCGGACACGTGTTCAGCGCTATCAAGGGCGTGAAACCCGCCGAAATGGATACCGCTGCCGCCACCGATATGTGGTATGCCTTCCGATTCATCATGGAAGCGCTCGGGCTCCAGCTGCCGGATCCGGATGCCGACATCGAAGTACCTGAGGACATCAAAGCCATCGCCGATGAGCGCTGGGCCGCCCGCCTGGCCAAAGACTGGGCCACGGCAGATGCCCTGCGCGGCAAACTCGCAGAACTGGGCTGGGCCATGAAAGACGGCAAGGATGGCTACAAGCTCACCAAAGCATAAATCACGCACCCTCCACACACCATGGACAACAAAGACCTTTCCCTCCTCGGTAAGCACAGCGAATTCTTCCGCACCCCGGAGGAAGCCAAGCTGGAAGCATTCCCCAACCGCAGCCCGCAACGCCGCTACGTGGTGACCCTCACCACGCACGAGTTCTCCTCCCTCTGCCCCGTCACCGGGCAGCCGGATAGCTGCCACCTGACCATCACCTACTGCCCCGCAGAAAAAGTAGTGGAAACCAAGAGCCTGAAATACTATCTCGTTTCCTTCCGCAACTATGCCGCCTTCAACGAGCAAGTCGTCAACCGCATTCTTGATGATCTTGTCGCGGCTGTAGAACCTGCCTGGATGAAGGTGGAGGGCCAATTCGGTGCCCGCGGTGGCATTCAGCTCACCTGCACCGCCGAGCACAACCCGGGAAACCGACCTGCATGAAAGTAGCCGTTCTTCTTTCCGGCGGGCTGGATTCCACCACCGCTCTGCATTGGGCACACCGCCACCATGAGGTGGTCTGCGCCCTCTCGTTTGACTACGGCAGCAACCACGCTGCCCGCGAATTGGAATGCGCTCGCTGGCAAGCTGAACAATCAGGGATTCCCTACCACCAAATCGACCTGCGCTCCATCTCCGCGCACCTGCAAAGCGCCCTGCTCAGCGGGGCTGATGCCATCCCCGCAGCGGATTACGCAGAAGACAATCTCAAACAAACCGTTGTTCCTTTCCGCAACGGTATTTTCCTGGCCAGTGCCGCCGGCATTGCAGAAAGCAACGAAGCCGAGGCCATCGTCATCGCTGCCCACGGTGGCGACCACGCCCTCTACCCCGACTGCCGGGAGGATTTCATGTCTGCCATGGCTCAAGCCATCTCGCTGGGCACATACGCCCGGCTGCAAATCCTGCGGCCCTTCATCTCCAACACCAAGGAAGAAATCACCGCCATCGGTGCCGAATTGGGTGTTAACTTCGCCCACACATATTCCTGCTACTGCGGGCGAGAACAACACTGCGGCACCTGCGCCACCTGCCGCGAACGCCGAGAATCTTTCATCGCCGCCGGCATCCCCGACCCCACGGCGTATGAAGCTTAAAAAAGAACTATTCGCTCCGCTTCTGTGGGTGAATTGCATCGTGCTTTGCCTGACGTGCCTGGACATCTTCGCTCAACCGGAAGAAAACCAAACGCCCGTCGACTTCCATCTTGACTGCAAAGACTACGGCGCAGTCAATGTAACAGCCATCCTCCAACAGATCGTTCCTGAGTGTACAGAAGTTGACAAAACAGGGTTGCTGAATCTGGGTAACGTCTCTTTACCGGTTAGCTTATCTTTCACCCGCAAGGGAAACGGCGTCCTGAGCGTCCCCGGCAAAGCGGGACTGCTGAATCTGCACTGTTACGATTCGCACGACAACGGAACCATATTCTCGCCCTATTGGGCACAACTGACCCTGCAAGATTGCAACAATGACGAATACCCCGATTTCGTGATTGAATATAACGTGTTACGCACGGAAGAGGCGAGCCAGACAACGCCTACGCCCGTCAAAAAACAATACGTCTACAACCCGGAGGGGCAATTCTTCGAGTAAGCCGCTTCAATTCTCCACGAAGACGGCCGTGCCAACGGGGCATTTATTGAAGAGGAAGCGGGCATCATCCCATGAGAGGCGAATACAGCCGTGGGAAGCAGGCCAGGAACGCAGCTTACCTTGGTGCAAACCAACACCATCCACGGTAAGGCGCATAAAGAAAGGCATAGGTGCGTTGTTATAGAGATTGGAGTTGTGCTTTTGCTTTTTCTCTATGATATGGAAATGGCCCTTGGGAGTTGGCGTGGATTTTTTACCACTGCACACACGGAATTGGCGCAAGACTTTCTCACCCTCCATGCAAACGCCTCTCTGCTTCTTGAGATGAATAACGAGGTAGATGCCTTGTTTTTCTTTAACGGCGAGTTCAGCAGAATGATCCTTGTTGTATTTTTCAGCCGCTTTGCGGGAATGCCAGGCCGCCAGCAAGCGGGCATGTTTGCGAGCCTTGCGCATCAGCTGCCGTTGACGGGGACTTAAAGCAGAACCATCGGCGATTTGCTCAGCGGTGGGTGCTACATCTTCCGGGTAAATGTATCCGCGCTTTCCTTCAGCCTCCGGACGAGGCGGCTGAGAGGCAGTTACTTTCTGTTTCTCGCTCAGACCCCACCCCGGCAACAACTCTATCTCTGCGGGTTCATAGTAGCCATCCATCATGGCGGCTATGGGGTTGCGATAGGTAATAATCTCCGGTTCGGGCGGAGGTGGCGTATTTTGTGATGCCGCCCAGGCACATGCGTGAACCATGAAGGCAAGCCACATCAGAACGAGAGAGATTGTACGAGAAACAGAAATCATGTAAGTAAAGAGAATTCTAACATAACCAAAGTACTTATCAAGGAAAATAAGCGACATATTTGTATCAAAGTGACACAAAACAAGAAGGCAAGTAGCAAACCTCAGCCATTTCAGCGTTTCGAGCCTTTGTAAGAACCGGACTTATCGTAATATCGCGTAGATGAACCGGAAGATTGCGCGCTACCGGCATAGGAGCCACGGCTATCATAGTAGCGGGTAGCGGAGCCGGATTGATTGGCACTGCCTTTGTAGGAGCCGGACTTGTCATAGTAGCGCGTGGTGCTGCCACTGGTCTGGGCACTTCCCTTGAAAGAACCGGACTTATCATAATAGCGTACAGTGTTGCCGGATTTGCGGGAACTACCGATGAACGAGCCGGATTTACCATAGTAGCGGGCATTGCCGGAACTATCCGTTTCAACACGTCCTATCTGGCTACCGGAGGAACTGTAAAAGTAGTCTGCCATACACGGGGTGTGCAAAGCAGCCAAAAGAAGAATAAGCAGAGAAAAAGAGCGCACGTTCATGGTTCCGTTATAACATCATTCCGCCATGACTTCAAGAACAGAATGCAGAGAAAAAACTTGCAAGCAGAAAAGCAAGCGCCTATACTTCTGCTCAACATGACGGAGAACTACGCATTGATATTGGCAGGTGGGAGCGGGACTCGCTTCTGGCCGCTTTCTCGCAACGCAAAACCCAAGCAGTTGTTGGATTTGTTTGGCAAGGGAACGATGCTTCGCCAAGCTATCGCCCGACTGGAAGGGATTGTTCCTGCGGAGAATATCATCATCCTGACCAATCATTTGCAGGAAGCCGAAGTGCGCCGCCAGGCAGACATGCTGCCGGCAGGCAACATTGTGGCCGAACCGGCCCGCCGCGACACCGCGCCGGCAGTGGCGCTTGGTGTGGGGCTCATTGCCGCTCGCAACCCGCAGGCCAATATGATTATCATCCCCAGCGATTCGCTTATTCTGGATAGTGATGCTTTCCGCCACCTGGCAGCAGATGCACTGAGCCTGGCCGGAAGAGAGAAAGCTCTCATCACCATCGGCATCAAGCCCACCTGGCCCTGCCCGTCGTATGGCTATATTGAGCGCGCAGGCAAGCTGGAGGACGAGGCTCTCTCCCACAACTGCTACGAAGTAGTGCGTTTCCGCGAAAAACCGGACACCGCCACGGCAGAGCAATACCTGGCAAGCGGCCATTTCTCCTGGAACGCCGGCATGTTTATCTGGAATGTTGCGCACGTGCGCGAACAGCTGGTCGCGCATTGCCCGCAGCTGGCCGGATTTGTCACCAATTTGACACAGGCGGCAGATGTACCCACCTTTATCACCGAGCAATTCCCGCAGCTCACACCTATTTCCATTGACTTTGCTCTGCTGGAAAAAGCCGACCGTGTGCTGAACTTTGAGGCCACCTTCGACTGGGATGATGTGGGCTCCTGGATTTCTGTGGGCCAATATCTGCCCCGGGAAGCCGGCAACAATGCCACCAACACCCCGCTGAGCACGGTGGATTCCCAAGGCAACATCGTGTTCACCGATTCCGGTAAGCGAGTGGCCCTGGTGGGGGTGGATGACCTCATCGTGGTAGACACGGGGGATGCGCTACTGGTGGCACGCCGCAGCGAGGCTGATAACATCAAGAAAGTCGTGGCAAACCTGCCGGAAAACTTGCTCTGATTAACTAGCTATGCACCCTGCTCTCGGCATCGACTACGGAGACGCCCGCATCGGCATTGCCGCCACGGATGCGTGCGGCATCCTGGCACATCCGGTGGAGAGTATTCACCGAGGGAGGGTGAACTCGCTGGACCGCATCCGCGAGCTGGTGCAGCAAAAAGGCATCCGCACTTTGGTGCTGGGACTCCCCATCCGCATGGATGGCACGGAAGGCACAGCCTGCGCCAAGGTACGCGCTTTTGGGGAAAAATTGCACGCCACCCTGCCCGATTTACCCCTGGTTTACATCGATGAATACCTGACCACCACCATCGCGCAGGAAAAACTTCACCAAGCCGGTAAGAAAGCCAAAAACTTCAAACCCATTATCGACCAGGCCGCAGCAGTAGAAATTCTGAACAACTGGATGGAAATGCACGCCCCCATCTCCGAAGAATTTTAACGAGTAGTGTGATGCATGAACATGCTCTTCTACACCCTTTTCTTCCTGAGTATCCCGTTTCTATCCATCATCCCGCCTTTACTGTGGTTCTCGCCTCGCGAGAAACGCGAGGATGCCATTGGTCAGGGGATCAGGGCCGGTATCATCGCCATGATTGCCACGCTCGTGATTGGATTGACGCTTTTCCTCATCGGCTTATTGGCTCTTATCCCCCTGGTGGGGTGCCTAACTCACCGCGCAGCCAAAATTGCAGGTGCCGAAGAGCGTTGTTTCCATGCAGCACTGACGGCAATGAGCATGTATGTCCTGTTCATCATTATCTTGGTTTGCACCTTCACATGGTAGAGCTGACTCTATATTGATATTTCAGTGAAAAGTTGTCAAAAATCAACTAAAGATACTTGCAAACAAGCAGCTGAAGTGCTACAATGCCCGCAGAGCCGCCGTAAGGCTTCGATTTTTCATTAAACTCATTAAACACTATGTCACTCGCAACATTCTTCAATCCGAAGAGCATCGCTGTAGTAGGCGTTTCCGCCGATCCCACCAAGCTGGGTGCTGTTGTATTCAACAACATTATTTCTGCAGATTACAAGGGCAATCTGTATGGCATCAACCCCAAGATGGCCGGTCAGGAACTGTGTGGCAAGCCCTGCTACGCCAGCGTGGACGCCCTGCCTGAGCCGATGGATCTGGTGGTCGTTCTCGTGCCTGCTCGTTTCACTGAAGGTGTAATTGACGCCTGCATCACCAACGGCACCAAGAACATCTCCATCATCACCGCCGGTTTCGGCGAAGTGGGTGAAAAGGAACTGGAACAACGCATTGCCCAGAAGTGCCTGGACAACGGCATCAACCTGCTCGGCCCGAACTGCCTCGGCCACATCTCCACGTTCGACAACGTGAACGCCTCTTTCGCTGACGGTTTCCCTGCCCGCGGTAACGTGGCATTCGTGTCTCAGTCCGGTGCCTACTGCTCCGCTATCATGGACTGGGCCGCCGGTAAGGGCATCGGCTTCTCCCACTTCATCTCCATCGGCAACAAGGCTGTGATGGGTGAAGACAAGCTGCTGGCCGCTCTGAAGGATGACCCCAACACCAATGCTTTCGTGTTCTACCTGGAATCTCTCAAGAATGGTAAGGAATTCCTCAAGGTGATTAAGGAAGTTTCCGACACCAAGCCCTGCGTCATCATGGAGCCCGGCAAGAGCGCCAAGGCTCAGGCCGCTTCCCTGTCCCACACCGGTTCTCTGGCTCCCAACTACCGCGTGCTCGAAATGGCTCTGCAGGGTGCCGGCGCCATCCAGGCTTACAATGACCGCGAACTCTTCGGTCTGCTTGAAGTGCTGCAGTACTGCAATCACAACCAGTTCGATGGCCAGGTGGCCGTACTCACCAACGCCGGTGGCGTGGGCGTGCTGACCTCCGACCTTTGCGAAGAAGCCGGTCTTGACCTGGCTCCCCCCAGCGAGGAGACGAAGGCCGCTCTGCGCGCCGTGCTGACCCCCGAAGCTTCTCTGGGCAACCCCATCGACGTGGTGGGCGACGCCAAGGCCGACCGCTACGAAGCAGCCCTCAAAGTGCTCTGCGAAAGCGGCGAATATAAGAACATCCTCGTGCTTCTGACTCCCCAGCGCGTGACGGAATGCCCCGAAACGGCTCAGGCTGTCATCAAGCTGGCTCCCCAATACCCCAACGTCAACATCTACTGCTCCTTCGTGGGTGGTGCCCGTGTGGACGAAGGCCGCGTGCTGCTCAACGAAGCCAAGATTCTCAATTACGAATACCCCGCCGACATCGTGCGTCTGCTCGGTCTGCTGAAGGCTCAGATGGCTTTCCGCGGCAAGAAGCTCGCCACCTGCGAAACGGGCGAAGTACCCGCCGAAATCAAGGCTGCTGTAACCTCCGCCAAGGAAGCCGGTCTGGCCTCCCTGCCCCAGGAGACGGTGAACATGCTCATGGACCACTATGGCATCGACTACCCGAAGTGCGGCAACTTCACCGATAAGGAAGAAGCCCTTGCTTTCTGCAAGACCATCTTCCCGAATGCTGTGGTGCTCAAGCTCTCCGCTCCCGATGCTCTGCACAAGACTGAAATGAAGGGTATCTACCTCAACATCAACGATGAGGCTTCCTTCAACGAAGCTTGGGAAGGCCTTTGGGGCTCCATCACCAAGTTCCAGCTCAAGGGTGCATCCGTGCTCATCCAGGAGATGATTACCAAGGCTACGGAAACCATCATCGGCGTGAACACCGACAAGAACTTCGGTCGCGTGATGGTGTTCGGTACCGGTGGCGTGTACACCGAAGTGATGCGCGATACCACCATGCGTATCCTGCCCACCAACGACTTCTCCGACATGATCAAGGAGACCAAGGTCGGCACCATCCTCAATGGTGTACGCGGCGAAGCTCCCAAGGCTGTAGGCCCGCTGGCCGACACGCTGGCAAAGGTGCAGAAGCTCGTGCTCGAGATTCCTGAAATCACCGCTATCGACGGCAACCCCGTTCTTGTGACGGCAGACCGCGCTGTGGTGGTGGACTTCAAGATGATTCTCAAGTAATCTTCCTGATTCCCATTTCAGCAACGCCCGCTTTTCTCCGGAAGAGCGGGCGTTTCTGTTTGACATCACCTTGAGAACATGCCAATATCGCCTCCGATATGGAATATGCATTTTTCCTCGCAGCTATTCTCCTGCAATATTTTCTCATCTACCTGGCCTATCTGCCCACAGCCCGCAACATTGCCAGTCAAAGAAAAATTCACCAGGCTTCGTTCATCGTTGCTTTGAGTGGTTGGCTGGTGGGTATACTCTCCCATTTTATCGACCAGCTGCCTGACAGCATAGCCTTCCCCATCATGGCTGTGCAGGTGTATCACATGGGGCGGCACATGCTGCACCAAAACAACAAGCAGGCATGGGCAGCCTGCGGCATCTTCGTCGGACTTACGCTGCTTATCGCTGGCGGCCTTGTCTGGCTGATGCTCACCAATGACCGGCTGCGCATGTGGATTATGGAATAATCCCTTCAAGCAACAAACATGGCATATTATCTTACAGGACTGATTTTCTGTATCTTTTGTGCAAAGCGCATGCACGCTGCGCAACAAGGCAAAAGTGTATTCGGTTGGAATGTATTGATTTCCGCCACGCTCCTCGTTCTCCTTCTTTGCGCAGAAAGCAGCTCTCCCTTTGCGGAGGATAACGCCCTGTCACGAGTGATGATGGTGAGCCCGGCGCTGGCGGCTGCCCCCATGCTTATGCACAGCCGGAATCACCCCTTAACCCTGGCAGCCGGATGGTTGATTAGCCTGTTGGCCGGCGGGTTGTTGTATTATATTCTGCAGGTGTTGCAAGTGATATTCTCCACACCATACGGACAAGAAGTGCCCTGGTGGGTTCAGATGTGGCTCCCCGAGCTCTGATAAAAACAATGCCCTGCAAAGCATGCAGCTTTGCAGGGCGAAATGTGTAGATAGACAAGACGCTATCAGGCCATACGAGCACGAGCATCGGCCTCAACAGCGGCCCACAGGGAATTGATGCCGGCAAACACCGTTTCCTTGGCTGCGGCAAGCTCAGCACCCTTGGCGCCGTGAGCAAAGAGATAGTACTTAATCTTAGGCTCCGTACCGCTGGGACGAACCGCAAAGCTGCGGCCATCGGCCAGGTCGAAGAAGAGCATCTTCTCTGCGGGGATGGGGTCGCCCTCGGCATCCACCAGCGTACCAGTGGAGAAATCGCGCACAGAGGAAACGGCAGCGCCATCCATTTCGGTGGGCGGGGTCTGCATGTAGCTCTGAGTCAGCGCTGCAATCTTGGCAGCACCATCAGCACCTTCCATCACCAGGCTCTTGCCCAGTTCCATGTAATAGCCAAGCTCGGTGTAGATGTTGTTCAGGCATTCCAGCAGGCTGATGCCCTTGGAAGCCAGGTAAGCATTCATTTCAGCCAGGCAGAGAGCCGCGGCGTTGGCATCCTTGTCGCGCACGAAATCCTGGGCAAGGTAGCCATAGCTTTCTTCGCCGCCGAAGATGAAATACTTGCTGTATTCCAGACGAAGGGCGCGGGTCTGCTCCTCGGTCATGGAGCGGTAACCCACGCGCTTTTCAGCGGGAATGGCGTTCTCGTACTTGCCAAGCTTAGCGGCAATGTATTTGAAGCCGGTGAGCACGTTCACGGTCTCGATACCGAAAGATTCAGCAATAGCATCCTGCAAGGGGCTGGTCACAAAGGTCTTGACCATCACCGCATGCTTCACATTTTCCGGGGTGATGATACCCAGCTCGCAAGCGCTCATGCAGCGATACCAAGCCATGAGGCAGCCCGTCTGGTTGCCGCTGAGCAACACCATCTTGCCGGATTCCTTATCACGCACGGCGATACCCATACGGTCGCTGTCGGGGTCGGTGGCAATGACAAGATCGGCGTTCTCGCCGTCAGCCTGAGCCATCGCCATATCCAAGGCAGGAGCATTCTCGGGATTGGGGCTGGCAACGGTGGGGAAACGGCCATCCAGCACATCCTGCTCGGCAACCGTGCTCACATTGCAGCCGATTTGCTTAAGAATGGGCACAATGCAGCGGCCACCGGTGCCATGCAGATTGGTGTACACCACCTTGGCAGATGCCTGGGAGAACACCTCGGGACGCAGAATGATACCCTTGAGTTTTTCAATGTAAATGGCATCGAACTCCGCCCCCAGAATGCTGAGCGTACCCTGCTGCTCTGCAGGAAGGGGTTCGTATGTATCGCTGGTCAAGGCGTTTACCTCGGCAATCACAGCCTTATCGTGCGGAGCAATCAACTGAGCGCCATCGTTGAAGTAGGCCTTGAACCCGTTGTCATGTGCCGGATTGTGAGAAGCGGTGATGACCACACCGGTATCGGCATTCAGCTCGCGAATGGCAAAGGACACTTCCGGTGTAGAGCAAGGGCCATCGAACAAGGAGCAATCGCAGCCCAAATCCGTAGCAATCTTGGCGCAGTATTCTGCAAAATCGCGGGAGAAATGGCGGGTATCATGCCCCACTACGATACGGGGCTTACGGCCAGTGCCTTCAGCCTGCACAAAACGACTCACATAGGTAATGAGACCTCGCATGGCGCGACCCACGTTGAAGTAGTTCATGCAAGCGGTACCCACGCAGGGGAACTCAGGGCGACCATTCACGCCCCCTTTGCCCTGCTCGGCAGGAGCCACCACAGCACCGATTGTGCGGCCACGGAGGCCACCGGTACCGAATGCCAAGGTCTTGTAAAAGCGGTTGTTAAGCTCAGCCCAATCAGCAGCGGCAACCAACTCACCCACCACAGCAGGCACCACCGGATCCTGGGTGCCGCCCATGAGCAAACGAATGTTGGTGAGAGAATCGGCAAGCAGGTGGCCATCAGCCACAGCCTGCTCCAATGCGGTATCAATTTCGCAGTCCTTCATACTGGGGGCATTTTACACACCGGAGAAGGAAAAAGCAAGCCCGCGCACACGAAATGACGGGAGACTTCGCGTAAAATTTGCAATATCGGCTCCCTCAAGTCTGCAATGGACCATTTACAGCACCTCGCTCCACTGCGGAGCCGGCTGCGGCTCCGCCAAACCGCAAATGCGGTCGATCATGCGATCCCAATTTTCCTGGCCCTGTTCAATTTCAATCTGAATACGCAGGAAGAAAATGGGCACCTCCATCTCACCGGGGCGCAGGAATCGCACGGCATCTTTCTCCGTGGTCACAATCAAATCAAGGGCGCGGTCAGCACAACGCTCCACAAAGGCATCGAGCTCGGCCTGGTCGAACCAGTAGTGGTCGGGATAGCGGCGGCGAATCTCCACATGGGCGCCCTGGGCTTCCACAAGGTTTTCAAAGCTTTCCGGGCGGGCAATGCCGCTGAGACAAGCCACATACTTATCCTTCAGATAATTCAGCGGGCGACGCTCACCCGTGAAGATATTCTCCAGATAGGCCGGGGCATGGTTGGTCACGATGATATCAGCCACTTTGTTGTAGCGGCGAATCGTGGAAATCAATTCGCCCTGGGGGCGGCCACCGCTCTTGGTCAGGATGATATAGCTGGCACGGGCCAGACTGCTGCGGGGCTCGCGCATGGTGCCACGGGGCAACAACGAGCCCTTGCCGGCACCAAAGGGGAAGCCACAATCCACCAACACGATATCAATCTCGTGGCGGAGCTTCAGGTACTGCATTCCATCATCCAGTATGAGCGTATTGCGTCCCAGCTGTTCAATGGCAAAAATACCGGATTTGACGCGATCTTTATCCACCAACACCGCCACGCCATCCAGATTACGGGCAAGCATGAACGGCTCGTCACCCGCATGCAAGGGGCCCAGATAGCGAGTCACGCCATCGCTGGCAATCTTCGGCAGGTGTTTCACCTTTTTGCCATCGGAATCATACCACTCCTGCGGCTCATCCAAATCCTCACTCTTGTACCCACGGGTCAGAATGGCGCACTTGCGACCGCGGTCTGCCAGTGTGCGGGAAAGCAGCTCCACCACGGGTGTCTTGCCTGTACCACCAGCGGTGATATTGCCCACGCTCACCACAAAGGTACCCAGATAATGTACCGTTTTAATTCTGCGGCGGAACAGGAACAAACGAGCCTTCACCAAGGCATAAAAACCAAAGGATGCAAAGCGCAGGGCACAGCGCATCATCCACGCACGAAAGCCACGGGCGCGCCCGAAAACAACTTCGGTGCCCCATTCAGCAAACTCATCCATGCGGGATTTCATGGGCCTATGGTAACAAAGCACAGCCCGGATGTCAATCAAATGAACAAGGAATACACCATGATATCAAGGTTGAGCGGTCCGCTGAGCTTGACAAACGGATTTCTTTCGGCAAAATACGTCTGATAAGCCATGTTGCCGAAGCTCATCTTTGCTATGACCGTATGCCTGGCCTGCATCTTTCCGGTGCTGGTTCTGATACGGATTTTGGCAAAAGAACGATTGTACGCATGGGAGTCGAGGATGGTGCAGCATTGCAAGCAAACGTGGGGGCATGACCCTCATTTTACGGGGTGGCTGATGTTCATCAGCTTCGGGTTCATTGAAACATTGTACACAGCATCCATGCTGGGTGATTTTCTGCAAGGCAGCGATCATTTCCACGCAGCCATAAGAATCGGGCTCAGTTATGCGGCAGCTATGACAAGTCTGTGGGGCGGCATCCATTGTTGGCGGGAATGCACGGCAGCCCTCGCCAAAACACGCACCATGATGCCTTCGCTGTGCTCTGCCGCGTTGATGGCAACCTTTTTATCCTGCGGATTAGCCGGTAATCATGGATTGGATATGCCTACAAGTGCAGAAGCCGGGCAAAACGCCATGAATACCATCAACATCAGCGCCGCGGCCTTGCTCCTATGGGTTGGTCTGGGGCTGTGGCGCAAAAAACGGAAATAAGCCACCAACAGACAAGACCAAGCGCAAACGGAAAGTACATTCTGTCGTCATTTGGGCTTGAAAAAAGCGGAAGTTGGGTGTATAAGGCGCGCATGTCAACGACCGTACGCACACGATTTGCACCTTCTCCGACAGGCTACCTACACATTGGCGGCGCCCGCACCGCATTGTTCAACTATCTCTTTACCCGCAAAATGGGGGGTACCTTTGTGCTCCGCATCGAAGACACCGACCAGGAACGCCATGTAGAAGATGCCATGAAGGCCATTTTCACCGGCATGAGCTGGCTGGGCCTGGATTGGGATGAAGGCGAAGGCAAAGGTGGCGCATACGAGCCGTATTTCCAGAGCCAGCGCAAGGATATTTATGATCGTTATTTCCAGAAGTTGGTCGAGATGGGCCGCGTGTATGAATGCCCTGCTCCCAACAAGCGCGATAAGAACGGCGATGAGATTCCCGGCACGAGCGAAGGCACGGTGTGGCGTTTCCGCTTCAAGCGCGAGGGCGTGATGACCCTGCATGACATGGTGTGCGGTGATATTTCCGTGGATTACAACAACGTGGACAACACCCCCGACATGGTGGTGAAGCGCACGGACGGCTCCTACATTTTCCACCTGGTCAACGTAGTGGATGACATCGAGATGAAAATCACTCACGTCATCCGCGGCGAAGACCACATCATGAACACCTTCAAACACCTGCAGCTTTTCGACGCTTTCGGTGTGGAACCCCCTGTCTATGCTCATATCCCCCTGATTCAGAACCCCGATGGCTCCAAGATGAGCAAGCGCGACGTGGGCGCCCAACTGGGCAACTACCCCGAGGAAGGCTTCCTGCCGGATGCCGTGGTCAACTTCATCGCTCTGCTGGGCTGGAGCCCCAAGAGCGACGCTGAGATTTTCACCAAGGATGAGCTCATCAATCTCTTCTCTCTGGAGAACGTGAACCGCGCCGCGGCCAAGTTCGACATCACCAAGTGCAAATGGATGAACCAGCAGCACATCATGCGCATGGCTCCTGAGCAGTTTGTGGAGCTGTCCATGCCGTTCTGCACCGCAGCAGGATTGGAAGACACCGCCCAGCTGCGCGAAGTGCTGCCCTCCGTCCAGACCAAGGTGCAGTTGCTCAGCGAAGTGCCGGCATGGGTGAAGTGGGTACAGGTACTTGAGTACGAGGAAGAATCCATGGCCAAGCTTCAGGAAAACGCCCGCGAGATGCTCAATCTCTTTGCCGCAGAGGCCAAGGCTCTTGAGAACTGGAGCGGCGAGACCGCATTCCAGATTGTGAAGCCGCTGACCAAAGCCAACGGCGTGAAGGTGGGAGCCATGATGTTCCCCCTGCGCATGGCTCTGACCGGCTGCCACGCCGGCCCCGGAATCGATGTCATCATGCAGACGATGGGGCGCGATGAAGTGCTGCGACGCATCGAGATTTTCCCCTGCTAACCAACTGAACCCAGTGAGAACAGCTGATTTCGACTACCATCTGCCGGAAGAACTGATTGCGGACAGGCCTTTGCCTGACCGCGCGGCTTCCCGCATGCTGGTTGTACACCGCGACACAGGGCTGATAGAGCACCGCCATTTCAGCGATATCACCGATTATGTGCAGCCCGGGGATCACTTTGTCCTCAACAACACCAAGGTAATACCGGCCCGCTATTTCAGCAATGACGGAGGCATTGAACTGGTGCGCGCCGGTATGTCTCACGAATTGGTGTGGAAATGCATGGTGCGCCCCGGCAAAAAGATGAAAGTGGGACGCACGGTGCAAGTAGGCGATGCTACGGGCACTGTTGAATCTGTTGATGATGAAGGGTACCGCTACATCCGCTGGGGTAAGCCGGTAGATGAAGAGACCTATGGCCGACTGGCGCTTCCTCACTACATGAACCGCGAGAGCGAGCCTGCCGACAAGGAACGCTACCAGACCATCTACGCCGAACATGAAGGCGCCATTGCTGCCCCCACAGCAGGCCTGCACTTCACCCCGGAAATTCTCAACACCCTGCCCCACAGCTTTGTCACCCTGCATGTGGGCGTGGGTACCTTCCGCCCGGTGAAAGCAGAATACGTGACGGATCACCACATGCACCGCGAAAGTTTTGTGATGCCGGAAGAAACCAGCCGAGCCATCGAAGAAGCCAAGCGAGTCATCGCTGTGGGCACCACCAGCGTGCGAGTGATGGAAACGCTGGCCACACGCCACGGTCGCCCCCTGCCCACCGGCCCGGGAGATACCGATATTTTCATTTACCCCGGTTACGAATACAAGGTAACGGGCGCGCTGCTGACCAACTTTCACCTGCCACAGAGCACCCTCATCATGCTGGTGTGCGCCTTTGCCGGTAAAGAACTTATCATGGAAGCCTACCGGCAGGCTGTGGAGCAGAAATACCGTTTCTTCTCCTACGGCGATTGCATGCTCATCCTGTGATGCAAGATTCTTTCATTTGCCGGGCAATTCGCTTGCCCGGCTTTTTTGTGCCATGAACGCGCCGCAAGCACAGCTTTTAGCTTGCGTGCGCGCGGGGGCGGTGGTACAATGAGCGTCAGCATGAAAGTTATCACTATCTACGGCAGCAAGAGCGACCTTCCCTTCATGGAGCCCGCCCGCACTTATTTTGCAGAGAACAATGTTGAGCACGAGGAAGTTATCTACTCTGCCCACCGCGATTTGCCCGCCCTCATCGAATACCTTGCCAAGCTGGAAAAAGAAGGCACCAAGGCTGTATTGCTGTGTGTGGCCGGTCTTTCCGCCGCGCTTCCCGGCGTGGTTGTCATGAACACGGAGCTTCCCGTCATCGGCGTGCCCGTCCCCTGTGGCCCCCTCAACGGTGTGGATGCTCTGCTGGCTATTTCTCAGCTTCCCGGCGGTGTTCCTGCCACCACGGTGGGTCTGCACAAGAAGACCCCCATCAATGCCGCTATGGCAGCTCACCGCATCATCAAGCTTGCACAATAAAAAGCCATGCCAACCATCAGCAAAGAAGCAATTGATGAAGCGCTGAAGCAATGGACCGGGCGCATTACGGCCAACATCCCAGCCGGAGACAAGCTGGCTGTGGTGGGGCTCATCAGCCATGGCGACGTGCTGGCGCAGCGTCTCATCACTTTGCTGAAGGAATCGGGGGTAGAGGCTCTTTACGGCGCGCTTGACATCTCATTGTATCGAGATGACTTTGACATGTTGAGCCACAAACCTGCCCTGAGAGCCTCCTACCTGCCTTTTTCTACTGATGGCATGCGAATCATCCTTGTGGATGATGTGATTGACACAGGGCGCACCGTACGAGCCGCCTTGAACGCCCTGTTTGAATATGGCCGCCCGGCTCGGGTTGAATTATATACACTGGTGGACCGCGGCGGGAGGGAACTGCCCATTCACCCGGACGTGGCTGCATTTACCACGCCGATAGATGCCAACGTGAAGGTTCACTTGCAGGAGATTGACGGCACAGACGACATTTGCTACTGATTTTCAACACTATGAAACCTAGAAAAGATTTGCTCACCATTGGCGACTTGAGCACCGAGGACGTCAACACCATCCTCGATAGCGCAACCGCCATGAAAGACATCTTCACCAAAAGCGTAAAGAAAGTACCGGCACTCAAAGGCAAATCGGTACTGACACTCTTCTACGAACCGAGCACCCGCACACGTTCATCATTTGAAGTGGCGGCGCACCGTCTTTCTGCCGATGTGACCACCTTCACCGTATCCACATCCTCCGTAGTGAAAGGTGAAAGCGTGCACGACACGATTGACACCCTCATGAGCATGAAGATGGACTACATCATCGTGCGTCACAAGAACAGTGGCATCCCCGCCGTCATCGCCCGCCACTGCAAAGCAGCCGTCATCAACGCCGGCGATGGAGCCCATGCTCACCCCAGCCAGGCTTTCCTGGATGCTTTCACCATCCGCGAAAAATACGGCACCGTAGCAGGCAAGCGCGTGGTCATCATTGGCGATATTCTGCACAGCCGTGTGGCCCGCTCCACTAGCACCATTTTGAAGCGATTGGGCGCAGAAGTGGCCTACATGGGGCCCGGGCCCCTCGTGCCGCCGCAAGCCTACACAGACATCCCTCGTTTCACCAACTGGGATGACGTCTTTGAATGGAAGCCCGATGTCATTTACCTGCTGCGCGTGCAGAACGAGCGCATCGACACCCCTTTCTTCCCCGCAAAGGACTACCACCAGGCCTTTGGAGTGACGGATGAACGCCTGCGCCGCATAGACGATTTGAACCTTTCCATCATGCACCCCGGTCCCGTGAACCGTGGCGTTGAACTTTGCGATGCCGCCATGGATTACCGCAACAGTCTGATTTGCAACCAGGTTGAAAATGGCATCGCCGCCCGCATGAGCATTCTTTACCACCTTACCCCCCAGACTCAGAACAATGACTAATACCTACATCCGCAACGCAACCTGGGTACTCGACGGCAAGCAGTACGACTTCTGTCTGGGGCAAGATTCCGAAACAGCCTGTGAGCTCAATGGATTTCAACTGCCCGGGATTGAACGCATCGCCCCCGCCGGTGAGCTGGAAATCCCCGCCGGAGCACCGAGAGTACACGATGCCACAGGAAAGATTCTGATGCCGGCCTTGTTCGACATGCACGCCAGCATTGAAATTGAAGGACGCAGCAAGCGCGAATGCGTAAGCCGCGCCGGTCAGGCAGCCATTGCCGGTGGTGTATGGGGCATGCTGGTTATTCCCACACCGGGATTCTGTTTCGATAACGCCGCCACGCTGGATAGTTTCCACGATGCGGTTACACAGCGCTCTGCCGCCGAAATGCTGACAGCCGGTTGCATTTCCCAGGGCATGAAAGGTGAGCAACAGGCACTCTACAACACGCTTGCCGCTCGCGGTGTAAGCATTCTGAGTGATGGAGCAAACCCGCCTTCCAATCTGTTGATGCTGCACCGCGCCATGAAATACGCCTCCGAAATTGGCATGACTTTTGCGCTGCGTGGAGATGTCCCCGCACTAACGGCCAACACCTGTATCCAGCCCGGGGTCACGTCATACAACCTTGGACTGCACGGCACAGTCCCCTGTGCAGAGGAAATCGGCATCGATACCGCCCTGCGCCTGGCAGCTGATGCCGGGGCAAAAGTACACGTACAAACCGTGAGCACAGCCAAGGGGGTAGACATTATCCGCCGCGCCAAGGCCGCAGGCCAGCAAGTCACAGCAGAAGTGGCTCTGCACCACCTGCTCTTCACGCATGAAAATATCGGCGACTACGATACCACCTACAAGACACTTCCCCCGCTGCGCGATACAACGGATTGTGAAGCCCTGCTGGCAGGTGTGAAAGATGGTACTATCGACTGCATTGTCTCTGACCACACTCCATGCACACCCTTTGCCAAGAAACAAGACTTCACCACAGCCCCGCAAGGCATGATTGGGTTGGACACCTTCCTGCAGGCCATCTACACGTACTTGATCAAACCCGGCAAACTCAGCTGGGAGGATGTGGTGCGCACCTGCTGCATCAATCCGGTCAACATAGCCAACCCCATCGATTTGGAAGAGGATGTACCCAGCGCAGCACCCTTGCTGCTCTTCGACCCGGAAAGCAGCTTCGAAGTGGGGGCAGACAACCTGCCCTGCGGTACGCTCAACACGCCTTTCCTGGGCACAACGCTCTACGGCAGCATCACCCTGCCTCTCCAATAATCACAATCTTTCGCATTCCGCATGATTATTTACATCGTCAGTGATGGCAAACGCGGCCATCTTTCACAAACCCAAGGCCTGGCCAAAGCGCTGCTGGAGCGTGCAAACCAGCATAAGCCGGAGCAAGAGCACAGCTACCACATGGTGGATATCACCGGCAAAAGCTGGCTGAGCAAGCTCTTCTACAAAGGCAAAGACCTTGATTTACCCAAGCCTGATTTGGTGCTTTGTGCCGGGCACAGCACTCATTTGGCAGCCCTCAGCCTGGCACGCCACCACAAATGCCTCTGCATGGTCTGCATGAAGCCCAGCATGCCTTATAGTGCCTTTGACCTCTGCATCATCCCCAGACACGACCTTCCCGATGGCGAAAACACCAAGGGCCATGTCTTCCAGACGGTGGGAGCCATCAATGCCATTCGCCCCGTCACCGATGTCGAGAAGAAGGAAACACTCATCCTGATAGGTGGCCCCAGCAAAGAATTCAACTGGGATTCAGAGTTCGTGCTGACGCAGCTGGCCTCTGTGGCACGCCGCACTACAACCCCCATGGTGCTGACCACCTCTCGCCGCACCCCGGCGGACTTCGCCCATGATGTAGCCAATGCATGCCCCAGCATGAAAGTGGAACCGGTGGACACAACCGGCCCCACCTGGGTGGCCGACCACCTCGCAACAGCCAAGGAAGTGTGGGTCACGCAGGACAGCGTTTCCATGGTATACGAGGCCCTTTCCAGCGGAGCTCCCGTGGCCATTCTGGAGCTTCCCCGCAAGAATCGCGATGCTCAAAAATGCTCTCGCGTGGTGCGAGGGCTCAACATGCTCATCGAAGACGGCAGCGTATGCACCTTTACGGCCTGGGCCAAAGAAGGAGTCATTCCCCGCACAGAAGCCGTGCTGAATGAAGCAGGGCGTGCCGCAGACTACATTCTACAGAAATTCCCCAAACTCTTATCATGAAAATCATGCATCTCCTCCCCTCGCTTTCCTCCGGCGGGGTGGAACAAGTTGTTCTCGAACTCTGCCAGGGGCTCTGTGCCCATGGGGAGGAATGTATCGTAGTCTCCGCCGGCGGCGGCATGGTTCCGGCCATTGAAAAGACAGGCGCCCGCCACATCACCCTGCCGATTGGAAAAAAAAGCCTGCGCACCTTTCTCATGGTAGGCAAAATAGCGCGACTCATCAAAAAAGAAAAGCCGGAGATTCTGCATTTACACTCGCGCGTGCCGGCCTGGGTGGGTTATCTTGCCTGCAAGCGGGTACCTCGCAAGTACCGCCCCGCAGTCGTTACGTCTTTCCATGGCTTCCATTCCGTCAACTTCTACTCCGGCATCATGGCCAAGGGGGATAAAGTCATCGCAGTGTCTGACTGCATGAAAGAACACATCATGCAGAACTATCCGCACACGGATGCAAAGGATATCATCATCATCCCCAATTCTGTTGACACGGATTTGAATTACAAGGGATATGAACCCACGGAGCAATGGATGAGCAAATGGCGCAGCGACTACCCGGAGCTGGAAGGCAAGTATACCCTGTGTCTCCCCGGAAGAATCACCCGTCTTAAGGGAGCCCAACATCTTGTACCCATCCTGTCCGGACTGCGTGCCAAGGGCATTCCGGCACATGCCGTTATCGTAGGCGAGACCAAGAAAGGCAAAGAAGCCCTTCGCCAGGAACTATGTGATGCCTTTGCGGCGGAGGGGCTTGAATCCTGTGTCACTTGGACAGGGCACCGACTTGATCTGCGAGACGTACTGTGCGCGTGCGACGTAACACTTTCTCTCACCCTGCAGCCCGAATCCTTTGGCAAAACAACTCTTGAAGCACTGGCCCTGGGTCGCCCCGTGGCAGGCTATGAACATGGAGGCGTGGGTGAGCAGCTCAATGTCTTCCTGCCGGAAGGCAAGTGCCCGACCAAAGATACGGATGCCATGGTGCGCATCCTCGCCTCATGGTATACAAACCGCCCCACTCCGGTTTCCCCTGTGCCCTCTCCCTACAAACGAGAGGATATGATTAACGCCCACCTTGATCTTTATCAAAGTCTGTGTCCGACAAAGGCTTAAAAGTCCTTCATTTTTCCCCTTTTCTCACCTCCGTTGGTTTAAATCGACTGGCGGCAGATTTGGCGTGCTCGCTGCAGGAAAAAGGCGTGGAAAACATGGTCCTTTCACCACCCAGCGAGCTGGTGAGCCGTATGAATGATGCAGGGGTGAAACATACACGCTGCAGCAAGCCCAATATCATCACCGCACTCCGCGGCAAAAGCAAGCTCAAAGCACTCATCCACTCATTCGAACCGGATATCATACAAGTCTATTCCCGAGAAGCAGCCTGGATTGCGGGGCTCTCCTGCCGCAACATCAAAAATGCGCCCCCCATTGTCGGAGTCATGACCGGCTATCCCCGCAAAGGATTCGGCAATCTGGGTCTGAGCTATTGCCAATGCTTCACCGCTGTATCAAAGCACCTGCGTAGCGTGTTGTATGAACACAGCGAACTTTTCCGCAAACATAAGCAACCTTGGGTGATACCATACGGCGTCAACGAGCAACTGTGTTCACCCGGCTACGCCCCCTCCAAAAATTGGATGGAGCAATGGCGACGCACGCATCCCAGACACGAGGAAACGTTCACACTTTGCATTCCAGGCGCCATTTCTCCCCTGCATGGATTGGACGATTTGGTACCGCTGATGCAGCAACTACTTCACAACGGCATCCCGGCACACGCCTATATCGCCGGAGATGTTCGCCATGCCACACCAGGCTACATAGAACACCTGCGCAATCTTTTTAATCAAGCACAAATTGAAAACCGCATCGGCTGGATAGGCGCGCGTACTGATATGCGCGATGTCATGGCAGCCTGTAATGTCACCCTTTCTCTGGCGCATGAACCAGCCACTCATGACCACACCATTCTGGAAGCCCTGGCCTTGGGCCGCCCCGTGGCCGGCTATGATCATGGTTCTGTAGGCGAATTACTGACCACTTTTCTGCCGGAGGGCAAAATAACCCCGGCGGACCCCGCCTCCATGGCTGATGTTCTTACGCAGTGGAACACTTACCCCCCAGCCATGCAGGAGGCCATCCCTTACCCATACAGTCTCACTCACATGGCGGGCAGTTACTGTGATTTGTACCGCTATATCATGGCACAACCCACCATTCACCATGCAAAACACTGAATCTGCTGCCCCGGGAGACAACGGGTTACCATTCTTTTCCGAAGAAGTAGCGGCAGGTTTTCCCTCTCCGGCCGCCGGTGATATTAAGGGCATTCTTGATTTGAACGAATTGTGCATTCAGCATCCTGCTGCCACCTATTTCATCCGGGCGCGCGGCGAAAGCATGATTGATGCCGGCATCTCAGATGGGGATGTTTTAGTGGTAGACCGCAGCCTCAACCCTCGCCATGGCGATATCATCATTGCGGAACTGGAGGGCTCATTCACCGTGAAATATTACGAAAAAAACGGCGATTGCATCCGTCTGGTTCCCGCTAACTCCAGATTCAGCCCCATCATCATCTCCCATGCACACCAAGCCGCTTTCTTCGGCGTTGTAACCTGGGTGCTCAAATCCCTGCGCTGATGCGAGCTTGAGCTTGACAACGACTGATGGCCATGATAGAGTTAACTCTATGGAGGACTATATTCTTACCCATAAAATTGCGAGCTACGAATGCAGTGCAGATTTGTTGCTGAAGCCCGAATGCTTCCTGCACCTGTGCCAAGAGATGGCGGAAAGCCACGCCAGCACTCTTGATTTTGGCTATGATTGGGCCATTCGCAGCGGGATTATATGGGTAGAACTGAGTGGTGAGTTTGAGTTCATCCGCATGCCGCGCTGGAAAGAAGAAGTGAAGCTGCGCACGAACACAGGCAAGGCCTCAGCCCTGCAAGCTCACCGCTTTGTGGAAATGAGCGACATGGAGGGTAACGTGTTGGCCCGAGCTGATTTGTACTGGGCCTTGATTGACATCAACAGTCGCCGTCTCGTACCTCTCAAGCGAACCAGCATCCACGATACGTTGGCAGCCATCAGTCCCGCCATCATCAGCCAGGAGCTTCCGGAAATGCCGGATACGGAGGAGAAGAAAACATGCGCTGCCAGCCTTACCACCTCTCGCAGAGATATTGACTTCAATGGGCATATCAACAACAGCGCCTACCTCATCTGGGCGCTTGATACCCTACCGCAGGAAGTCACCCCCGCCGGTACGCCTCGCCGACTTCGCATTGCGTTCAAGAAAGAAAGCCATGCCAACCAGTCCATTGCCATTGCCCATACGGTCAATGGCAATCGTACCAGCCACATCCTGACAAGTGGCGATGAAACACGCGCGCTGGTAGATATTCTCTGGGGCTAATCCCGACCTGAGTCTTGCTTTACTGCTCCTTTAAGCTTGCTATACCAAGCGAGCTGGTGTAGATTCGTATTCATGAAGACGATACTTGTGACCGGCGGCAGTGGTTTTGTGGGTAGTAATCTGTGTTACCGCCTCATAGAAGATGGGCACCGTGTTATCTGCCTGGACAACAACTACACCGGCTCATTGGATAATGTGGCGCCCCTCCTCAACCATCCCCGCTTCACCTTTGTAGAACACGATGTGATTGAGCCATATGAATGCCCAGAAAAGCTGGATCGTATCTACAATCTGGCCTGCCCGGCCTCTCCCCCTTTCTACCAGGGCAATAAATCCATTTTCACCACCAAAACCTGCGTACTGGGCATTCTGAACATGTTGGAGCTGGCTAAACGTGACGGAGCCCGCATTTTGCAAACATCCACATCTGAGGTATATGGTGAACCCCTGGTACACCCACAAGTAGAAACATATCGTGGCAATGTGAATCCCATCGGCATCCGCGCATGCTATGATGAAGGCAAACGCTGTGCCGAAAGCCTCATGTTTGATTATCACCGCCATGAAGGGGTAGATATTCGCGTTATCCGCATCTTCAATACATACGGGCCCTACATGAATCCGGAAGATGGGCGCGTGGTCTCCAACTTCATCTGCCAGGCGCTTCGCGGAGAAGATATCACCATCTACGGAGAAGGCCAGCAAACACGCTCATTCCAATACATCGATGACTTGATTGAAGGCATGGTGCGCATGATGGAGAACGAGAAGGGGTTCACAGGCCCCGTGAACATTGGCAATCCCGGAGAATTTACCATTCGCCAGCTTGCAGACTTGGTTCTGCAAAAGATTCCTACAACGAGTCAATTGGTGCACCGCCCCCTGCCCTCGGATGACCCCACGCAACGCCGACCGGATATCACCTTGGCCGGGGAGCAGCTTGGCTGGGCTCCCACCATTCCGCTGAGCGAAGGTCTGGACAAGACCATCGCCTATTTCCGGGAAAAGCTGGGAATGTAAGTCCCTCTACCATTCATTCCTCATCATGTTCCGAGCAAGACGCAGGGCTTGCTCGGAACAGTTTTTCTAACCTCTTGATACCCTCTTTCTATCTGAGTACAGTAAGCTCAGATATGAACACGCTCCACCAACTCATCCTGAGAGAAGTTGAAATCCTTTTTCGCCCCTTTATTCACCGAAAAATCGTACTCCCGACACGTATTGTCATGGCACAGGAACGGGTCCCCTATGCTCTGAGTCCGCTTCAGATGATGCAGTACTATCGCCAACGTGCTGCGAACGAGGTGGGGCTCATCCTGACGGCACCTGTTGCCATTGATGACCCGGCAGCAGCAGCAGACAGCAAAACACCCGTATTTTATGGTGGCACCCCATTGCGCACATGGAAGCAAATATGCAGGCTGGTACATTCAACCCACTGCAAGATGGCGCCTCTACTGCTACACGCCGGCATGTGTCGGCCGACGGATGGGTCCGCGCCAAACCCGCAGGTGCCCCCCATCGGGCCATCAGGCATCAGCCCCTACTCTCTCGAAACCTGTGGCGAAGCCATGAGCCAGGCCCGTATCGAGCAAGTAACAGACGCATACGCACGTGCAGCGCACATGGCCAGGGAGCTGAAATTTGATGCCGTAGAAGTTCACGCCGCGGCCGGCTCTCTCATCGACCAATTTTTCCGGGCTGAAACAAACCACAGACACGATGAATACAGCGCCCAACCAGTGTCACGAACCCGCTTTGCCACGGGTATCATCCATGCCATCCGCAAGCGTGTCGGCAAGGATTTCCCGCTCATTTTCCGATTCTCACAAAAAGGATGCGGGCAATGCACTCACCCACTCGCAACAAAGCCGGAAGAACTGGCAGAATTCCTGCTGCCGCTGCGAGATGCGGGAGTGGACATCTTTCACTGCACGGGAGAACACTTTGCCAAGCCTGAATTTGATGGCAGCGGCCTGAACCTGGCAGGATGGGTCCGCATCATCACAGGTAAACCGGTCATCTCTACCGGAGAAGAAGCCACACACAACCGGGCAAATCTGCAAAATCTTTACAGAATGCTGCGCTCGAACGAAATCGACATGGTCTCCCTGATGGGGGAACTGCAAGATGACCCGCACTGGGCACACAACCTGCGCCAGGGAAATACCCCGGCCGGCTGATTATGCCTTCTTGCGCTTCTTCTTGGTATCAGATTCCTCGTTCACCTTATGCAAGCATGGCTCCAAACGGCCATCATCCATCATCTTGCAGGGGAACTTCAGAATGCCATCCAACGTGAGAAAAGGGAAGGCCTCATCAGCATCGTCACCGCGCTCCACCGCCACCATGGCTTCCTTGCCACCGGAGACAAAGAAATTGACTAAATCAATGCACTGATCGATGTGCTGGCGCATCTCTTCCAGATTTTCGCGAGCAGTGGTGAGCATCTCCAATCGCTGGGGGAGCGTTTCACCACCGGCCTTGGTCATGTCAAAGAATTCTTTAATCTGAGACAATGTGAGTTTGGCCTGTTTCATGCACAACGCGCCAATGAGACAAGCCAGGCTGGCTTTACCATACACTCGACGCCCGGAAGGAGTACGCTCCACATAGCGGAGAATCCCCTCCTTTTCATAGAATCGAAGAGTGTGTATGGACAACCCGGTCTTTCGAGCCAAATCGGAGATAGAATAGCGAACGGCAGCAGGCATATTACAGCTGCATTGTTACCATAGCGCGCGCGCGTGGTCAAGACATTTTCCCGACATGTTAGATTTCCGCTTATGTCATGCAAGAAGCTTGCAGCGGGCAGAGAGATATGGCATGCTTCCACACGAACAATTATGGAGCAGATTACTTCCACCCTATACACTATCGGAATCATCATACTGGTGATTCTGTTCTTCAACCTCATGATTTTTGTGCACGAGCTTGGCCATTTTCTGGCGGGCAAATGGAGAGGAGCCTACATTGACCGATTCCAGATATGGTTTGGCAAGCCCATCTGGCAAAAAGAAATTGGGGGTGTGAAATGGGGCTTGGGATGGATTCCGGCCGGTGGTTTTGTTTCCCTGCCGCAAATGGAAGACATGGAAAAAATCGAAGGCTCCGCAGAAGTACCCGAGGGGCTCAAACCACTCAAAGCGCTGGATAAAATCATCATCGCAGCCGCGGGGCCGTTTTTTTCTCTTCTTCTTGCATACGTTTTCGCAGTCATCGTATGGGGCGTAGGCAAGCCTGCCACAGCCGAAATCAACACCACAATCGGCTACATCATGCCGAATTCTCCGGCGGCAGAAGCAGGCTTGCTTCCCGGGGACAAAATCACGGCTATCGATGGCCAGACAGTCTCCAAGTGGATGGGCAACATGGAAGGCGTGACCGAATTGGTTGCCATGAGCGAGCACGAAAAAATCACCTTTGATATCGTGCGCACCGCAGCTGATGGCACGGAGCAGAAGATGACCATTTTGAGTGGCTACAAAGTACCTGAAACCTCATTCTGGCAGCGTAGCGCCATGCGCAAAGTGGGTATCATGCCCGCAGCGCCCGCTACCATCGGCAAGGTTGTTGAAAATTCTCCCGCAGCCAAGGCCGGTCTGCAGTCCGGACAAACGATCACAGCCCTGAATGGCACCCGAATCTTTACACCCTATGCCATCACAGAAATGTCGGAAAAAGGGCAGGAAATGACCTTGACGTTGCAAGCCAAAGACGGAACGATTAGTGAGGTAAACATTCGCCCCGCTATCCCCGCCAACTGGCAGGGCAAAGAAGGAGCAGCCCCCATTTTAGGTGTGAGCTGGGCCGGAACAATTAAAGACATCGAGCTGGAGCATCCCAGCCCCCAAGCCCAGGTCAACCAGAGTCTCAAATGGATGGGCGACACTCTGGACAAACTCTTTGCTCCCGGCAGCAACATTGGCGTGCAGCACCTCTCCGGTCCCGTGGGTATCGGCTCCTACATCTACAAGATGATGGATGCCGGTAATGGCATGGGATGGCGTCTCGTGCTGTGGTTTGCCGTGGTGCTCAACGTGAATCTGGCCGTACTGAACATGCTGCCACTTCCGGTAGTAGATGGTGGTCACGTGGTGCTGGGCTTTGTGGAGATGATTCGCCGCAAACCCATCAACAGCAAGATATTGGATTCCATCTTCATGGGCTTCATCATGCTATTGATGGGCTTCTTCGTGTTTGTCACCCTCATGGACATTGGTGACTTGTTTGGTGGAGAACAAGAACCGCAAGAGTTACCGGCCCCCATCTTTGCCCAGATTGAGCCTTAACACTTCAACTTACGCGCCGAGGAACAGGCGAACAGACTCCAACTGCTCCCAGCCCTTGGCGCGCCCCACTTCATAGGCAGCCAGCAAACGCGCCGGGTTCTTCTCTACCCGGCTTGCAGGCAGCGGGGCATCCGGGCGAATGACCAAAATCTCCCCGGATTTCTCTTTCTCCTCAATATACCGCAAAGCGGCATTGTACGCCAGGTGCCGCTCTTCCATTGCTTTCACCAGCTGCGGATATTTGCGATACATGATGCGTATGAGGAACAAAAGGCCATTCTCCTTCTTCTCATACATCGGAGGCTGCGTCAAAATAACCACATTGCGGTTGTAACCCAGGGATTCAAAAAACGGCAAGGGAATCGAATCAGAAATACCGCCATCCAACATTTTACGCCCATCGATTTCCACCATCTGAGAAACGACCGGCATGGAAGACGATGCACGTATCCACTCAAACCCGTGGTCATCCCAACCAAGATAGCGGTGGTACACAGGCTTGCCCGTCTCTACATCCGTACAAACCAGGTAAAAAGGCATAGGGTTGGCACTATATGCCTCAAAATCAAACGGATCATGCTTGAGAGGCACCTCATCATACGCAAAATCGCGACTGAAAATGTTGCCGTCCCTCAGCAAGCAGCGCAACCCGCTGTATCGGGAATCGCGACAGAAACGTACATTGTAACGAATAGCCCGCCCAATCTGCCCGGATTTATAGTTCACGCCAAAAGCAGCCCCGGCAGACACCCCGATGGTCCCATCGAAGCGAATTCCTTCTTCCATGAACACATCGAGAATACCGGCGGTGAACATGCCTCGCATGGCACCGCCCTCCAGTATCAACCCGGTTTTCATGAAATGGCGTTGGCGGGGAATTAATCGCCGGTCTTCAGCACGTTGATGAATGCCTCCTGCGGGATATTCACACGGCCGATGGACTTCATGCGCTTCTTACCTTCCTTCTGCTTTTCAAGCAGCTTACGCTTACGCGTCACGTCACCGCCGTAGCACTTGGCCGTCACATTCTTGCGCATGGCAGAAATACTTTCGCGAGCGATAATCTTGCCACCGATGCAAGCCTGAATAGCCACGGTAAAGAGCTGTCTTGGTATCACATCCTTGAGCTTGAGGGCAATTTCGCGTCCCTGTGCCTCTGCACGCTCGCGGTGTACAATCATGGAGAAAGCATCCACCGGTTCACCGGCAATCATCATATCCATCTTCACAAGCTTGGCAGCCTGATAGCCATCGTACTCATAGTCCATGGAACCATAACCACGGGTTGTTGATTTCAGCTTATCGTTGAAATCAACCAGGATTTCAGCCATGGGAATGCGGCAGGTCAGCATCACGCGGGTATCATCAATCGTCTCCGTGTGAACCACCTCGCCACGCTTCTCCATCACAATACGCATGATATCGCCAATGTAATCAGCAGGAATCATGACGAACACCTTGACAATAGGCTCACGGATTTCCTGGATTTCCTGCGGATCCGGCAAAATGCTGGGATTATCCACCAGAAGCTCCGTGCCATCAGTTTTGGTGACCTCATAAATCACGGAAGGATAGGTGGAAATCACGTCCATATTGAACTCGCGGCGCAAGCGTTCCTGAATGATTTCCATGTGAAGCAATCCAAGGAAACCGCAGCGGAAGCCAAAGCCCAGAGCCACCGAACTTTCGCCCATGTAGGTGAAGGCGGCATCGTTGATTTGCAGCTTGGCCATGGCGGCCTTCAGGGCTTCGTAGTCCGAAGAATCCACAGGGTAAATACCGGAGAACACCATGGGGCGAATCTCCTTGAAGCCGGGCAAGGGCTCGGGGCAAGGATTCTGCATGTTGGTGTAGGTATCACCAATCTTCACATCGGCAGCACTCTTCATGTTGGCAATGATGTAGCCTACATCACCCGTTTCCAACTTATCAGTAGCCTGCATCTTGGGCGTGAAAATACCCACTTCCTTCACTTCGTACGTCTCATCAGAAGCAAAAAGCTTCACTTTCATACCACGGGAAACGGAACCACTGACCAAGCGTACATAAGACACCACGCCGCGGTAAGCATCGTACACAGAGTCGAACACAAGCGCACGCAGCAGTTCATCCTCAGGCTGTTTGGGTGCGGGCACACGCTGAACAATAGCTTCCAATACCTCTTCAATACCAATACCTGCCTTGGCAGAGCAAAGAATAGCCTCTTCATGGGGGATGCAAACAACATCTTCCAACTGTTTGTACACCTTGGGCAAGTTGGCACTGGGAAGGTCAATCTTATTGACCACGGGGATGATTTCCAACTGCTGGTCCAGCGCCAGGTGCATATTGGCAAGCGTCTGAGCTTCTACACCCTGTGCTGCATCCACAATCAGGACGGCACCATCACAAGCAGCCAGGGAGCGAGACACTTCATACGAAAAGTCCACGTGACCGGGAGTATCAAGCAGATTCAGCTCATACACATTACCATCCTGCGCCTTGTAGCGCATCGTCACCGGGTGAGATTTGATGGTAATCCCCTTCTCTCGCTCCAAATCCATGGCATCGAGCAGCTGGTCCTGCTTCTCGCGCTCTCCAATGGTATTGGTATATTCCAGCAAACGGTCAGACAACGTCGTCTTGCCGTGGTCAATATGTGCGATAATGGAAAAATTTCTCTTGAACTTGATGTCCGTAGCCATGCGCGAGGAGGATACGCCATCAATCAACATAAGTCAAGCTAAATCCAGCACTCTACACACTATACTTCGTCATTATGATACTTATTTCTTGCATAAGGATAGAGAATGTGATTTACTTCCGACACGCCACTTTAGTTACTGAAACATGAAGTCATACACCATTTTCCAGAAGTCGGATGACGAAACCGTCAATAATTTCCTTGATTGGATGCGCAACCAGGAGCGCGGCGTGTACCGTGCTGCCCTGCGCGAGCTGAGCGCCCTCAAAAAACTGCGCCCTCAGTTCATGCAGCAAAAGCCTGTTGAGGAACAGTACTCGTGGCTCAAGAAAATGCTGGCCTGGAAGCCCGCTGAAACCATCGCTGACCACTTGCTGCAGGTGTGGCTCATCCGCAAGCATGAAGGGATGCTCATCAGCTTCATTGAGAAGCTCGGTATTGCACACAACGGCCACGGTGTTGTGGACGTACTTCCCGAAACGCTTGACACGGAGGTACTCAAGAGCGCTGTAGACTCTCTGTTTGAGAACTACCCCGCCGGTGCCGTATCTCTGTACCTGCACATGTTCCAGAACCAGACCGAGGAAGGTTGGCCCGAACTGCAGGAGATTCTGGACAACGACCCCCGCGTCACGATTCGTTAAACTTCATTCGGTTTGTCTGAGGACGAACAATTTATGCTGCTGGCCATGCGCGAGGCTGAAAAAGCCCGCGCGGTCGGCGAAGTACCCTGCGGGTGTGTCATCGTCAAAGATGGCCGAGTCATCGCCCGCGGATGGAACCAGGTAGAAACCCTCAAGGATGCTACGGCGCATGCAGAAATGCTTGCGCTTACTGCGGCAGAAGCCGCCGTGGGAGATTGGCGTCTTGAGGGTTGCACTGTTTACGTCACCAAAGAGCCCTGCCCCATGTGCGCCGGTGCCATGGTACATTGTCGCCCCAGCCGGGTGGTGTTCGGTATACCTGATGCCAAAGGCGGAGCCTGCGGTGGCTGGATAAACTTGTTGGATTCGAATCCTCCGCTCAATCACAAATGTGAGACAGTCGGCGGGGTATTGGGAAATGAATGTCTGGAGCAATTTCAGAGTTTCTTCCGCGAAGCCCGTGCTGCGGCCAAGCAGCGCAAACAACAGCTGAGAGAACAAGCGCAACAACAACATGATTCCGAACATTGAAATCTACCTCAATACGGAAAGCTCATGGGTGACAGAGGCTTGGCTGGAAGCCTGCCGGAATACCCTGCAACAAATGCTTCCCCAGCTTTTGCAAGCCCCCAAGGGCCCGGATCATGTCCTGTCTGAGCTGGACATGGTAGAGATATCCGTGGTAGACGATGAGACGATAGCCGACATCCACGGGAAGTTTCTGGATGACCCGACGCCGACAGATGCCATCACTTTCACCTATGGAGAAATCATTGTCAGCTGCGATACGGCTGAAAGCTATGCCCGCCAGCACGATTTGAATCGCGAAGAAGAACTCTTCCGCTACATGGTACATGGGCTCACACACTTACATGGCTATCTGGATTACCAACCGGAAGACCGAGAAGCTCTCTTCGCGGTGCAAGAGCCCTTGGTGAAGCAATACTTCCCGATGATTGCTCATTAAAAGGAAGAGTGCCACACATGCGGGGCTGCAAATGCTCTTGAAAAACACTTAACAATCTGATAAGAAAAGGCTCGTGAGTTACCCCGGGATGGAACAGGGTATGAAGCAAAACATGGTGGCCGGAGCGACCATGCAACTCTTCATGCGCACGCTACAGGCCGGCAATATGGAACTCTCACAGCAAGTCCAACAAGCTGTTGCTGCCAATCCGGCGCTGGAAGAACTCCCCCCTCTCCGCGATGCGGAAACAGAATCCGCCCCCGACCACGAAGCGACGCGGAGACATGCGGCTTTCATGAACGCCATCGCAGAAGAACAAACGCTGCAAGAACATCTGGAGCAACAAATCCGCACAAGTGATTTGCCCAAAGATATCAAAAGCATTTGTCTGCTGTTGATTAACAACCTGGATGAACATGGGCGGTTCAGCATATCCCCCCACACACTTGCAGAAGAACAACAGATATCGCCTGAGCGACTGCGCCACGCACTCAAAGAAGTGCAAGAGCTGGAGCCTGCCGGTGTGGGCGCTACCTGCTTGCAAGAGAGCCTCATCATCCAGCTGCGCCGAGCCGGAGAGAGCAAAAGCCTGGCCATGAAACTGTTGCAAGAGCATTGGCAGGAACTCATCAACCACCGATACGAAGCCGCAGCCCGAACAATCGGCACCGATACCCATCTTGTCCAGATGGCAGCCAGACGCATTGCCAAGCTCAACCCCGACCCGGGAAGCGCCTATGCGCGAGTAGAGCAAAACATCATCACCCCGGACATCATTGTAACTTGCAATGATGGTGAACCGGACGTCCAACTTACGGGAGAAGGAATCCCGAGGCTGGCCTTGTCTGCGGATTATCGCAACATGATGGCCGAGCACGCAGAAAAACCCGAATTGAGGCAATACCTCTCCCGCTGCTTCCGAGAGGGTCGCGAACTCATACGCGCAATCGATCAACGCCAGCAAACCATCCTTTCCGTTGCTCGTGCCATTGTCTCCCGCCAACGCGAATTCTTCTTCCACGGCACCCGCGCCATGCAGCCTCTGCGCATGGAAGATATAGCGGATGATACCGGGTTGCACGTCTCCACCATCTCCCGCGCGGTCAATGGCAAATACCTCCGCTGTGAATTCGGCGTGTGGGAATTGCGACAATTCTTCACTACTGCTATCCACGGCAAACAAGAAGACCAGGCAGACCTCTCCGCCAAAGCGGTTCAGGCACGCATCCGCCAACTTATTGACGAAGAATCCCCCTCTTCCCCTCTCTCCGATGCTGATATCGCTGCCACCCTGGCTGATGAAGACATTATCATTGCTCGTCGCACCGTGGCCAAATACAGAGAAGCCCTGCGCATTCTGCCCGCCCATTTGCGCCGCAACGCATGACATTTCACTCTTTTTTTGTCTCTTTTCTGCAATTTATACCTATTTTGTAGAGTTTTCTCTTGCAAACGTCGTGCAAAATTGATATAAGGGGCTCAGAAACCAACAACAATACCCAGAAAGGAAGACCGCTATGAAGAAAGAAATAATCATCACCGCTGCGCTGGCATGCTTAGCAGCCAGCCCGAATGTGTACGCCGATAGCTATGCCGAGCGCATCTGCAAAGACATCGTATCAGCCGCCACTCGAGGTGAAGCAGCTTTGCAACATCTCGTATCCGCCGGGCACGACATCAACATGGCAGATGAAGACGGGGAAACACCGCTCATGCGCGCTGCCAGCAAGGGCAACCTGAGTGCTGTCAACACGCTGCTCAAAGCCGGAGCAGATGTCAATGCCCGTGATGAAGACGGCCAGACAGCCCTGATGGAAGCAGCAGATGAAGGATACAACGCCGTCGTTTCGAGCCTGATTTCAGCCGGGGCAGATGTGAACGCCAAAGACCACGATGGCGAAACTGCCCTGATGAAAGCACGAGAAGAGCGCCGCACAAAGACAGTTGAGCTCCTGATTCAAGCCGGGGCAAGATGACCATTTGCAGCATTGACTCCCGCCACCCCGACATGTAAAATGCACCCATGAGAAAGATTCTTATCCTCTGCCTTTTGTTCATGTTCGGGGTAATTGCGCAAGCTGCACCCGTGAAAGTGGCAAGTCTGCATCCGCTGCTCAGCGAAATGGCAACCCACATTGGCGGGGATAAAATCAAAGTGGTGAATCTTTTTCCACAAAACGGGGATTTACACGGATTCACCCCCACAAGCGGAGAAATTTCAGCAGCCGTAGGTGCCAGGCTCCTGCTTGCTTGTGGCAAAGGCATCGAGCCTTATCTGGGGGATTTGAGGCAATCTCTCTCGACCAAGACGCGATTTGTTGAACTGGGCGCAGATGTACCGGACGTCATGGTACCGGGTGGCAACCATGCAGATCCCCATTGGTGGAACAGCCCGGAAAACATGAAGCGCGCATCTCGCACATTGACTCAGGCTCTTTGCGAAGCAGACCCTGCCAACAAGGCAACCTACGAGAGCAACCAGAAAAAATACGCCGATGAAATGGACCGCATGGTACGCATGGGTCGATACATTATGCGGCGCATCCCGCAAGAGCAACGCGTGCTGGTGACTGCACATGCCGCCATGTGCCACTTCTGCAAAACATTCAACTTCACCCCCATACCGGTGCATGGTATAGCCAAGGAAAGCGAGGGCGACACCGCATCGTTGGCGCAGCTCATCAGCACCTTGCGAGAAAAGAAAATCAAATGTATTTTCACCGAGGTGAATGCCTCCCCCAAAGCGCTGGAAAACATAGCGCGTGAACTGGGTATCGAATCCAAGCCCCTGGTGATGGATGGAATCTATCCCCGCATGGATAGCTACGAGAAGATTTTCTTGTTCAACACGGGCATCATCGCCGCCGGGTTGGCACCTGCCAAGCCCAAGAAAGCAGATAAAGCCCAGTAATTCATGAGTCCGCGTGTTCGTTTTCTGTTCACTCTGATGGGGGTACTGCTCGCCGGGTTCCCCCTGCTGTGGCTTACGCTGCCCAGTGAACACGAAGCAACCCCGGAAACAGCCCCCACTACAGAGGCAAACGCAAGCAAGCACACCCAAGCTTACCTGAATCTCCGTTTCACCGGCAAGCCCGAATCAATTATCCTGCGATACGGGGACGATTGGCACGCAGAGTTTCCCACAGGCACCACCTCCCCCTGTGAAACCACCATCCGGCTGCCGGCAGAATTGACAGCATTGGACATCGAAGCAGAAATCCTCTGGGCACAGGATTCCCCCGAAAACGCAGTCACCCTCACCGTAGAACCCAACGGGCTGCCCACCAAGACCGACACGCAATGGACCGGCCCTGATGGTAGCATGCTGCATACAATCTTCTCATTCTCATGGTAACGGAGCACGATCACATTTGCTGGGGTGGCGGCATTCACCACCACGGCGGCCATGCCTTGAGCGTGAGCGGTCTGTATGTCCGTTACCGGGACGTGGAAGCCCTGCAGGACATATGTTTTTCCACACATTGTGGCCATACTGTCGCACTCATGGGGCCCAATGGGGCCGGCAAATCCACCCTTATTCACGCCATGGCCGGGCTCATTCGCCCCCAAGCCGGCAGCATGCAGTGGAATGGGCAGGATTTGCGCCAAACACGTCATGAAATCGCTTTTGTTCCCCAGCGCAGTACGGTAAACTGGCAATTTCCCATCACCGTGCGTCACTTGGTAGAAATGGGAAGATATCCTAACCTGGGCTTGTGGAAAAAGGCCTCAGAGCACGATCACCATATCGTCAGCAAAGCGCTGGAAACGCTCAAGCTCACAGATTTGCAGCATCGCCGCATCAGTGAACTCTCCGGAGGACAACAGCAGCGCGCCTTTCTGGCACGAGCCTTGGCACAAGAGGCTCACATCCTCCTGCTGGATGAGCCCTTCACCGGCTTAGACGTGCCGGGCATGGAATCCCTGGGGAAGCAGCTGCGTGAATTGGCTGCGGAGGGGCGACTCATCATCGCCTCACACCACAACCTGAACAACGCCGCAGATTTGTTCGACCAAACGCTGCTGCTCAATAAAACAAGCATCGCTTTCGGTCCGACCCGGGATGTACTCACCGGAGAAAACATTTTCCGGGCTTTTGGCTTTCACCACACCCCCGGCATTCAGGCATGAACGAATTTTTACAATTTCTGGCAGAACCCATCGCGCAGCGCAGCCTGTGGGCCTGTGGAGTCATTGGATTCTCCAATGGTTTTGTAAGCGCGCTGGTGGTACTTCGCAAATCATCTTTGCAAATAGGCACCATATCCTGTGCCCTGTTGCCCGGCATCGCACTGGCCATCCTGCTGTTCGGTCTGGCGCAGCTGAGCATTCTGGCCGGAGCCGTCATTGCCGGGCTGTTGGTGGGGTTGGGGTCGCTTTTTCTCTCCCGCACCTCGCGCATCGATCATGATGCGGCCCTTTCCATCCTGCATGCCACCGCTTTCGCCGTGGGCTACATCATTCTCATCCGCCTGGGCTTGCAGCAAAAGGTCGATGATTGGCTCTTCGGCAACATCATGAGCATGGGCAATACCGACTTATGGATTTCCTACGTCGTCAGCGCTATCGCCATTCTATCCATCACGGCCCTGAATCGCCCCCTGCTCATCTACCTTTTTGACCCACGAGCCGCTGCCACCATGGGCATCCCCACCCGCTTATTCAGCTACGGAATCTTCACCCTCATCATCCTGGTGCTGGTGTCCTCGTTGCAAGCGGTGGGCGCATTCCTGACACTTGGCTTGCTTGTGGCCCCAGCCGCCACCATGTACCTCCTCACCGATAAAGCCTCCGCGCTCTTTTGGGGAGGCGGACTCATCGGCGGACTCGGCTCCATCGCGGCCTTTTTCCTTTCCTACCCACTGGGCTGGCACCTGGGCGCCACCATCATCGTTGTGATGGGCTCCCTCTTCCTGCTCGCCTACGTCTTCTCACCTTCACACGGTCTCCTCTTCCGCCACAAGCTGCAAAACAGGAAAAACAAGGCATGATGCAGCTTTCTGCTTGCTCTACCATGCCACGGCGTGGTAGTATATGCGTGTATGGACACCTCCTATATCTCTCACCGCAGCAAGGGTTTTACCCTGATTGAACTCATCGTCGTCATCGCCATTCTGGCAACACTTGCCAGTATTGCCTACCCCACCTACATGAGCTTCATGGACGACGCAAAGCGCACATCCTCGGCCAAAACGTGTGCCGATATCGTGGAAGCCGTTACCCGTTTCCGCCAGGACAACAACGGTTTGCTTCCCTACACGGTTGACGCCGTCAAGCCGGACAACAATGATCAGATTTTCCTTACCACGGCTGATGGAGAAGATGCCGACATGCTCAAGATTCTCACCAACCGTGAAGATGACGAAGACAACCGCGTGAATTCACTCAAGGAATACTACCTCAAATCCACTGAGGTAGAAGAGCCTGTGGATGGTCTCTACACCAACCCTGACAACGGAGAACTGGGGCTTTATGACCCCTGGGGCAAGCCCTACTACGTGGTACTCTGCGAAGAAGAAAGCGGCTGTCTGGATCCCTTTGCCAAGAAGAAGCGTCTTCGCAACAAACCCTGCATCGTCTACGGTCTCGGCCCGGATGGCATGGGTGTAGCCAAGCGCGGCAAGAGCAGCAAAACAAAGAGTGGCAGCAAGGAAGAGGCTGAAATCGCCGCAGAGGAAGAGGCCGATGCCATTCTTGACAACGTATACTCCTGGAAAAAGGTAAGCAAATAAATGAATCGATTCATCACAGATGACGTACGCATCACGGACATCCGTCCGCTGATATCTCCGGCTATTCTCATGCAGGATTTTCCTGCAAGTGCAGAAGCTTCCAAGATGGTGTATGACACCCGCGAAGCTGTGCGCCGCATCCTGAAGAAAGAAGATGACCGACTGGCCGTGATGGTGGGGCCCTGCTCCATCCATGATACGGTAGCCGCCATCGACTACGCCGGAAGGCTGGCAGAAATACGCGAGAAATATGAGGAGGACCTCCTGCTCATCATGCGCGTATACTTTGAAAAGCCGCGTACCACTGTGGGCTGGAAAGGACTCATCAACGACCCATTCATGGATGAGTCCTACAACATCAACAGCGGCCTGCGCATTGCCCGAGGGCTGCTGCTGCGCCTTTCTGAAATGGGGGTTCCCGCCGCCACGGAGTTTCTTGATGTGATTACACCGCAGTACATCAGCGACCTGATTGTGTGGGGCGCTATCGGTGCCCGCACCACGGAAAGCCAGGTACATCGCGAGCTGGCCAGCGGTCTGAGTATGCCCATTGGTTTCAAGAACGGTACGACCGGCTGCGTGCAAATTGCTGTGGATGGCATCGTCTCCTCCGCACATCCGCACTGCTTCCTTTCCGTCACCAAACAAGGTGTATCGGCCATCGTCTCCACGTCCGGCAACGATAGCTGCCACGTCATCCTGCGCGGTTCCACACAGGGCACCAACTACAGCAACGAACACGTCAAGCAGGTATGGGAAGTACAGCAAAAGGCCAACATCAGCAACCGCATCATGATTGACTGCTCCCACGGCAACAGCCACAAACAATGGCAGGAGCAAGCCAACGTGGCGGCCGATATTGCCCAACAGCTTGCTGCGGGTGAAGACAACATCGGCGCTGTCATGATTGAGAGCAACATCAACTCAGGCAATCAGAAGTGCGTGCAGCCGCTTCAATACGGCGTCAGCATCACGGATGCCTGCGTGGATTGGGAGGGAACTCTGAGCATCCTTGATACCTTGGCTGAAGGCGTGCGCGCCCGCCGCGCCGCAAAAATGGCTCAGGCGTAATCTTTCAGGAAAGCTAACTATTCTCACGCGAAGCTCCCATCGTTCAAAGCGATGGGAGCTTTCTGTTGCAAGAACTTACACAAAGGTATTACAAAGCAACATTTATCTATTGACAAGAGAGGGCGCTCTTCTCTATAATTTGCGCGCCCGTACGCGTACATGAACTTCGTCACTCTCAGTTTTGTCCTCTTCTTCTTGCCCGTGTTGTGTTTGGGCTGGAGCATCAGGCGGTTCAGCGGGCTGTACAAGTGGTTTCTGATAGCCGCAGGGCTGGTTTTCTATGGCTGTGCGGGGCCCACCTATCTTTCTTTGCTTCTGGGCATAGCGGTTCTGAACTGGGGCACCGCGGCGATGATGCCCAGGATACCCAAAAAAGCCGGTCGCACGTTCTTCATATCGCTCAATGTCATCCTGCACATACTGATTCTCACGTACTTCAAGTATTATGAGTTTCTGGTACTCAATCTCATATCATTTGCAGACATCGTGGGGTGGGATTTCAGCTGTTTATTCTCAGATGCTTTGGCCGACATTGTTCTGCCGGTAGGCTTATCGTTCTACACTTTCCAAGGTCTCTCATACAGTATTGATCACTACCGCAACCCGGAGCTTGAGCCCCGCAGCTTCATGGATGTGCTGGCCTACGTTTCATTCTTCCCCACCATCCTTTCCGGCCCAATCCTGAGAGAAAACGATTTCTTCCCACAGCTGCAAAACAATCGCACAGCTGATGCATCGGATTTCACCGAGGGTATGGCCTACATCATCAGCGGTCTGTTCAAGAAAGTCGTGCTGGCCTCCTATCTTTCCGAACATCTTGTCGATGGAGTCTTTACAACCCCTCAGGATTACACTTCGCTGGCCACCCTCGTGGGTGTGTATGCATACACCATTCAGATATTCTGTGATTTCTCCGGTTATACGGATTTGGCCATTGGTGTGGCGCGTCTCATGGGATTCCGCTTGCCGCCGAACTTCAAATCTCCATACAAGGCATTGGACTTGCAAGAGTTCTGGCACCGCTGGCACATTACCTTATCCACATGGCTGCGAGACTATCTCTACATTCCCATGGGGGGCAGTCGCCGCGGTAATCGGTATTTCAACCTGTTCATGACAATGCTCATTGGCGGCATGTGGCATGGCAGTGGCCTTACCTTCCTCATCTGGGGCGCGCTGCATGGTATGGGCCTTGCTGTAGTGCATGGATTCAAATATGTGATGAAACTCATCGTGGGTCAGGCTCGCGTTCCCGCCATCATCAGCCTGCCGGCCAAGGGGCTTTCCTGGGTTCTCACCATCCATTTTGTAGCATTTTTGTGGATTTTCTTCCGAGCTGAAAGCTGGGAGAGCGCCGTGCAAGTCATTGAGCGTATATGCGCACTGGATACAGAGGGCAATGGGTTTACCCTCATGATTATCATCGCCATAGCATGCGGTTTGGTCATCCAGTGGATTGGGCCGGCTCTTTTCCGCGTGTTCACCGGGATTCAGGCCCGTTTGCCCTGGGTGCTGCAAGCCGTTGTCGTTGCCCTGCTGTGTGGTCTCATCATGAACATGGGGCCGGATGGAACCTTGCCTTTCATATACTTTAACTTCTGATACCGAGCACATGAAACCGCAGTTGCCGCAAGCATTGAGCCTTTGCCTCGCCACCTTGGTGGCAGGCGGCGCCTATGTGCTGCAAAATGCGGAGCATTATGCCGCTAAACTGAAGGATGAGGGCTTTCCCTACGCTGATGTGGGCGCTCACTGGCTGACCATCGCTGCGGAGTACACAGGCTTTACCGAATTCAACCAGGCCCAACGCAGCTGGCTGGATAAGTGGATTGCCCTGGGGGGTGGCATAGAGGAGGCCGATACTGAACCGGAAGAGGAAGACGATACAGACTCGCAGCCCGCTCCGCAGCCGGCCCCAGAGCCTGCCCCTGCACCGGCAGAGCAAAAGGAAGAACCGCTCCCCACCCCGGAAGAGGACACAGACCCGCAGCCCACCACAGAGCAACCGACACCGCAGCCCGACATCCCCCCCCTGTTGGATACAACTTTTTATCCGCTGGATTCCGATTCCACACCGCAACAGGAGACGGAAGCAACACCGCAGGAAAAACCCACCATCACACCGGATACAGCCGGGCAATCGGAGCCTATCCCCACCCCTGCTCCCGATGTGAATGATGTGAGTGAGCCCTCTCCCGCCCCCGCTACAGAGCCGGAGCCCACCACAGAACAAACACTCGACACGCCCATTGAACCTGAAATTCAGGTACCGATGCCCGAGCAGCAGCCTATGGCCACCACACCGGCCCCCCCTGTGCGCTGCAAAATCATGATGATGGGTGATTCCATGATGGAAGACCTGGGGCCCCGCACCCACCGCCGCCTGCGCCAACGCAAGGGTCTCAACTTCATTCTCTCTGCCAAGTATTCCACAGGTCTTTGCCGCCCCGATTTCTTCGACTGGCCCGCCCACATGCGCGAAGCCATTGCAGAGCACAAGCCCAACATTCTTGTGGTCTTCATCGGCGCGAATGATGGGCAGCCCATCAAGCACAACGGCACATTCACCCCCACAGGCGGGCAGACCTGGCGCGACTGCTATGGGACCAAAATGCAGGAAATCGTGGATATTGCACACGCACACGGCACAAAGGTCATCTGGGTAGGGTTGCCGGGCATCGGCGGCCGATACAGTAAGTTGCTGGCCGAAACCAGCGTGGCACAGCAGGAATTCTGCACGCGCACGGGCATTCCCTTCATCGATACACGCCCCACCCTGTCGGACGAAAATGGGGAGTTCCAAGCATTCCGCAAGGATAAAAACGGTAAGATTGTGCGCCTGCGCCGTCCGGATAAGACCCACCTCACCCCTGAAGGCAATAATCTCCTTATCGACCAACTGATGCCCGAGCTGGAAAAACACCTGCACGCATTCAGCGCAGAGCACCCTGAGTTGTGTCTCAGCGAAGAGGAAGCCCGGAAAATGGGTCCCGCCACACTCTCCGTGACGGTCAAATACGTACCATCCGCCAGAAAGAGAAGGAAGAAAAAATGAACATCATCCGCACAACTCTGATGGGTCTTGCGCTCCTGGGTTCATTCGCAGTGGCACAGCAACCGGCTGCACCCCTTACCCGCACATTGGTGAGAGAGGGCGAGGGCACCGTGCCCCAGCCCACCCGCATCCTGCTCACAGGCGACTCGCTCATGGAAGGGCTGGGGCCCCAAATGCAACGCGCGCTGGATGGCTACGCCAACCTCACTTTCATCCCCATCGGCAAAAAATCCACAGGGCTGAGCCGCCCGGATTTTTACAACTGGCCCAAGGTACTGGAAGAAAACATGGCGAAACACAAGCCACACATTGTGGTGATGTGGGTCGGCACCAACGACCCGCAGAACATCTACGGCATGAAAGGCTTGGGCGAGCCCCTTTCCATCGCGTGGCAAAAGGCCTATCACAACAAGTTGATTGAAATCTTCCGCATCGTGCGCAAACACAACGCCACCCTCATCATGATGGGGCCGCCTGTCATGGATGAACAGCCCCTGAATGGCCAGCTCCAGGACATCACCCGCCTCATGTCGTGGACCTGCAAGCACAACAACGTCTATTTCCTGAACACGCGCCCCATCCTGGCAGATGCCAAAGGCCGGTACCTGCACCGCGCAACCCTTGCCAACGGCAAAACGGCGGATATACGCACACGCGACCACGTACACATTACCGCAGATGGCAACATCCTGGTCATGGATAAGCTCCTGCCCTATCTTTCGGCCACTCTGCCCGGGCAAAAATTGCAGCAGCGCCGCACAACATCCACCCACCGTCGTACCAACAGCGGCGTGAGGGGTATCCGAGGCTCATCCACACCACATAGTCCTCGCGCGTTCCGCTGAAGTTCGGCATTGACAACATGCAAAAACTGTGGCAGCATACACCTGCTATGTTGAAAGGCATTTCCCCCGTTATTTCTCCGTCCCTGCTCAAAATCATGGCTGAAATGGGCCATGGTGATGAGATTGTGCTTTCCGATGCTCACTTCCCCGGCCACACCTTCAACTCCACAGTGGTGAGAGCTGATGGTATCGGGGTAGATGCTTTGCTTGCCGGCATGATTCCGCTCTTTGAGCTGGACAGCTATGCCACCCCCGTCATCATGATGGAAGCCGTACCTAGCGATACGCTCGACCCTGCCGTGGAAGAAAAATACCGCAAGGCCATGGGCTACACCGGCGAAATTGAGCGCATGGAGCGCTATGCATTCTATGAGCGCGCCAAGCAGGCCTATGCCGTGGTAGTGAGCGGAGAAACCGCAAAATACGGCAACATCATCCTCAAGAAGGGTGTCACACCCATTGCTTGATAAGCAACATGTTCCGCATTTGCAAAAGCATTGAACTGGAGAGCGGGCACCTGCTCTCCAAACACCCCGGCAGCTGCCAGTTCCCGCATGGTCATACCCGCAGCGTGGAACTGGTCTTCTGCGCCGAAACGCTGGACGCACAAGACATGGTGCTGGATTTCAAAGCCATCAAAGAAATGATGGAAGACTTCCTGCAACAATTCGACCACTCCCTGTGCATGAACACCGAGGATCCTCATTTCGAAAAGTTCCGCGCCATCTATGGCGACCGCATCATTCCCTTTGAAAAGCAGGATCCCACGAGCGAGGCCATGGCCTACGCAGTATATCAGCACGCAGCTGAAGCCTTGCGGAAAGCAGCACAAGGAGGATGCACCTACCCGGTGCGCGACTGCGTGCGACTGGAACGTGTGCGCGTGTGGGAAACCAGCTCCTCCTGGGCAGAATACCAGGGCTAAACCGCCATGGAACAGTACTGGCTCAGAAAAGAGGGGAACCAAGACCTCCTCCTCTACATGCTGGGATGGGCTGCCACCCCCAACGCCATCAACCACATCTGCCCCGAAGGCTACGATGTGTTGGCTGTGTGCAACTACACCCGCCTTACCCCTCTTTCTGAAGCCGAGCTGGGCAGCTACCACCGTATCTACCTCTTTGCGTGGTCTTTCGGCATCTGGGTGGCAGAGCAAACATGCCGCGAGCTACCGCTCCACAAAGCCATTGCCCTGAATGGTACACCCTACCCTGTTGATGCCCGATACGGCATGCGCCTTCGTGTTGTACTGCGCACCATGCGCAATCTGGCGCACAACGGTGGCATCAACACCGCAGCTGAACAACAGGATGATTCCCGCTATATGCCTACCGGGCCTTTCCCGGACCGCGACCCGATGGATAAAATTGTCGAGCTGGAAAATCTGGCTGCATGGAGCAAAGAACAGCCCGGCATCGGACTTCATTGGGATAAAGCCTACATTGCCGATAAGGATGAAATCTTTCCCCCGGCTAACATGTGGGCATATTGGGAACCCATGGGGCTGGGCACAAGCTTCTCAAGCTACCACTACCCCTTTGCGCAGCCGGATATCGTCCTCAACGAGCTGAAGGACTAAGCTCCGTAGTTCATCAACGGAATTGGCAGTATAAAACACCGGGCGCACCGTCATCCACCTGCAAGCTCTTCACCAGGTTCATTCGCATCTTGTTCTGAGTGCGCTCCAAAAGTTCCTTGCTATCAACTCGCGCAGAATCCGCCTCTTTCACATAGGCTGATATATTCTGATTACCTGCGGCGGCATGTCCCGGGCAATAGCGGAGAAATTCCTCCATGGTGTTGAATCTCAACCCGTGTGTGGTCGGATAATACACTGAATTCGATGTAGCCGCAGGGTATTCTGCACGATTCCAGCGGTGATTTCGCCCTATTTGAGCATCCGTCATCCCGAAGTAGTGGCGCATCGTACGTCCTGCTTCATCGGGCACAGGGTCATCGTATGTGCAATCAACATGGGTCCACACTCCATCCAGGCGCACCAAGTTCCAGGAATGAGACATATTATCACTGCTGGAACCAACTACAATGCGATTTTCAATCCCCGCCATGGAAAGCATCATGTGATACAAACGTGTATAGCCATCACACACAGAACGGTGGGTGTTGATTAAATCTACTGTCACTGTGGCGTGGTCCCAGGTCTTCATATTTACATCATAAAGACTGGTGGTCAAAATGTAATCATGCATAGCAAGCGCTTGAGCGTATTGGCTTGCATGTTGCCGCATGATACCATTCACTACCCCCTGAATCTTATGCAGCGCGTTTCGTTGAGACGCCGTAAGCTGAGACTCCGGCAAGTACCCCTTGTGAGCGGCCAGCAGCAAAGTATCATCCACATAGGTCAGCTCAAGTGTCACAACGTGACCAAGCGCCATGCTTTTCACCTTGGTAATCATCGAATGTTTTGCACAATCCTGAGAAAGCTTTTGCGCCGTCTGCTGGCTGTTGCTGCTCATGCGCAGCATAAGTGGCGTCTTCCCCTCCTGCATCTTGGACAAGACATATCGCAAGGCGGATGAATAATCAGAAAAAACAGGCATCCCTTCCTGAGCTGCAGCCACTACACCTACCGGTGGCGTAGACGAACAACATACTGTCCCATACAGCCCCAACAATCCAGCCGTTAGCATCAACAATCTCATGCCATCATCCTAGCGGATTCATCGCCCAATGTAAAGAAAAACACGACATGACTCACTACCGTACCAGGTAAACACTGATTTTTGCAATTTTCGATTCATCTCCTTCATTTCTTGCTTGAAAAAACATTCGCAATGGCGTAGATTGTATAGTAATGAGCCATGGTGAGCCCCAGCAACCGGCATCGCAATCCGTGCCCGGCGTGTTCAACTGGAAAATCGTCCGCAAAGCCCTGCGCGCTGCGGAAGAAGGGGTGTATTGCTGGCATCTGGACTCCGGAGACATATACTACACCGAGCAATGTTTGCGCATGATGGGGCTACCCATCCATGAACAAGCCCCCAACATCTTTACCGAAGCACATATCACCATCCATGAGGACGACCGCCAATTCTTCCTCTCCGAGGTGCAGCGCTACATGAACTGGCCGATGATGACGCCTCTGCGCGTCGAAGTGCGCCTGCTCAATCAACGATCCCGCGGCTGGCGTTGGATTCGCGTCAATGGCCTTCTTGAGCGAGATGAGAATAAGAAGCCCGTCCGTCTTGTCGGGGTATGGGTAGATATCACCCGCCGCAAGATGATAGACATGCACGCCATGGAAGAGAAAGACCTCTTCCGCACACTCATCAACTACCTGCCCGACAGCATCTACTTTAAAAACCGGGAATCCCGATTTGTGCTGGCCAATGAAGCCACAGCACGTAAGATGGGAGTGCCCACCCCATCCGACCTCATCGGCAGCAAAGATACCAACTTCTTTGCAGATGCCAACGTGGCACGCCAGGAAGAACTGGAAATCATGGAGACACGAAAGCCCATCACCAACCGGGTGCACATGGAATCCTGGAAAGGGGGCAAACGCTCCTGGGGGCGTGTTTCCAAGTTTCCCTGGTATGCGTCTGATGGCTCCGTCAAAGGTATTGTAGGCATTTCCTCCGACGTGACCGAGCTGGTGGAAACCCAGCTACGCTACCAGAACATGGCCCAGCAGCTGGATGAGCGCAACCGTATTCTGGAGCATGAAATAAGCCTTGCGCGTGAGGTGCAGCGAGCCTTGCAACCCCAGCGCATAGCTGACCGCGTGTGGGAAACTGACAGTACCCGACGTCTGGCCCAATTCCACCACGTCTATATGCCATCCAGCGGCGTTGCAGGCGATTTTTATGATGTCTACCCCGTGGGAGATGCAGGTATAGGCATGCTGATATGCGACGTGATGGGGCACGGCGTGCGCGCCGCGCTCATAGCATCCATGCTGCGCGGGCTTATGGAGCAGGCTTCCAACCTGGCAGACACCCCCGGCTTGCTGCTTTCCAGTCTCAACCGCCAACTCTACCGCATCTTCAGCCAGGCCAACATCACCATGTTCTCCACGGCCTGCTACGTGTACCTTGATTTGAACACCCGCCGCCTCACCCTCTCGGGTGCGGGGCACCCTGCCCCCATTATTCTGAGCCCGGACGGTACGGCCATCCTGCCGCCTATTCCACGCTCCCCGGCACTAGGGTTGCTGGAATCTGCCATGTACCGCGAGAGCGAAATCACGCTGGAACCCGGCACCAAGGTCATGCTTTACACCGATGGGCTGGTAGAGGCCATGAATGCTCAGCGCGAAGAGATTGGCGCCCATCGCATCATGAAATTTCTGCAACAGCGATCCCCGCAAAATATACGTGAAATGATAGACATCGCCCTGGCAGGCATGCAGCAATTCACCGGCAAACCCCAGCAAGATGACGATATCAGCATCCTGGGTGTAGAGTTTACCGAGGAAACCCTGCCATAAACCTTGCGCGTAGCCGTTCCTTGTCATTATGGCGTTTTTGACATCGCCTGCAATTCCTTGACCAAAGCTTTCATCGCCTCGTTCGGCATGCCCGCCAATCCTATGCCGCTAATCGGCCTCAGAAACTCCTTTGTCAAACGATCAGAAATCCTCGGGAGATAGACCATTTCCTCCATTGAACCGGCATAGTGTCTGGCCGGTTCATAGCACAAGTTTTGAATGCGTGGGAGCAACTCCATCGCAGGCTCCGCAACCTCTTCCATCAGACGCTGCTCGTACTTATGCTCCAACATCTGCAGCCGATTTAAATAGTCCAAATAAACCACTTTTTTATCGGAAGCTGTAGCAAGCTTCCGCATGGCATCCTTAGCCTGCTTGCCCAGCGCCTCCAGCTCCACCTCATATTCCGCAACAATTTCAGCCGATTTTCGCTCATACAGCGCTTCAGCCTGGCGCGCCTCCGACAAGGCTTCTGCATGCACCGCACAATAATCCTTGTACAATTTCTCCAGAAACTCGGGAGAACCGGGCGCGGGAGTGGCGGATTTGTCCGGTTGATCCGTTGGCGGTGCAGCATCGTCATGGGACGTTTTCAGCACTAATCCCAGGCCTATGCCCCCCATCAGCATCACACAGGAGCATGCCAACAGCCAGCCCCGGTAGGGTATGCCCACCCAGCGCTTACGGCGACGCAGGGAGCGAGGCTCAATGCTGGCGCGCAGCCAATCTCGCCACTGGGCAGCCGTTTCGCAGCGAGCTTCTGGTTTAAGCTCCATATTGCGCATGATAGAGTCAACCAACGCACCCGGGAGCAAGTTCATCCCCTCCAGCTTGTGCAGCGGGATCAGCTCATCTTTCTGCAAGCGCCGCACCGTATCCTCAGCATCACAACCACTAAGCAATTCATACCACGTGGTGGCCAGGGAGTACAAATCCGTCCAAGGCCCCAATTGCCCCTTGCCGGAGATATGCTCCGGAGCGGCATAACGCCAGGAAAATTCTCCTTGCGAGACCGAATGTTCCACATACTGGCGGGCAGAGCCGAAATCGATAAGCACAGGGTTGCCCTCTACGTTGAACATGATGTTGGCCGGCTTCAAATCGCGGTGTATCACACCCTGCCCATGTAAATACACCAGCGCATCCAGGATGAGCAGCAGCCAATCCTGTGCTTTCCCGGCATCCACCATCCGTTCCTCGGCCTGGGCCTCTTCCATCACCTCTGCCAGGCTACCGCCGCCCAGCCACGGCATCACATAAAACAAGCTCCCGCGTGCTTCAAACACATCATACACCGGCACAATGCCCGGGTGGCTCAGCTTGGCCAGCATCATCGCCTCTCGCCGCATGTCTGCCATCGCCGCAGCATACATATCCTCCAACTCCGGTCGCAGCGGTGCCAGCCCCCCCGCTTCCGTGCGGCGGAATATCGTCGCAGGAAAGCACTCTTTCATCGCCACGTTGCGCTCCAACACGCGGTCCCAAGCTATGTATGTAATTCCAAATCCCCCCTGCCCCTGAGCTTTGAGGATTTTGTAATTGCCTATAATGGTACCTGGTGGTAATGAAACTACGTCCATGCTCTTATCTTGGGTACAGACTACGCCGACACCAGTCTACACCCCAAAGGCAGCGTTGTCAACGCAGCTGCCCAAGTTGAATTACAAAAAACAGACCTTAAACGCGCTCCGCTTTCACGACCATGCCGGGATGACACGTCAATCAACAGTCGAAGAAACAGAGTCACCCAAACGTGGCACCTCATCAGCCAGAAACTCCGCCAGCGTCTTTCCCTGGGCAAAAGCTTTCTTTTCCAACCGACGGCGCGTAGCGGCATCCAGACTCAGCGTCACATGGGTTTCTTCCGTCACCTGCACGCGAGAGGGCAGCGCCAGTGGCATTTCCTTCATTAATTCGCGGATGATAAATTCCTTCGAGGCAGGAATCACCTTACGGGCCATCCAATTACGTACTGTAGCTTCAGTCACAAAACACTTACCGGCAAGCCAAGCATAACTGTAGTTGTTGGCCTTGAGCCACAACTTCACATTCAACTTCAACTCGTCTTGGTTTTGCTCCGTCACGTGCCAAAATATAGCATTAAAACTACACTTTAGCAAGCCATTATTCCGTAGTCCCTTCCTTTCTATCAAAATCAACAGTTTTTTATTGACAAAGTATCTTTTTTGCTATATTTTCACCACATCTACATTACCTTTCGTTTATGTATATCACCTTTACTTGTCCCAACTGTGGCGGGCACCAACTCCAACAACTGCAGCAAGCCATTCACCGAACAGAGGTGCATGTATCAGCTTCTACCTCCGGCAAGCTCATGCCCACCCCCTGCGGTGTGGTAGAAGAGCTGCGAGGCGCTGTACTGGGCTACCGCTGCCGCACCTGCCGTTACCCGGATAGGCAAAACCATGAACAGGATGGCGGCTTCTACTGGAACACCCTGGAGCAAGTTCACACAGCCGGCTGTCTTATCATATCAGAGACCTGTACCACACCTCAGCGGTGTATGATTTGCCACGAAGACGGATGCATGGAGCCAATCATTGTAGAAAGTGACCACCCCGGCTCGCTCTCTACCACAGAGCGCAGTAAGATTCTTACGGAGCGAGGCAAGCGAGGAGCAGTCTTGCTTTGCGAAACAGACCCCGGCATCGGAGCTTTTTCCTGCGCTTCGTGGGATGATGTGGATATCACCCGGGTGTGAGCGGACGAACACCAAACCAACAACGGAAGCTGTTCAGCATTGTAGCAAAAGGCCTCAATCAGCTATTCTCTGAAGTAGGGCGGCATAAGCGCCATCTGCTTGTTCTTTATGCGGGAGCGCGAGATAATCGGCAACCAGGGAAAATTCGGGGTGTTCAGCCAGGAAGGCATCGACAACCTCCCTATCTTCCTGATTATCGATAGAACAGGTGGAATACACCAGGCGGCCACCGGGACGCACGGCCACTGCGGCTTGTTCCAGAATAAGAGCCTGCAACCCCGCCAAGCGCGCAATTTCTTTTTCCTGCAAACGCCAGCGCGCATCCACCCGGCGCTGCAATACGCCGGAATTGCTACAGGGGACATCCAGCAGCACGGCATCGAACGCCCCTTGCCACTTCTCCGGACAGGGTTGCGTCCAGTCATGCAATTCTACTGAAACATTCTCTCCCCCCGCTCGCTGCAAGTTTTCCAACAAAGAGGGGAGGCGGTGTTGTTCAGCATCGGTGGCACAAAGATGCACCTGTCCCATCGTGGCTGCAATAATGGCTGCGGATTTTCCCCCGGGGGCAGCACAGGCATCCAACACACGTTCTCCGGGTTGGGGCGCCAACAGGCGCACACAATGACGGGTAGAAGGATCTGCCACATAGACTTGGCCAGCCTTGAGAGCAGCCAGAGGTACCCCGGCACGCAGACGATACCACCCGGGCAAATCCGCCAAAGGCTCAGCATCTGCCAACGGAGAATCCATGGGGCGCAGGGGATTCAGGCGAGCATAGACTGGTGGTGGTTGCACGTTCCATGCAAGCAAGGCCGCCGTATCCTCTTTGCCAAAATCGCGAATCCAACGCTTCACCAGCCAATCCGGGGTAGAATAACGCATACCAAGCGAGAGCATCTTACGCTCGCCCAGGATTTCTTCGCGACGCCGAAGCGCATTGCGTAACATGGCGTTGACGACCCCGCGTAAACGCGATGGTGCCAAAGATACGTTTTCAGACACCACAGCATACTCTGCATGATTGAGTACAAGAAGCTCGCACAACCCGATGATGACCAGCCAATGGCCCTTATCTTCCAGCTGAGCGGAACGCAACTGCTTACGGATATGGCAAAGCCAGCGCAGATTACGCAGCACCCCCAGCACAATGGATTGCAACAAGGCTCGGTCTGCGGAGCTCATGCCAACAGACTCGCGGGCAATGAGTGTTTCTGCAAATATACCGCCTTTATCCCAGCGCATCAAGCAACGCAGGGCAGCAGCCCGTGGGGAAAGTGGCTTTTGAGAAGAAGTAGTCATGACTCAGAAGGTAGAATGAGAGCTTGTTGCAATGGTAAATTTCCATTCCACGCCAGGATGGAGCCTTTTTCGGCCGTTTCATCTGCCGGGGTGAACAATACACGGCCACCGGCACGTTCAAGAATCAATCCGGCTGCGGCAAAATCCCACACATTGATGCGGTTTTCTATATAAGCATCAAACCGTCCATCAGCGATGTAGCAGAGCGTGAGCGCAGCCGTGCCAAGAATGCGGATTTTGCGTACTTGCGAGGAAATGTGAGCAAAGCGGCGCAGACCGGTTGTCCCCGAGCCATCATGTGTCCCGTGGCCTACAAAGACGATGGCTTCCTCCATCCGGGAGCGAGATGAAACATGGATTTCTCTGCCATTGCAGGTGGCAACACCATCTGCCAGTGCGCAATAACATTCATCCAGCATGGGATTATAAACGCACCCCAACACCACTTTGCCCTGAACACGCAACGCGATGCTCACGCAAAACAGAGGGAGTCCATAAAAATAATTCACGGTGCCATCGATGGGGTCGATAATCCACTCGGGCTGAGATTCCGACTCCGTGCGACCTTCTTCCCCAAGCACGGCGTAATCAGGGAAATGAAGGCTGAGTTCTGCTTCAATGAGTTGCTGAGTCTCCTTATCCAGGCGCAGTTTGATATCATGCGCCAAAGCTTCATCCACAGGCAAAGGCGAACGAAAATGATGAAGCAGAAATCTGCCTGCACAACGTGCAGCTTGCTCAGCCGCGCGCAACTGGAGAGAATACGTGCTCATGACTGCGGCTTGAGAGATGCCGGTTTCTCCACTTTTTCAGCCCGCAAAATAGCACGAGCCCGGGCATGCACCTCTCGCGCCAAATTCAAAGAAGCACGAGACATGAGACGACGAAGCTCCGGAGAGGCAGCCGACGCAGATTTGATATCATCAAACCCCATCCACACAAAGACAGTCACGCCACGTTCATTACAAACCATAGACCACTGGCCATGATTCTGCGGCAAAGTCTCATTCATGAACAAGGGGACCCCCTCGGAATAAACAAACGGAGAAAGGCGAGAGACGGCAACAGCGCTCTGTCGGCAGATGTATTCAGACGCTTTTTCAGGTTCGTAAGAATATAGGGCTTTCTGTCCGTTGCTCCATACAGTCTGCACGATATTTAACTTGTAGTCACGGCCCTGATTCTGGACATCAAAAAGCAGACGAGCCATATCCAACAGCTTCATCGAGTACAAACCATTGTACAAATCGCGTTCACGCTCTCGGGGCGGCAATGAAATCCCCAGGTGGAGCGAATCAAAGAAAGAGCGTACTACCTCGTAGCCCAGGCGCAAGCCGGTCACTTCAGTATCGCGCGCAACTATATGAAATTCATCTCCACCCGGCAAACAGGCACAGCAGAACAGAAGCGGAGCCATGGCGCGTCCGGGTTTCACACTATGTTGCCAGCGATCGATACCATCATATACGCTGCGTCCACCGACTACCCCCAATACATTTCCTTTTTTGTTGCGGCGCGTATCCACCACGAGTACACAAGCTTGTAACACCCCGGTGAAATCATTGTCATTGCCCCTCACCTTCAACCCGGCAGGTCTTTTGACGGTTGCGAAGTATTTGCTTTGCGCTTCGGCCTCTTCTCCCAGCAACTCACCCCACTCAGCCGGGAATGCCCCTGCTTTTTCCACAGCGCAAAGGGCTCGTTCCGTTGCTTGCTCCAAATATTGCTGAATGTCCAAGTTGAGATTGGACACAACAGAGAGTCCACGGGTGTTATCCCCCAAATCAGCGCGAATGGCCTCCAACTCCATACCGGCCCACATAGCGGCGTACGAGCTGTTGACTCGGGCTGTTTTTTCGATAGGGGCCAAATGAATTGGAGCACTCAGGGCAGTATCATGCTGCTTGGGCGTAATCATTTCCAACTCCAACATGCGCGCCAAGGTCTCTTTTTTTACCCCCATCGCATTGTCCATACTGCGGCGGGGGTTACACAGCGAGGGTGCTCGCACCAACCCGGCCAGGGTTGCAGATTCAACCAAATCCAAATCGCTGACGGGTTTACCAAAATAGTGGCGAGCCGCAGCTCCAATTCCATAGCAGTTTTGCCCAAAATAGATGCGATTAAGATACTGAGCAAAAATGGTCTGTTTATCCACGTGCCGTTCTATTCGCTGTGCGAGCATAGCCTCCAGCAGTTTTCTGTCCAGCGTCTTACCCCCCAGTTCAAACACATGTCGGGTGAGCTGCATCGTAATGGTTGATGCGCCCTGCTCATAGCTCATTGACAGCAGATTTTTCACTAATGAACGAACAACAGAGCTGTATACCACACCGCCATGCTCAAAGAACGATTCATCCTCACGCGCGACAAAGGCATCCACCAAGTGCTTGGGGAATTGATTCCACGGTACATACTCACTCTCCGAACCGGATAAATCTGCCACCGGACGATTTTGTGCATCGTACAGCAAACTGACCCCACAACCGGAAGATACGCGAGATACATCATACTGCAATGCGCGGCAGGTGTATACCACCATCACCGCCACACCAGCAAACAGTAAAGCAATGAACACCCCCGCAAGCACCAACATCTTCTTTTGCCCGATAGTGAGCAAAGAATACCAGCGCTTGCGGCGATTGGCTGACACGGAGTGAAACATGAAAAACAGCAGACTTACTGATTCTTGTTGCTGGCATTCATGAGCAGCAGCACGTTGGCCGGAGGTACCCAACCGGGAAATTCCGTGCGCAAATTCTCTTCGTACTGCACGGCCTCTCCAGCTTTATCACTAAGCTTCAAGGCGCTTACGATTTTATATAAAGCAATGGGTTTAAGTTCCTTATCGCTCACCACGTTGGCAGTTCGGCCATAGTACTTGGCGGCCTCTGCATAGTTACCCTCTACGTAATAGGCATCACCCAGAGCAATGAAGACAGAGAACTTGATGGGCCCATCAATACCCAAAGCTATGGCATCTTCACACAGTTTGCGCGCCTCGGCAGCGCGATTCAACCCCACCAGCAACTGAGACATATCGCGCATGCCTTCTGCCTTGCGGTAAGGTTGCTGTTCCATTTGGACATAGTGCTCAGCGGCTTCCAAACCACGCTGATACTGGCGCAGCTCCAGTCGGGCGCGAGCAAGCGTTTTCCACACGAGAGGTTCAACCTTGGGGCGCTCCAGCTCTGCTCCATCGGGTGCTGTGTATTTTTCGCGAGGTTCGCGAGGCAACGCCTCTGACAGATACTTATCAGCATCCAGATAATTGCGATTCTGGAAACACATCCATCCGCACCAGCGGAGAATGGCTGCGGGCAAGGCATTGTAGGAGGCAGGGTTGCTGCTCTGCAAGGTGATGAGGGCTTCTCGCAATTTCTCTGCATCTTGCAATTTGAAATAACACTGCACCAAACTCAAATCCACCAACGAGCCATAACGCTCAGCATTCAGTGTTCGGGCTTCCTGGAAATGAGGTATGGCCTTTGCCGGCTCCGCCTCATACAGAGCACGAGCGATGTAGTAATGAGCTTCGGCGATAGCCGCGGGCTTCACTCGGGTACCACATGCAATAAGCCCCTCATAGTATGACACCATACGCTTAGGATCAGACTGGGCGCAGGCCTGGGCCGCACGCTGCCAACATACAGGAGCTGCTTCAGATGTTGGGAACTCTTTGATGACTCGATCAAAATCAGCCAAGGCCGGTCCGATTTTATTCTGTTTCATCAAACAAGCCCCGCGCAATGCCAGAGCCTCCGGCAAGCGCTGATTTTGCTTGTACGTATCAATAAAGTGATTGAGGGTAGGCAATGGATCGTACGCATCCCCCTGAGAGGCACACCATGCCTTCTTGTACTCCGCATCCGGGCGTACAGATTCCGGCAAATGTTCAAAGTTAATAGCATCAAACTGACGCGCCGCTTCTGCAATATCAGCCAACATCATGCGGTCTGCATACATGAGGCGAACTAAATCATTGCAGGGGAGAGAAGATGTTGGCTTGCCGGCAGCAGCATAGGTGCTGAGGTATTTCTGAGCCATAGCAAAGAAATTGGTACTACGCAGCTGTTGGGCGCAAATAAGGTGTCTGTATGCGGCGTCTGCTGCCACTTTGGTATCCGGCTGTGCTTTTTCCACCAAGTCAAACCACTCCGCTGCGGCATCATACCTCTTGAGTTCCATGTATGATTGACCGACAATCAGCGCGCGGCGAGCCTCCTTTGCAGAGTCTTCCAGCTGGGTGTAGCTGGTGGTCACTTGCTTCACCACACCTTCATAGTCCTTGTTTTTGTATAGAGTAATCAGGCTCTCCATCTGGGCTTCACCTGCATATTTCTCCATACCGGGCATCTGAGCTAACTTGGAGTAATGCTGCTGGGCCTCATTGGTCTTCCCAAGACGAGATGCCAAACGCGCAGCCTGAAGGGTGGCCGTACCCTGCATGCGCACATCCAAATCAGGCATGGAAATCAAGCGCAGGAAAAAGGCGTATGCCTCTGCATCTTTGCCATCTTCCGTCTTCATCTGGGCGAGGGCCATCACACCTGCATGCACGAGCGCCGGCTGCACATTCTGCAACACGAGAAGACGGCGGAAACTGGACTCGGCCTCATCGCGACGCCCCATCTGAAGCTGGGTGCGAGCAATACGATATGTTGCATCTGTCAGCAAGTCATCGCGTTTGGTCTCTCGCACGGTGATTTGGTAGAATCCCAAGGCCTTATCCCAAAGATGGCGGTCGAAAGCCAATGTGCCCAGCTTATAGGCAGCAGCAGCAGCATATTCACCTTTTTTCGTATTAGCCAATGTAGCCAACACCTTGTTGGAGGCCGATTCGTCCCCGGATTCAGCCAGGCAAACTGCCTGAAGATACAAGGCTTTTGTCACATTGGAGGATTGCGGAAATTTTTTGACAAAATCACCAAAAAGAGCTGCGGCTCGCTGTAATGAAGCCCTGCGGGATGCAGGGTCCGCGCTGGCACCACGAGACTGAGCATACAATTGCTCTGCGATGGCATACGAATCAGCTTCCTGATTAATCTGCAAAGCCTCATCGTCACTATTATTCTCCTGAGCAAGGGCAGAGGGCAACGCCACACCGCCCATCAAAAGCACACACGGTACAAGATTTTTCATGTTGGTCACTTAGATTCCTTGGGCATCTGCTTGGAGAAGGAGACATTCCACACGCCGGCCTGTGAGCAGGTGGAAATCACATCTGCCATACGCTGCCAGCTCATCTCTGCATCCCCTCGGATACGTACAGGCTGATTGGGATTCACGGCTACCATGCGTTTAAGCATGTCTGAAAGTTTTTCGCGAGTAAACTTCTCGCGGTCAATGGTTATGACCAATTCATCATTCTCTTCACGTGCATTGATGATGATTTCATCAATGGCACGAGAGGCCTCTTCAGTACTCTTGGGAGCTGTCGGCACCTTCACTTTCAAGTCCTGCTCATTGAGGATGAACTTCTGCGTCACAACAAAGAAGATAAGCAAGAGGAACACCACGTCAAGCATGGGTGCCAGCTGGAAACCTATAGGTTCAGGTACCTTGGTATTAAATTTCATGGGGCGACGTGCCGGTTATCCATCAATAATCATCGTCATCCATCACCTCGCGGGTGTTGCCTCCGCGCAGGTTGACATTGCCCAAACGCTGCTCGCGATCCATCTGCACAGAAATGACAGACAAGATATGAGTCACCGCAACTTCCATATCAGTGATACGCTTCTGGATGCGATTACGGAAGATGACGTAAGCAAGCATGCTGGGGATAGCTAACACCAAGCCACCGGCCGTGGTAATCATAGCCTCAGAAATACCACTGGCCATCTGCATCTGTTTCACACCTTCGAAATTGCCGGCAGCCATTTCCATGAACGTTTTCATCATGCCAATCACCGTACCAAGCAGACCTATCATGGGAGCAATCGCGCCAATATCGGAGAGCCAATTGATTTGGCGAGTGAGAATGCTGGATTGGCGCGTACCTTCTGCAGCAGCCACTTCACGAATCTCATCGATGTTGGCGCGAGGATTACGCTGCATGAACATCACAATGACATGCACCGTACGGGCAAAGCTGGAACCATCACGATCACACAAGCTGAGCAACCCGGCATAATCCTTGCGGCGGATGTATGACTCAACGGAAATCACCATGCGATCCGGCAATACGGCACCTGTGCGGGTGGTCCACAAGCACACGAAGATAACCATCATAGCCACAATGGAAAGCACAAGCAATCCCCACATGAGAGGACCGCCTTTGTCAAAAAGAGAAAGGGCATCCACACCGGCACTGGTGGCCGATGCACTCAAGTCTGCGAATATGAAAGCTGACATCATTACGCGCGCATTATAGAGCAAAGGAAGCATTTATTCAAGCCAGATGGATGTCTGCACGCGATTTTTCTGTCCCTCAAGAGGAAGGCATCTGTGTCATGGTGTCATCCAAAGGGAAATTGTATGTATAGCAGGGGTGGGCATCTGTCAGGAAATAATGCCACCATTCCTTGCTGTAATTGCGAAATCCGACTTTTTGCATCGCATCCCGCAAGATAAGCCTGTTTTTCTGTTGTTCTGCAGAAATCAGAGAAGTTTCCGTAGCAGAGGAAACATCCAGCAAATCGTGATGCCCGCCCATATCGACCTCGCTGCCATCATTCAAATGCACAAGAGTAATATCAACGGCAATCCCCCAGCTATGTTCCGAAACATCGCCAATGTACTTACCATCATAGATGCCTTGCTTTGTAATGTTCGGGTAAAATTTTGCCTTCATGCGGTCATCTTTTGTGCGAGACCAAGCCCGGAAATCTTTCATCGCCACAGCCGGGCGGTACGCATCCCACACCAGGAGGGCATAACCTTTTTTTTGTAGCAACTCCGAAGCACAAGCCAAAGCCTCAGCAGCATCACGACGGAGTATTGCGCGTTTCCCACCGGTATACCCCGCTATGGGGCGACCCACAAAATTATCATGGCCCGTATACTTCAAGTCCACTCGTACCAGAGGCGCAACGGCATCCACATAACACCACCCCACGGGCAAGGTCTTGGGGATTGGTTGCTGCGGTACCCCTGCACATTGCACCAATGCGCACAACATCAGAACAGACAGACATTTCAAGCACTTATTCATTTCAACAATATTGACATTCAACGCGAAAGGCGCATGATACTCCTTTCCACCGTCATGGAATACGCCTCTTCCACAGACGTCTTCTTGCGGGCATGGCCGGCCCCCCAGGAATCGCTGTAAATAATCGTTTCTTCATCCGGATTATACCCAATAATCAAGCGCATGTGCCCACCACGGGCTTGCGGGATTCCCTGCTCTTCAAACAAGCCAAGGACAACACACCAAAGCACCGGTACCCCTTCATCGATGCATTTTTTTACATCGGCCATCCACTTCTTGACCTTGGAGGCATTTCGCGTACGTGCAGCGCGCAAGATTTCACCATCAACGTTGCCCATATAGATATCACTGATTGCAATGGCACTGGCTTTTTGTTTTTTTGCTTCTTTATTGTACAAAGCCACCATTTCCGCGAAAGTGCCATCTTCCATGGTTTTCACCCGGAAATGGAAAGCCTTACCTAAATCCTGCAGAGCGGCACGCATCTGGGGCATCGTGGTGCCACCGTTGCCACTCTGGCTCTGACACAGAGCTGCCATAGCATGCTGGTCTACACCATCCATACCATAATAAGCAAAAACACGTGCCGCTGTAGCCGGAACGCAATACCCCTTTTCGCCCTGGTCGACCATTGGTATGTTTTTAATCCATACGGAACCATCCGACTCGCGCGACACATTTGCTTTGAGCGAAACCCGGCGGGCAACATCCGAGGCTCCACCTTTCTCCAAAGATTTGCCAATGGTCAGGCGAATGAACTCCGAAGCAAATGTCTTTCCCCTGCCGGTTGAGGACGATTCCAGAAGCCACGTACCACAACGCTCGGTTTCCCACACCTCGGTCTGCCCCCTGACGCCGGTATCGAGCTTATCCATTTTGCGGGACTTCCCCTCGACGGGCAACAGATTATTGAGCGTTTGTTCCATCTTTTCAAGCAGGGTTTTAAACTGCTCCCGGGTCACATTCCCATCATCGCCTTTGTTGTATACGATAATTTCTACGCGGTTCAGTTTTTTCTCATCATCCCAACGCAAAACAACATCGCCATGAGAAAAATCACCCAACTCGAAATCTTTTTGCCGTGGCAAGCGTATCGTCTCAGCATCAATGCGAGAGAAATACAGCGAGGGCGGAAGCTCGGCAAACACCTCAGGCACTGTCTTTTCCCACGTGGCCGGATTAGCCAAATCATCCAGGAAAGCAGCATTACTCATACCGGATGCGCCACACAGCAACGCAAAGATGAAAAGTAGCGGACGAACAATCACAGACATATGCAAATCTTGAAGTTGAACCATCCGGGGAAGGCTTCATTCAATGAGCCAGGCGAATCACGTTGCGCTCCAATGACATGGAGTAAGCATCCTTCCATGGTAACTCCTTTCGAATATGCTTAGCCCCCCAGGAGTCGCTGTAAATGATGGTCTTATTTTGAAGATTATATCCTACAATAAGTCGTGTATGAAAGCCATCCATCTGCTGGCTGTTTTTCTCCTCAAAAACGCCTACCTTCACATCCCAAATGATGGGTTCACCGGCATCAATGCATTTTTTCACCTCTGCCATCCATTTTTTGGCTTTAGCAGCATTGCGAGTACGCGCTGCTCGCAGCACATCAGCATCAAACAGCTTGGAATCCGCTATACTTCCCCGTGCAGGAGAAAGTGTCTCCACTTGCTGTTTTTTGGCTTCTTGGTTATACAGCGTCACCATTTCTTCCATGGTGCAATCCTGCGCCGTTTTAAGAGCATAATTGTACTTCTTGCTCAGGCCCTGCAACGCATTGCGCATCTGGGTCATCGTGGTGCCACCGCCTTTGCTGCCGGATTGACAGAGAGCCGCTATCACATGCTGATCCAGGCTATCCATGCCATAGTAGGCAAAAACACGAGCCACCGTAGCCGGCACACAATATCCGCTTCCCTTGGCAGACTCCACCATAGGCACATTCTTAATCCACACGGTGCCATCTGCCTCCCTGGCAACATTTTCCTTGAGAGACTCACGGCTGACCGCATCTTCTGCGCCCCCTTTCCCGGCTTCCGTTCCAATCGTGAGTCGTATAAACTCAGAGGTAAACTGTTTGCCCTTTCCGGAGTGCAGCGAATCCAGCACCCAGACGCCGCACTTCTCTGTTTGCCATGCTTTTGTACGGCATTTTACGCCTGCGACTCTCGAATCACCCTTCCGCAGCTGACCTTCCACGGCCAACTTTTCATTGAGAAAAGTCTCGGCATCCAAAATCTTCTTTTTAAATTCAGCCGACTCAAGTTCGCCATCTACCCCTTTGCTGTACAGCATTAGCTCCACCTGAGTCAACTTGCGAGACTCATTCCATTTCAAAATCACGTCACCATGCTCAAAATCAGCCACCTTAAACTCAGGCTGCAAAGGTATGCGCATTGAAGATGCGTCTATACGAATGAATGAAGCGCCTTTCGGCATGGTCATAAAGAGTTCGTCCACACTTTGCTCCCAAAGAGCCGGTGTAGCCAAATCATCAATGAAAGCAGCACTGCACACCAGCGGTGAACAACATACAAATGAAACAAATTGAAGGAAGCCGGAAGACATATAAAGGGTCGTGTTTCTGATTATCTGTTACGAGCCATGCAATGAGGGCATACCGCATCTGGATCCGTGCGTAAAAAGCGATATCCGCAGATTCGGCAGGTAATGCGCACCCTGCTGCGCATTCTTCGGCGCCATTTCGCTACCAGCTTTACCGGAATAAATACTGCCGAAAGCAACGCAAATCCGGCAAACACCAGAAATATCAGAAATTCATGCGGGGTAAACGTAAGCAAACTCATGATTACTGTTTCCCCCTTTCTTCCGATTCTTCAACCGTATGGGTCTCTGCTGCATCTTGTGCTTGTGTTTGCAGGGGCGGCAACTCCATTAATATCTCCGAATTGAGCACAGCAGAATCCGGCGCAGGAGAATAGATGCGCGGAGAGGACAATGGCAGCAGGCCCACTGGTTTCACCCAGGATAATGTGGCAGTAGCCACCGCCGCTTCCCTGGCGGGATCCAATGAGGCAGGCAAGCGCAAGGGCAAAGGACTGCGTTGATGAATCTGAAACTTCAGAATGGCATCATCCCGGTAATACACGTTCCCTTCTCCCTTGGGACGCAACGGTGGCGGAGACACAACATTTACCAAAAGCATGATCCCGCCCATCAATAATGCTGAAAGCACCATGAACAACGGCATGCAGCCCGGCATCGGGCGGCTATGTAAAGAGTGATAAATCAGGCTATGTTCTTTATCCGATTTCATCAATTCAACGCCGGGCTTCCGGCATAGGTGCATGTAAATCCGTGAGCGAGCACCATGTCGGCTAAACGCTGCATGGTTCCGACTGATACAGCTTCATCACATACCAAGACCACCGTCACTCGATTGGGGGTTGGGCAATCCCAGGTCTTGAGCACTTGTTCCACCCCATTCAAACCATCTTTGATTTCCTTCGCCTCGATGAAAATACGCGGCACATCTCCCGGAGTCACCGTGATGATGTGGGAGTTGGAGCGGTCATACGAGCCCATCACAAAATGCGTCGCGGCAGAGCGCACGTTCGCACCATATCGAGGTAAACGATGATGATGCAGCAACACGCAAATACAAAGCAACACAAAAAGGTTGAGCAAGGCAATCACCACAATATGAAAGCCATTCCCCTTCAGGCTGGTACGCACGCGTCTCATAGTTCTGTTCTATTCAGCGACAGGTCAGATTCCGGCAGATTCTTCTTCCTGCCCAGAAGGAGCGGACTCCATACTGCACATACCCGAGCGGCACGTCCCCTTCCTGGCAGGCTTGCTCTCCTCTTCTTCCTTGCTTACGCGAGCATCACAGATAATATGCACGCATTCCAGGCCGGCGCGCTCCACGTTGTTGACGATTTTGCGAGCGCGCGATGCCAAGTACATGTAGAACAGGTAAGCCGGGATGGCCAAAGCGATACCGGATGCAGACAGCAGGAGAGAACGCTGCAATGTCGACACAATTTCGGGCATGGCAGCAGCACCATCCGTAATCCCCGGCTGCTCATAGAATGCAACCAGGGAAAGGATGGTTCCCAGTAGCCCCAGCAAGGGCATCACGGTTGCACTGACCTGCAAGCAGCGGATGTTGCGCTCAATGCGGTAAACCTCCAACTCCGTAGCCTCCAAGGCAATGTCCCTCAGCTCTTTACGAGCCAATTTCGGACGCGACAGCACAGCTTCCACCACACGAGCCATAGGCCCGGGCAGGATGCGAGCCTCATGCAGCGCCTCATCGTACTGTCCGCTGCGGAGCAGCGCGGAAAGGCCGCGCAGGAAGTCCCCGGAGTTGATATTGATTCGGTGGAAATAGAACAAACGCTCAGCCACCGCAGCCAATGCCAAAACGGCAAAGAACGAGATGAGCCAGAACATGGGACCCATTGTTGCAATCATTTCACTCATAGGAAACGGAAGTGTTGAGTTTGAGAGAGAGGTGTAGGTGAGTCAGATTATTTAACGGGTACTGTGATAGAGGACGCGCCGAAGTAAGGCACGAGAGCCTCGGGGATGCGTACGGAGCCATCCGGCTGCTGGCATTGCTCAAGCAGAGCCACATAGAGACGCGGCAGAGCCGTACCGGAACCATTGAGCGTGTAAGGCGTGCGAATCTTGCCATCAGCATCCTTGTAGCGCAGCTTCATGCGGCGGGCCTGGTAATCCGTGAAGCAAGAGCAGCTGGACACCTCCAGATACTTGCCCTGCCCCGGAGCCCACACTTCAATATCGTATGTTTTGGCAGAGGAGAAGCCCACATCGCCCGTGCAAAGTTCAATCACGCGATAGTGCAAGCCCAGTTTTTGCAGGATGCTCTCTGCGTGGGAGGTGAGGGCCTCCAGCTGTTCAAAGCCTTCCTCAGGGCGGCAAATTTCCACAAGCTCCACCTTATCAAACTGGTGCACGCGAATCATGCCCTTATTCTCACGGCCGGCAGAACCGGCTTCGCGGCGGAAACAGGGGGTATATGCCGTCATCTTGACGGGCAAATCACTTTCACGCAGAATCTGATCGCGGCACAGGTTAGTCACGGGCACTTCTGCGGTGGGCACCAGGAACATGCTGTTGCCTTCCAGGCCGTACATATCTTCCTCGAACTTGGGCAACTGACCGGTACCATACATGCACTCACGCTTCACGATGAAGGGAACCCCCACTTCCTGGTAGCCATTTTCCTGCGTCTGCGTATCAAGCAAGAAATTGATGAGCGCGCGCTCCAAACGGGCACCCAGGCCGCGATACACAATGAAACCGGAACCGGAAATGCGGGCGGCATCTTCAAAGTTGAGCAAACCAAGGTTCGTGGCGATTTCCACATGGTCCCTGGGGTTTTCAATTTCCGGCTTGGTTCCCCATTGGCGGAGCTCAGGGTTGGCAGAATCATCTGCGCCCACGGGAGCGCCGTCGTGCGGCATGTTGGGGATGGAGAGAAGAAGCTGTTCCTGCTCCTCGGCAGCAGCAGAAGCCACGGCATCGAGCTCGCGAATCTTATCACCCACTTCGCTCATACGCTTCTTGAGCGTCTCGGCCTCCTCACGGCGGCCTTCCTTCATCATCTGCCCAATCAGTTTGGAAGAACTGTTGCGTTCCTGGGAAAGAGCTTGCTTCTCAGTCTCTGCGTTGCGGCGCTTCACATCACATTCCAGCACCTTGTCTACAAGCATCCAATGGTCACCACCACGCAAGCGTACTCGCTCTTTTACATACTCAGGATTTTCTCTGACAACTCGGATATCTAGCATAACTCCGATATTTTACCCCAATATGCATCAGATTCAAGCGGAAAGTGCGACTGCTTGACAGAATTAAAAAACAAACTAAGCTTCTGCAGCATGCTAGGGAAGAGCATTGATTCCCCATAGTGAGCATGATATGACGCGGGAATGATTATCCACCCCTATCTACAACCACTCAGTAGCACAAAACTCTCAGCACTGGATATTTATCGACTCTTTGTGGAGTTTACCGAAGAAGCAGGGCTGATGCAGGCTCAAAGGCAAGACATCATCACAACATTCCGGCAAAGCATAAGACATGGTTTAGAATCTATGACAAAGGCCAGCATGTCTGTTCCTTTTGCGTTCGCCGTAAGAGAAAGCCTGCACGCCCGGCAACATCGCAGGGCCAGCACCCGGGCAGATTTGAAATCGTATACGCAACGTATGCTTGTTTACAAAGATATATCGGGCAAATCACTACGGGAAATATCCACTCAAGAATGCCTCAATATGCTCAAAGATACGTTTGGGCACAGCATGCATTCATATCGCAAAGCGAAAACCATCTTACACAGTATCTTTTCCTATGGCCTAAAACAAGGCTGGTGCCACGTCAATCCCACGCAGCATATAGCACTGCCACCTGTTGAAGAAGAGAGAATCGAAATACTCACCATGAGTCAAATTAAAGCGCTTCTTCGAGCATGTGAGCACGAAAAGCTGGCCTGCATGGCACCTGCAATCTATCTCATGCTGTGGTGCGGAATACGCCCGGGGGAAGTGAGGCGTTTGAGGTGGGGAGATATAGACGAACACGAGCAGATGGTTTATATTGACACCAGGAACAGCAAAACAGGGGGAGCTCGTGCTGTTCCTTTACGTGGCGCAGCAGTCAGATTATGTCACATGAAAAAGCACCATGCAGAATATATCGCACCACGTAACTGGACACGGCTCTGGCAGAGGGTGCGGGCCAAAGCAGGCTTCCAACGTTGGCAACAAGATGCACTCCGACATACATTTGCCAGTTTTCATCTGAAACATTTTCACAATTTGTCACTCCTGCAGGAAGAAATGGGGCACCGCGATTGCTCACTACTGCGTACCCGATACCTCAATCTCCGAAATCTCACCCGTTGCGCGGCCTGCCAATTTTTCTCTTTGCCACTGGTCGCCGGTATGTCGCAGAGCCCTCTTGACCCTGCGCACTCCCGCGCATACAATGATGCCATACTATGAGCAACAATACACACCAATTTCAAACTGAAGTCCGGCAGCTTCTCGATATCGTGATTCATGCCTTCTACAGCGACCGCGAGGTATTCGTGCGCGAGCTTGTCTCCAACTCCTCCGATGCATTGGAAAAACTGCGTCTCAAGCAGCTCACCGGCGCCGCCATCGCCGACCCAGAACGCGATTTGCGCGTGACCATCACCACCGATGAGGAAGCCCGCACCATCACACTGGCAGATTCCGGCATCGGCATGACACGCGATGAAGTTGTCGAGTTTCTCGGCACTATTGCCCACTCGGGCACCAAGAAGTTCCTGGAAGCCATGAAAGAAACGCAAGGTGGCACTCAGGATTTGATTGGACAGTTCGGTGTAGGCTTCTACAGCGTCTTCATGGCTGCCGACAAGGTGGAAGTCACCACTCGCTCCTGGCAGCCGGAAGCCACCGCTGTGAAATGGGTAAGCGATGGCCAGGAAGGCTACACGCTGGAAGACGCCCCTGCAGATACGCCTCGTGGCACCAGCATTCTGGTACACCTCAAGGAAGATGCTGCCAACTTCTCCAAAGCCGAGCATGTGCGCTACATCCTCAGCAAGTACAGCAACTTCATCGGCTTCCCCATCGATTTCAACGGCGAGCATCTCAACACCGTGCAAGCTATCTGGATGAAGAGCAAGAAGGACGTGACCACCGAGGAATACAACGCGTTCTACCAATTCATCGGCCACACAGAATCCGAACCGCTGACCTACATGCACTTCAGCGCAGATGCTCCCATCGTGCTCAACTCCGTCCTTTTTGTACCGGATGAAAACCCGGAAGCCATGGGCTTTGGCCGATGCGAGCCCAACGTATCCCTGTACTGCCACAAGGTGCTCATCGACAGCAAGCCGGAGAAATTGCTGCCGGAGTGGCTGCGATTCCTCACAGGTGTGGTGGACAGCGAAGACCTGCCGCTGAATATCTCCCGCGAAATGCTGCAGGACAACTCCCTGCTCCGCAAGATTTCCGGTATCATCACCAAGCGCTTCATCAAGCATTTGGAAGGTGTGGCCAAGGATGAAGCCGAAACATACGAGAAGTTCTGGGCTCAGTTTGGCCGCTACATCAAGGAAGGCGTGGTCACCAGCTGGGAGCACAAGGACGCCCTCGGCAAGTTGCTGCGCTTTGAATCCACCTTCACCGAAAGCGGCAAATATACCTCATTTGCCGACTATGTGAGCCGCATGAAGGAAAACCAGAAGGACATCTACGTACTCTACGGCACCTCCCGTGCCCAGCTGGAGCACTCCCCCTATCTGGATGCGCTGAATGCCCGTGGTTTTGAAGTGGCCTTCCTGACGGAAGGCGGTGATCAATTCGTCATGGAAAGCCTGATGAAGTTTGATGACAAGGACATCAAGGCCATTGACCGCTCCAATCTGGATTTGCCGGACATTGAAGACACAGCCCCCGATACCCCCGCGCTGGACGAAGAGGAAGCCGGCGGGCTCTCTTCCTGGATTAGCGACACCTTCAAGGAACGCTTCAGCAAGGTGAGCACCAGCAACCGCGTGATCTCTGCCCCGGCCATTGCCCTGCAGGGTGAGCACGATATCTCCCCCGAAGTAAAAGCCTATCTCAAAGCCATGGGGCAGGAAGTACCGGAAACGCACCCGGAAATTGCGTTCAACCCGCGCAATCCCATCGTCATGAAGCTGGCAGAGCTGCGCAAGAGCGACACCGAGCTGGCCACGCTGCTGGCAGACCAAATCATCAACACCGCCCTGCTCCGCGCCGGCATGCTGGATGACCCCGCCCGTCTGGCAGATAATTCTCAGGCTCTTCTTGAAAAGCTCCTGCAGAAGTAACATCTGCAGTCATATCAACCAACAAGGCCCTGCGGATAGCTCATCCGCAGGGCCTTGTGTTTTCAGTAAGGGGAAATCGATTACTTGTCAAGCTGCTCCAGGATTACGCGGGCCAACTCCGCGTCCGAAGAGGCAAAAACGCTGTAGTTGTGCCACGTGCGCTTATCTGCCGATTTGGTTAGATGAAGGCAAACATTATCAATTTGCGCAAGCAATCTTTCATCTCGCGTATTCTGGTACACATACCAGGCAAAGGCCAGATTCTGCTTCACGTCAAATGCATTGCGATACCCGAAATCATTTGCTGTAAAGTTCCAATGAGGGTGGGACTCCACAAAGCGCATATTCAGACGTCCGGCAATCAATTGGGGTGGCAACGAGCTGAACAGCAGCGCAAGCAGCAGAACCGTGCCCGCGGCGGGACGCAGTAAGCGCATGAAAGCAACACGGCGGTGCATGTAGAACAACAGGAACACCAACCCGGCTACACCAAAAAGCATCGTTTCTGCCGCCAGTACGCGGCGGGCGGTAAAGCCGTAGGCATCCACCTGGTTATACAATCTCATGTAGACACTTACAGCCAACATGAACGTCTGAACCAACAGCACATAGCCGGCCGTACGCGACAGAGTGGAGCGACGGGAGCTGCCATTGGGGCGGAAAAGCACCAACAACAACCCTGCGGCTATGGCCGAGGCCCAGGAAATGGAGGCTGCGCCATCGTAGAGATAATCTGTCTGGGATATCCCCTCCGGCACATTATGAAGCCAGAGGAAGGCTACATCTGTGGAGGTTGCAATCAGGAAAGCCAGGTTTGTACCAATCAGCATGCTGGGTGCCAGATACGGTAAAATGGATTTCTTCGGTTCGACCTCGACCACGGTCGGTTGCTCGGGAGCAACTGCAGAAGGGCGACGCAAGGTGTAGATGCCAAAGCCCATGACACCGACCACCCAACAGATCGCGTGAAGCCAGAAGGTCCAATCCAAATTCAGGAACTCGACCAAGCTATTCCACGTATTGGCAATGGCATCCCACACCACCTGCACGACAGGATTGCCGGAAGCAAAGATGCACAGGAAAAAGACAAAACACACAATGCCCACAAAAATGCTCAGCAACGTCGGCAGAAGTTGCTTGATGCGTCCGGCGCGGGATTCGACCTCTGCCCGAATGCGATGAGAGAACCAGAACTGCCACCAATTCAAGAACTTCGTGGTCACAGAGTACGATTCTTTACCCGGAAAGAAGGACAGCATGGCAAAGGGCACTGCCAATGCAGCCATCCAACATAATACACTTCCCCCCAGCAGCAGGCCCGTGCAGCAAACGATGGTCAGCAGGATTAAAAACACCTGCTCACCTTTGGAAAAGTCACGACGTAACAGCAACAATGCGGACATCAACAGAATCACACCAATGCAAGCAGCCAACCCCAGGCCATAAAACCGAGGCGCAAGAAAATCGGCAGCAGCAGCAGCAAGTACCAACGATGCATAGGGAACCCAACCTAATCTCCACCAAGATGGCTCTACAGCCACGGCTTCGGGTATGTTCCTATCGTTATCAGGAGTCGAAGGAGAGGGCAAAGTATCCATAATCAAAGAATTTTAACGTGTATGGGTCTTATTTCGTTCAAATAAACAGTTAGGAAATTGCACCTTTGGCAAAGTCCGCCGCCATCAGGCCGGCTCCTATCAACCCGGCATCACTGCCAAAATGTGCGGGTAAAATGTTCAACGCCGCATAATGAACGGGAAACAGCTGTGCCTTCAAATGTTGCTGCAAGGGCTCAAACAACAAGCTGCCGGCATTGGCCACCCCACCGCCGATGATGAAAGCATCCGGCACAAGGGCATACATCATATTCATCACCAGGCAGCCCAGTTTCTGCGCAAAATCATCGAACACACTCAACGCCACCGCGTCTCCGCTGCTTGCAGCCTGCGCCAACAGATACGGCGTACATTCCTCCGGGGTGCGGGTAATCCCCTGCTCTGCGTAGCGGCTTGAAGCATCTGCAGCCACCTCATTGCAACCGATATACTCCTCAACCGCACCGATATTACCAAAGGGGCCGACCCTGCCGTTGAAACAGACACTTGTCTGGCCCAGCTCGGCCGCAGAAACCGTTTTTCCGCGCAACATGCGATTGTTGATGATGATGCCACCACCAATCCCTGTGCCCAAGGTAAGGCACACCAGATTATCCTTGCCACGCCCGGCGCCACACTTCCATTCCGCATAGGCCATGCAGTTGGCATCATTATCAAGCACAATGGGGAGCCCCAGGGCTTGTTCCATGATTTCTCTCACCGGCACCTCATGATTCCACACCGGCACGTTGGTCAGCTGATACAACACGCCACGGTAAAAATCAGTCCAACCGGGCATACCGAGGCCCACCGCAACCACCTCGGGATGATGTTGCAACAAACCACGTATAGTGGCACACATGGCATCTATGATTTCGGCGGGGCTGGCATATTGCTGGGTGGGCAAAGGCGGGGCGTATTCCAATACCTCAGCCCCCTGCACTACACCGATTTTGATGGAGGTACCGCCAAAATCCACACCTATCGTTTTTTGCGCATTCATCATAAGCAAAAACGCATCTTGCGCCAGCGCAAGTCTGGCACAAAATGCGCTATGGGTCAAGCCTTTTAGTCTTTGCGACCCGGCGGCAAAGCCAGGAACAACAGCGTCCAGCCGGAAAAAATCATTTCTACTGCAATGATTGTGCCCACCAGCCACAATGAGGACTCCGGCCAACCAAACACAACCATGCCACCCAATATCAACGATACAATCGCATTGAAAAAGCGCCAGGCGCTCCCCTCGGATTTCAACATGGTAAATGCCACCAGCAGTCGAATCGTGCCGCCGACCAGCAGGGCCACGCCAATCAGCAGCGTAATCATGACCAGCGATTGCCCTGTGTAATATACCAACACCGCACCGGTGAAGCAGTACAGCACCGCTGCCAGCAAATTCCACCATCGGTTGAAGGGGTAAATAAAGATGTGGATAAAGCGGATAAGGCCCACAATCATCAACACAAACCCCGCCACCCATACCGCAGAGGCACCCAGCAGCGCCGGGAAACTCAGCAAAACAAAGCCAAGCACCAACTCCAATACGGCCAGGATAGAAACCACCCAGGTATTACCGGCCACGCGCCCCCATACATTGTTCTTATGCGTATCCATGGCAGTATGAACGGAAGCGGGAAGCGACAACTTCCCAGTTAATCAAGGCAAAAAAGGCATCCAGATAGGCGGCACGTCTGTTCTGATAACGCAGGTAATAGGCGTGTTCCCACACATCGCAGACCAGCAAGGGTTTGAAGCCCGGGATGAGCGCATCCTGATGCTTATTCACGGCACACACCACCATGCGGCGGCTTACCGGCTCCAGCCCCAGCACGGCCCAGCCGCTACCCTGTATCGACATAGCAGCCGAGCGAAATACGCGGATAAAGCCATCATAGGTGCTGAAGGTGGCATCCAGCGCGACGGACAATTCCCCATAGGGGGTATGTTGGGGCGGAGGTGCCAGATTCTCCCAGTAGAGTGTGTGCAGGATATGCCCGCTTACATTGAACGCCAAATTGAGCGTAGCAGTTGGTACGACGGAGGGTGGCAAATCCCCCTGAGCTACACGCAGCAAGGTTTCAGCTGCATCATTGGCGCCCATCACATAAGCTGCATGGTGTTTATCATGATGCAGCAGCAGTGTGGCTTCGTCCAGATATGGCTCCAGGGCATCTGCCGGATAAGGCAAGGGGGGCAAGGCGTACATGCCCCCCTGATAGGCATGGGTGAGTAATTGAGGTTCCATAGCGAGTGAGATGCAACGTGTCTCACCCGCGTTAAAAAACGTTTGGATGTTACTTCCAATCCAACGTGACTACCGTGGCGTTGTCAGCGTACGGGTCCTGCAGAGCCCGGCAAGCCTCCACCAAATGCGCGGCTAAACTTCCTTCTCGGTTATCCAGCACAGCTTTTGTTGTATCCAACAGCACCGGGGGCAGCAGCAAGGCGTCCACCCCATCGCTGGCCAGTATAATGCGGTCTCCCGGTATCAGGGGACGCGGTGTCACGGAAATATCCACCATATCCAGCCGCTCACCGGTCACAGCCGCGCGCAGCATGTGTCCTTTATTCATCGCCTCGGCATGAGTCATAGTCCCGCTGCGCACAAATTCTTCATAAATAGCGCGCATCGAATGGTCGGCATTCAAGCGCACCAATCGTTTTCTGCGCCACAAAAACAAGGGGGAATCCCCGACGCTGATCCACCACAGCACCCCGGCTCCGGCAAAAACAGCCACCAGGGTTGTTCCGCCATATTCACTCGGTGCAAACATCTCACCCACAGCCTCATTGGCCGCATCCAGCGCCAGCTGCATGCGCTCCGTCATCGGCATGGATGCAGAATCGCTGAAAACAGCAACAAAAGTATCCGCCGCGATACGAGCCGCCCCGGCTCCTTGAGCGTGCCCGCCCATACCATCGCACACCACGGCCAGCGTCCCCTGGGGATAATGCTTCACGGCGTAAGCATCCTGTTGAGACTCACGCTTTCCTAACCACTGTGCAACGCTGGCATCCATCGCAATCTCCTGAATAGCAAAAAAGCCCCCGCAAGACAAGATAAATCTGTCCGGCGGGGGCTGAATGTCAAAAAAAATCAGGAACGATTCTTAAGCTGCGGGAACAAAATGATATCGCGAATGGAGCATGCACCCGTCATCAGCATGCACAGGCGGTCAATGCCGATGCCGATACCACCGGCGCTGGGCATACCGGATTCCAGCGTCTCCACGAAGTCATAGTCAATCTTCTGCGTTTCCTCACCGGCCTGGTGCTTCAGGCGCTCCAGCTGCTCGATGGGGTCATTCTGCTCAGAATAGCCGGGGCAAAGCTCCTGACCATTCATGACCAGCTCAAACACGTCCACCACTTCGGGGTTCTCGGGGTTGGCCTTGGCCAGGGGCACCAAATCACGGGCCACATGGCACACGAAGAGAGGATTGGCCTGCTTTTCTTCCACAAGCTTTTCGTACACCTGCTGAGTCACAGCCGTATCATCCAAATCTTCACCAATCTGAAGCTTCAGTTCGTTTTCGGCGCGGTCGCGGCGCTGCTCGGGTGTCAGGTCGAACCAATCAGCTCCGGCCACTTCCTTCACCAAATCATTGTAATCAGCACGGCGCCAGGGGCGTGTCAGGTCGACCGTCCAGCGCACATTGCCGTTCTCATCATACTGGTCAAACTTGAGGGTGCCAAACACCTTCTCGGCCACGGTGCAAATCATGTCCTCCATCATGGCGGCCATGGTCTCATAGTCCCCACCGGCCTCGTATACCTCAAGCACAGTAAACTCGGGGTTGTGGCGGCGGTCTACACCTTCATTACGGAAGTTGCGGTTCAGCTCAAACACCTTGGGGAAGCCGCCAACAAGCAGACGCTTCAGGAACAATTCCGGAGCAATACGCAGCGTCACAGCCTTCTTCAGCGCGTTGTAGTAGGATTCAAAGGGCTTGGCAGCGGCACCACCTGCAATATCCTGCAACATGGGGGTTTCCACCTCAAGGAAACCACGCTGTGTCAGGTAGTTGCGAATTTCCTGAATGATGAGAGAGCGCTTCACGAAGCGGTCTGCACTTTCGGCATTGCTCATCAGGTCCAGATGGCGACGGCGATAGCGCAAATCCATATCGGCCAGGCCATGGAACTTATCGGGCATGGGGCGCAGAGCCTTGGAAAGCACCTTGAAAGAGTCAACACGTACGGAGGGTTCACCCGTGCGGGTGATGAATGTTTCACCTTCCACGCCAATCCAGTCGCCGCGTTCCAGCAACTTCCAGAGAGCCCACACCTCATCCGTGCAGGACTTTTTGGTGAGCATGCACTGAATACCACCCTGCACATCGGCAATGGTGAAGAACTGGGTGCGGCCCATATCGCGCAGAGCTGTGATGCGGCCCAGCAATTTCACCTGTTTACCTTCCACGAAATCAGCTTTGATTTCGGCCGGGGAGGCTGTCACATCAAAACGCCCGCCATAGGGGTTCACGCCCAATTCGCGGATTTTGGTCACCTTCTCACGGCGCACGGCAATCAATTCCTCTTCAGAGGAACCCGGTGCATTAGTTGTTGCTGGTGTGTCTGACATAGCGCGGGTATTATACGCCATTTTTGCTGAATTGCCAGTCTAAAATCACCTTATTTAAAAGAAATGCCGATTTGTTTGCAATAAAACCGGCAGAAGAGTCACAGACTCCTCTGCCGGTGGAATGAAAGGTGATTCAGCGCTGCATCAGAGCTTCTTCCAGGGGAGCGAAGCAAGCAGGTTATCGAAACCAAGGCCGGTACCCTTGGGCGGGATAAAGTCCGGGGTGATGTCCATACCAAGCTCTTCAGAGAAGGGATTGGGGCGATAGACGTGGTGCGTGACCAGACCACAGAGGGGAATTTCCTCGGCCGGTTTATCGGCATAGAAGAGGGCGGCATTGTAGGCGGCCCAGCACTGACCGAGGGGGTGATCCATGTAGGACCCGAAGACGGGCAAGCCGCTGTTGCTGTGGTGGCGTGCGGGCTTGACGATACGCATCATGGGCTTGGAGGTGCGCTGGGGGATAATGCGTTCATCCTGCACAGGGGTGTCATACCCCAGGGGGATACCGGCATCCTGGAGGGTCTGCCAGGCATTCACATCGTAGTAACAGGGGTCTTCAATGTAGTCGATGCGCTCTTTCATCGCATCAGAGAGCATGCCCCAGAACTCCAATGCTTCCTCGGGGCTGAGCGTGCAGTTGAAATCCACACGCCACTTCCAATCGGGTACCATGGAAGCGAGATTGGTGAGGCGCTCTACCGTGGAAGCAAGCTTGGGAATCACCTTGATTTTACCCACGCGGAATCCACGCTGGTGCAGGTTGTACACCTGAGAGGGTGTAGCACTAACGGTGAGGGTAGCATGGCTGCGGGGAATGGAGAGGCCATCGAACAGGCTCACGCCTTTGGCACGGGCCTCGCCATCCAACTCAATGCACTTGAGTGCTCGGACACCCAGGCGCATGGGTGTTCCCTCGCGCAGGGCATCCAACTCATATTCCAAAGGAGAATCGCCAAGCTCAGTCCAGGGCTGCAAACAGGCATAGCCGCCGTTATCGCCGCGCAGCAAGACGCCTTCGCGAGGCTGAGCGGCAGCGCGTGCGCTCATCGCCCCGATGGGGTACAGCGTGTAAGGTGTGTAGTGCATGAGGGCATTGTATGCCCAAAATGCAGGATTGTCACGCGCTTTCTGCGTTTTATGTGCCATTTCCGTTGACTCCGGGGTCGACGGAGAGTATAAAAGAGGCATGTTTGAGGGCTGGATGAGCCAGGAATTACTGATGGGTGGCGTTTTATCGCTGCTGGCGGGGCTGTGTACAGGCATTGGCGCAGCTGTGGCGTTATTTATGCGCAAAACAGATACAAAGATGCTGACGTTTGCGCTTGGTTCGAGTGCGGGGGTGATGGTGTATATCTCATTCATGGAGCTGATGCCCACAGCCTCAGAGATGCTGGAAGGCAACGCGGCAGCCAAGTGGATTACCATCGGCGCATTTTTTGGCGGCATGCTGATGGCGGCGCTGATTGACCGGCTGATTCCGGAAGATGAAAACCCACACGAGATATACGATCCTGCGGTGATGGCCAACATTCACAGGACGGGGCAATTCTCCGGCAATACGCAAGTGCGCCGCTCAGCCTTCCTTTTTGCTCTGGCCATCGCCATTCACAACTTCCCGGAAGGCATTGCCACGGTGGCAGCAGCATTTGATAATATGGAGATTGCAGCATCTGTGGCGCTGGCGGTAGCCATTCATAATGTACCGGAAGGCATTGCCGTGGCGGTGCCCTTGCTCTATGGCACAGGGCAACGAGGAAAAGCATTTCGCATGGCCACACTGACCGGCTTGGCCGAGCCACTGGGTGCGCTGGTATGCATGCTCGTGCTGATGCCTTTTATCACCCCTACCCTGCTTGCCATTTTGTTTGCCGGGGTGGCAGGCATCATGGTGTATATTTCATTCGATGAATTGCTTCCCATGGCCGAGCGATGGGGGCACCACCATATTTCCATCTACGGTGTAACCACCGGTATGATGATTATGGCCCTTGCTCTCTGAGAAGAGAGGCGTGGTAAAAACATCACCAGCGGAGCTTTGCTCGCAAACGCGCGGCATAGTCAGCCCCGGGCAAATTAAGCAGACGCAGAGAAACGGGAGCCTTGCGGATGGTCAACGTGGCATTGATGGCAATGGGGTGTGTGCTGCGGCCATCCAGAGAATAAATCAGGGACTCACCCACACGCCCACGGCGGGCGCGGGGACGCATGGTGATTTCCACCCCTTCGGGGAGAATCACGGAGCGGCTGGTGAGGCTGTGCGGGCAGATGGGGGTAAGGCACATGATACCTGCCGTAGGCCAGATAAGCGGGCCCCCGGCAGAGAGGGAGTAGGCCGTGGAGCCAGTGGGGGTGGAGACCAGAACCCCGTCCGCATGGTAGCGGTTGAGCAAGCGGCCGTCCAGCTCCACATCCACGTCAATCATCTTGCCCGTCTGGGCTCGCATGAGGGCTACTTCATTGAGAGCCAGATGCGGGGCCAGGCATTCGCCCGTTTCGGCATTACACTGCACCACCTGCAAGAGGGTGCGTTCCTCCACCTCGTATTCGCCCGAGGAAAGCACGCGCACAAGTTCGGCCACATCTTCCTTGCCACAGGCGCTCAGGAAGCCCAGATGACCCAGATTGACACCGCAGAGCACAGCCCCGCTACACGCAGCCTCTGCCGCCGCCGAAAGTATGGTGCCATCTCCCCCCAGGCAAACGACCACATCAGGCTTACCAAGAGTGGGATCGGTCTTTGTATGGCGACCGAGTTCACAGGCTGCCAAACCCGCCCGGGCACAAGACTCTGCAAGATGCTGCATCACCTGCAAAGCGGCAGGTGTACGCTGAGGAGCAAAGATGCCTATGGTAGCAGGTGCTTTCACGGATGAGGGGAAAGAGACGGTATCAGCGCTGTTCGCGAACAATTTCGGTGCCGATACCCTCGGGGGTAAAGATTTCCAGCAGGAGGGTGTGCGGCAAGCGACCATCAATGAAGTGAACCTTGCGCACACCGGCATTGAGGGCATCCACCGCGCTCTTCACCTTAGGAATCATACCACCGGAAATGATGCCTTCATCAATGAGATGGAAGGCTTCCTTGCGGTTGATACTCTTGATGATGGTGGTGGGGTCCTTCGGGTCCATCATGAGACCGGGCACATCGGAAATGTAAACAAGCTTCACCGGCTTGAGCTCGCGAGCCAAAGCCGCAGCGGCCAGGTCGGCATTCACATTGAGGGATTGATTGGTGCCCAATTCGCGGGCGAGCGGAGAAATCACAGGAGTGAGCTGCAAGGAGAGAGCCTCCTGCACTCGGGAAAGCTGGGTACCGATGACGCGGCCTACCATGCCGATATCCAGAGGGTTACCCTCTGCATCCTTTTCCACCAGCTTTTCACCCACAAACACGTTGGTACCGGCAATGCCCACGGCCTTGCCACCGGATTCGCGCATCATTTCCACCAAACCGGGATTGATGGTGCCGGAGAGAGTGCGCTCCACGATGCTGACAGCCTCGGGCGTTGTCACACGCAGGCCATTGATGAAACGAGCCTCCAGACCGGCTTCCAGCATGGCCTTGGAGATGGCCTTGCCACCACCATGGACCACCACGGGATTCAGGCCCATAGCTTCCATCACCACGATGTCGCGCATGAGCGACTTCACCAGCTCGGGGTCATCCATGGCAGAGCCCCCAAACTTGATGAGGATGGTCTTATCGCGATAAGACTGCATGTAGGGCAAAGCCTCAATCAGGATATTGGCTTTCTGGATTTCATGCTCGGGCTTTTCAACCTTGCGGGTGCTGATGGTGGTGTGCATGGGTCAGATGTATCGTTTAATTTTGAAAATGATGAGCGGCAGAATACCGGCCAATCCCATAAGCACCAGGGAGAACCAGAAGCCCCACTCGGTGTCCAGGAAAGGTATGTACTTGTAATTCATGCCGAAAATACTGGCGATGAGCGTGGGCGGCAGGAACACAACCGACATGATGGTAAACACCTTGAAAATGTCGTTCTGCTCGATGTTGATGAGCCCCAACACAGCATCCAACATGAAATTAATCTTATTGGAGAGGAATGAGGCGTATTCAGCCAGAGAGTTCACGTCTCGCGACACAGGACGCAGCGGCACATACAGACTGTCGTGCGAACTCATGCAGGAATCTTCGTTACCGGCAAAGGTAATCATGCGCAGCAAGTTCACCAAGGCGTCGCGCTGGCGGGTAATCAAGTCACCCACGCGGCCGAGTTCCTCCAGCGCATCGCGCAGGTCATCAGTATCGGGGTCATCATGTCTACCCCCTTTGCGACGAGTATTGTGCTTACCGAACACCTTTTTGGAAAGAGCATCCAAATCTGTTCCGAATCGCTCCAACACGTCGGCCTGGCGGTCTACCAGCGTTTCCAGCAAGCCAATAAAGACCAAATCGCGGTTAGTCTCCTGAGTGCGCAGCAATTGATGGGAAAACACACGGAACGAGTACGAGTCAGTGTGGCGAATGGTAATCAACTGGCGCCCCTTCAAAATGAAAGTAATTTCAGCAATGATGGGTTCATCCGTTTCCACGCGGCTGAGCACCGTGGTTGTCATGAAACGGCCGCCATCCTCACAATACAAACGCGAGGTGGCCTCAATTTCACGCATCTCATCTTTGGTGGGCATCTCAATGGCGCAAAGCTTTTCAGCGTACGCCAACTCCTCAGCATTGGGGGTAAGCAAATCAATCCAAAATACAGCACCCATGCTATCGGGCTGATCCTCCATCCCGACTGCGCGTGAGATTCCATTCTCTGACTGTGTGTAGATGCGTATCATCGTTTCGCTGCTCGTTTGAGGGGCATCCGGAGCGAGCTTATCAGCCTCACGTGGCTTTAGAATGCGCTATTTTCAGACAAAAAGCAAGCCATTTTTAGTTTATTGAGCATTCCTCGGCAAAAAAACGCCCGATGTGAGCTAAAAGGCTCAGCATCGGGCGAAAATACAGGGTAGTTGGTGAAATGGGTTATTTAGCAACGGGAAGCGGTGCAGAAGCAGGCGCAGAAGCCATGACTTCTTGTCCATTCTTAAAGCGCTCGAACACACCACGCGGATCCTCCGGAGATTGGCGCAGGGCCTCGAAGATACGGTCGCGCATATCGAGCGCAGCCTGGAAAGCTGCCTCTTCACTTCCATATTGACGATCGGAGAAGTACTTGGTGAACTGATTCCATTTGCGGCAGATACTGAGACGCCATCCCTGGAATGATGTTGTTTCGTATGTGTAGCGTGTGATATTGCGTTGGGTCATGATTGTGTTTTTTGGGTTGTTGAGATAGTGGATGTTCTCCACATGGCGGCAGAATGCCAGATAAATCAGTTTCAATCAATCTAACTCGCTAATTGTTTGGCGTTTACCACAATTAGATGACATTCACCAAACATTTGTATCAAAAAGAAAGAAAAACAACGTATGGCGCACGCCGGCGGCTTTGGACTTGAAATTTGCTGCAAGCGGGTTATAATGAAAGGCATGAGCCGTCTTTCCATCCCCGAGTACGTAATGTCTCTTGCCCATGTGGCAGCCCTGCGTTCCGAAGACCCTTACCGCAAAGTAGGGGCCGCGGCATTGGATAAGGATAACCGAGTCATTGGTACTGCATACAATGGATTATTCCCGGGGTTTGACGCGCCGGCCGGATTCTGGTCATCCCGCGACGGGAGGCAAAAATACATGTTGCACGCAGAAATCAATCTGTGCAGCTTGTTCAAGCGCGGGGAAGCCCGCATTGTAGCCTGCACCACCATGCCTTGCACCTCCTGCATGCAGGCGCTCTGCGCCCATGGGGTGAAAACCATTTATTACGGGGAAAGCTACGCCGCCTCAGAAGCTCCCGCCATTGCAGCCATGTATGGTGTGGAGTTGATACAGGTGAAAGATTACCCTCTCTCGCAGAATTTTCCCTTAGTGAGGTAACCGAACGGCATCTTCTGTTTCATCCTGTGGCAAAAGCACTCACAGAGATTGCAGCACAATCTTCCGCCTTTGCAGAAGAGCTGAAGAAGCTACGGCATCGCACATTGGGCAGCCCGATTATTTTTCCACGCACCAGCCCCGCAGCCTTTTCATTTGTGGCTGCGATGGTAGCCGGGCATGTACCGGGCAAGGGGCGCACCTGGGTGGTGGCGGATGCCCTGCCCCAGCAAGAGCGCGTGGCTGCAGAGCTGAGCTTGTGGACAGAATCCACCTGCATCTTTGTACCGGAGCGAGAGATACATATCAACAACGGTTTGAGTGACCCTGATCTGGCAGCAGAGAGGCTGGAAGCCATACGCGAGATTTCCCGTCCTGCTTGTACACCGCAGGTGGTCGTCGTGACAGCAGCGGGGTTGAAACAACCCATCCCGCAGTTCAACACGGCACAAGAAACCGCATGCAAACTGAGCGTGGGCAAAGAGTACGCACCGGAAGCGCTGATACAATTGCTACAACAGCACGATTTTGAACGGGTAGAGCAAGTAACGGCGCGTGGGCAGTGGAGCTTGCGAGGTGGCATTCTGGATGTCTTTCCTCTACAAACAGCATGGCCCCTGCGTGTGGAGTTTTTTGGGGATGAGGTAGAAAGCATCCGAGCGTTCGATGTAGACTCTCAGCTGTCTTTCAAGAAACTGGCAGATACAGAACTGGTGCTGGAAGAACCACCGGATGATGCGTGTCTGCAAGATTTGATTGCGCAACATGACCGCGTCATTTCCCTGCCGGGGAGTGGCGTACCCGGGGATGTGCTGGTATTCGAAACGCCACCGGACGTGGCTGATGTCCTGCCTGATTTGGATGCGCTGACAGCGACAGAGCCACTAGCCATCTTCGGGGAACCGCTGGGCAGCTTTGAAAGCGGTGATTTTGTGATGCAGGAAGCACGCCGCAACCTGGCGCGCATGAGCTTGCTGAAATGGCGGCAGGAAAAGTGGCGCGTGGTCATGTATTTCCCCCACGAGGGCGAAAAAAAGCGATTTGAAGAGATTTGCGGCGAGGATGAAGCTTGGCAAAGCGTGCAAGCCAGAGATGGTGAACTGCCCTTCGGGTTCACCATACCTGCGGCAAAGCTGGCCGTTTTGTCCGCAGCGGAGTTATTTGGGCGCTATACCTCGGCTCGAGCTCGCCGCAAGAATGATTTAGCAGACAGACTGCGCCGGGAACGCGCCCAGGCACCGCTACGCGAGATTGCACCGGGAGATTTGGTGATACACGCCGCGCACGGGCTGGGCAAGTTTGTGGGCATCGTGCAGGACCCGAAGACCGCAGAAGAAGAACTGCATATTGAGTACGCCGGTGGCGTGCTTCTGCGCATCCCGCTGCGGCAGGGGCACCTGGTATCCAAATACGTGGGGCTGGGCGCTCGCACCCCCGAGCTGAGCAAACTGGGAGATGCCCGCTGGCGCCGCGCTTGCCAGGCTGCGGAAAAAGCTGTAGCCGACTACGCCGCTCAGCTGCTGGAAGTACAAGCCGAGCGCGAGAGCAACTCCGGCTATGCCCACCCGGCAGATTCCTCGTGGATGTGGCAGTTCGAATCAAGCTTCCCTTACCGCGAAACGCCAGACCAACTCCGCGCCATCGCCCAAACCAAGGCAGACATGGAAGCCCCCCGCCCCATGGACCGCCTGATTTGCGGTGATGTGGGCTTCGGCAAGACCGAGGTAGCCATCCGTGCAGCCTTCAAATGTGTGACCGGCGGGAAACAAGCTGCCATTCTGGCCCCCACAACGGTGCTGGCAGACCAGCACTGGCGCACTTTCCGTGCTCGCATGAGCGAATACCCCATCCGCATTGAGCTGCTGAGCCGCTTTACCCCACCCAAAAAGGCTGCTGAAATCATCGCCGGTCTGGAGAATGGGGATGTCGACATTGTGGTGGGCACACACCGCATTATCTCCAAGGACATGCGGTTCAAAAATCTGGGGTTGGCGGTCATCGATGAAGAGCAGCGTTTTGGTGTGCGCCACAAGGAGCAATTCAAGCGCATGTTCCGCATGGTGGATATGCTCACGCTTTCAGCCACCCCCATCCCCCGCACGCTGTATGTAGCGCTGATGGGAGCCAGAGATATGAGCACCATCGAAACGGCTCCTCTCAATCGTCTGCCGGTGCAAACGGCTGTATGTCCCTACGACGAGGAGCTGATTGCCAAAGCCATCGAGCGAGAATTGGCGCGCGATGGACAGATTTTCTTCCTGCACAACCGCGTGCAAAGCATCCGCGAAAAAGAGGCTGAGCTGAAGCGCCTTGTCCCCAAAGCCCGCATCGTGGTGGGGCATGGACAGATGGACAAGGGGGAGCTGGAGTGTATCATGCGAGACTTCGTGGCCGGCAAAGCCGATGTCCTGCTCTCCACCACCATCATCGAAAGCGGTATCGATATCCCCAATGCCAACACCATCATCATCGACCGTGCAGACCGCTTCGGGCTGGCAGATTTGTACCAGCTGCGCGGGCGAGTAGGCCGTGGTGGGCACAGGGCCTATGCCTACCTGCTGCTACCTCCGGATGCACTCTGCACCAGCGACGCCCGCAAACGAGTCTCAGCCATCAAGCAATACACGGAGCTGGGCAGCGGCTTCAAAATCGCCATGCGCGACCTGGAAATCCGTGGCGCAGGCAATTTGCTGGGGACCCAGCAAAGCGGACATATTGCAGCCATCGGGTTCGAGCTGTATTGCCAACTTCTGCGCCAATCCATAGAGAGATTGCAAGGGAAAGTACCTGCCATACGCGCCGATGCCACGGTGAAAGCAGATTTCCTCTGCATCAGCGAGGCAACCATGTCCACCCGAACCACAGGAAGCAACGAAATGCTGGGCGCTTACCTGCCATCTGCCTACATCGAATCCACCCGCACGCGCATGGCCTGCTACACCCAGTTAGCTAAGTGCTGCACCCACGCAGATGCTGATGAACTGGAGGCTCAATGGAAGGACCGCTTTGGCACCCTGCCCGCAGAGGCTCAACATTTACTGCTGATGCACAAAATCAAGATTGCGGCTTCCAACCGCAACATCTCCCAGGTGGAAGTGAGCGGACAGAAGCTCATGCTCACCCGCAATAACGACTATATCCTGCTCGACCGCCGCTTCCCCAGACTCCGCAAACTGCACGCGGCAGATAAATTGAGAGAAACGCTGCAATTCCTTTTGGATATGTAATGAACAAAGGCTCTTCCTTTCCGGAAGAGCCTTTGTGTATTCAGATGATGCAATCCGTCTGCTTAGGCGGCGGCCGGCGTAGCGGCAGAGGGAGCCGGAGTCGGCGCAGCGGCGGGGGCAGGAGCGGCAGCGGGAGCCGGAGCTGCGTCAGCAGCAGGAGCGGCAGGCTTGGGTGTCACCTTGGGTGCGCCCTCGGGTGCGGGGGAAATGTAGTACACCACCCCATCCACCATGGCCTGATAGTAGCCACCGGGAAGAATCTTGATGCTCACGGTGCGGCCGGCATAGTTGAAGGGGGGAGGATTCACTTTGTAGCGGCGAAGCTCGGGGGCATCGGGCTGGTCGGGGTCGCGCACCACCACCGTGATGGGGCCATGAATGGGCTCAGCCTGCACCATGGGGGTGCTGTAGCTGCGATCCTTGTGCATGAATCCACAGGGATAGATGGTACCGGCAGCGTCCTGAGCCTCAATAAACAGGCGGTTGGGGGTACCGTTGGTAATTTTCACCGTGTAATCCATCAGCTCAGCCTGCGCAGCGGGTGTGGCTGTGTTGGCAGACCCCACAGCGGGGAAAACGGAAGAAACGGCCGACGAAGCAGCTGTCTGGAAAGAGGCAAAATTATTGCCTACAGCAGGAGCACCGGGCGTGGTCGGCATGGCCACCGCCGTGGGCATCTGAGATACAGCAGGCTGAATCAAAGAAGGCTGCGCTGCGGGCTGCCCAACAGTGGCAGAACCATCAGCATAGGCAGCGGCTTGCTGTTCAAATGCAGCATCGGTATCATTGCTCACAGCAACGGGTGACTGCCCCGGCAATGCGAGGTACTGGCGATTACGCAGCACGTTGCCCAGCGTATTGGCGGGCTGTGTTGCGGTAGTCCCGGTGTTGACCATGGACTTCGTGTTGATTTGCGGAGATACGGGTGCGTGCTGCACGCAGGATGCGGCCAACACGAGAACCCCGGCAGAAAGAATTAAGAGTCCCTTCATCGTACCACGTTTCTAGCATATTCGGCGAGCTTTATCAAGCTTATTATATGGCATTGGTGCATTTTTTTATCCTTGCGTGCATTTTTCAGGGAAAGACCTTTAAGGGAGCTCAAATAATGGCAGATAAAGGAAAACAGATGGGCAAAAAAACTTGAGCGAATCAAACCCCATCATTACCAGCGATACAGGGGATTTCAGGCTGCAAGGGAGGCATCACTGACAAGATAAAAACTTGCTTTCAGGGCGGATGTTTGGTACCTTTGACCGCGTATGAAGAAAACATTTGCAACGCTTGGCATGAGCGCCTGTGTGCTCGCGGTATTGAGCTCATGCACAAGCACAGACGGAGACGGCTACGGGGATTGGGAAGAAGCCACCCCGATGAGTGAAATGTCGGTTGCTGATGGTGAGATTCCGCCGTGGTTGCTGGAAGATGATGGCAGCACCCAGATTGATGCCGGCGATTACACCCCCGATGTGCGCAATCAGTATGCCATTCCCGAACCGGAGGAAGGCATGGCAGAAGCCGGAGGTACAAGCTCGGCCAGCCAGAATCAACCCGCCCTTGCCGCTGAGCAGGATGATGACATCACTGTTGAAGCTCCGGAAGAAATCCCGGGAACTGGTGCAGTAGATCCTTTGCTGCCCGGAGCCTCCCCTGTCGTAGCCGTAACGGAATACGAGCAAGTAACCCACACCCCCGCCAAGACGACCATCATTAAGAAGCCGACGGTCGCCACCACTACCCCCGCCAAGATTTCCACCCCCAGGAAGCAGACTCCTGCCAAGGTTGCTTCCAATAAGACAAAAACCGGTAAAAAGCAGAACAATAAAAAGGTTCAGCAGCACAGCAAGCCCAAGGAACCGACACTTGTTACGTATAAAGTACGCCCCGGTGACAACCTGAGTGAAATTGCCAAGCGCAGTAACACGACCGTAGCCCAGATTCGCAAAGATTCCGGCATCACGGGCAGCGTGATTCACCCCGGTCAGATTATCAAGGTACGCTATACCCCCAAGGGCTACAAACCCGGTGCTAACCCTGCCCCCAAGGCGAAGACACACGTAGTGTCTCGCGGCGAAAGCATCTCTGCCATCGCCAAACGCAATGGTGTAACGGTGAATGAAATCCTGGCTGCCAACAACATTGCAGCCAAAGATGCAGCCAAGATTCGTCCCGGCAAGCGCCTCACCATCCCGGCAAAAGGCAGCGCTGCCAAGGGAGGTAAGGGCAACACAACAGCATCCCGCACCCATACTGTGGCACGAGGAGAAAGCCTGACGCTGATTGCCAAGCGCTATGGCGTGACCGTGCAGGAACTTTGCAAGGCTAACAACTTGTCCACCAAGAAACTGGACATGATTCACGCCGGTCAGAAACTGACCATCCCCGGCAAAGCTAAGGCTACCACCAAGAGCAAGGCCAGCACCAAAAAAGCTGCTACCAAGAGCAGCAAGAACAAGAAGCGCCGCTGAACTTCATTATCTGAGCAACACACACAGTCATGCAACCGACCAGTCACACATGCATTTTGCTTGGAAGCGCAGCTGTAGCCGCCTTTCTGAGCTCATGCAACATCACCCAGCAGACCATTGATTTCTCGGTATTTTCAGAGGCTGTTGTGCCTGCTCAGAACGATGATGTGCAGGTAGAGGCCGGAAGTGGTCTGCCGGAATCTGCCGTAGCATCTGCACCCGCAGCAGCCACAACTGCTGCCCCTGTAGCAACAACACCGGCAGCCACAACTGCCGGTGGCAGCTACACCGTACTCAAGGGTGATACCCTTTCGGGTATTGCCCGCAAGCACAGAGTCTCCCTGGCAGCTCTGTATGCCGCCAACGGACTTTCAGAAACAAACACGGCTATCCGCGATGGGCAAACACTCATCATCCCGGCAGTCGGAAGCTCCCCTGTAGCAGCCACGTCTGCTACCGCAAATAAGCCCCAGGTGGCAGCAGCCCCCGCACGTACAGCCAAGGGCAGCTACACCGTAGCCAGCGGCGATACCATCTCCTCCATCGCCCGCCGCCACAAAATCAGCTCCGCTGCCCTCATGCAGGCTAACGGGCTGACCAAAGAAACGGCAGATAAACTCTCTATCGGCCAAACTCTCAACATACCCGCCAACTAATCATGAAACAACTCCTTCTCCCCACTGCTGCGCTTACAGCGCTCTTTCTGGCCTCCTGCTCCAATACGGAGCCGGTGCAGACAAGTAATTTCCCGCAGATGAACTACGTACCCGGCATGCTGCTCATGCCCGGCATGCCCAATGGTGTATACGGCGGCATCAACCCGCTGGACATCAAGGATAAGGACAAGCCCGGCTATGTGAATGCCTATCCGGTAGGCAGCTACGAGCATTTCGTTGCCAGCCCGGAGTACCCCAAGACGATGAAGGAATATGTCAACGAGCCTCTGATGCGCCAACTCACGGCCCAGAACTCCAAGCTTGTCATCTGTATCCCCCAGCAGCGCGCTCGCGTGTACGTAAACGGTCGCGTGGGTATGGACTGGCCCGTGTCCACCGGTACCAATGGACACGAAACACCGACGGGTGTTTTCCGCGTGATTGAAAAAAACAAAGATCACCACTCCAACCGCTACGGCAAATTTGTGAATGCCCAGGGCCGCACCGTTGATTCCAATGCTGATGCCAGTCTTGGCACCCCGGAAGGCACTACGTTCCAACCTGCATCCATGCCCAACTGGCACCGCCTGACCTGGGACGGCGTAGGTGTGCACGGAGGCAAGGTGATTGCCGGCCGACGCCTCTCCCACGGTTGCATCCGCACCCCTTATGCCACAGCAGCCAAATTCTTTGAATTCAGCGCCTTGGGCATGCCGGCATACATCACCCGCGCGGTGGAAGATTACTACAAGGGTGGCGCCGTCAAGCCCATTGATGTGAAGTATCGTCCCAAGCCCGGCAACGACTACACCGACCTGCCGGTTGTTCCCAAGACGATTCCCGCCCCCGCCCCGAAGACAGTAGGTTAACCCCTTTCACACCATGACCACACGAGTCCTCCGCTGCGCTAATGGGCCCTTGTACATGGGCTTTGTGCTGGGTATTATCGCAGCGGTGGTCTATGTGTGTGCCACCAAGTTGACAGGTCTGTGGGAAATTCTTGGCGTGCTCCTGCTCACACTGATTGCTGCGCTCTGGGGCGGATTTTACTATGTACTGCGTTTTCGTATCGATGACAAAGGCATCACCCGTAGCCTGCTTTGGTACCGCCGCAGTATCCGCTGGGCCGAAATCACCGAAGCAGAGCTGCATCATATCCAATCTCCCGGCACGGAATCTTACACCATCACTTTGCGCTCCGCCACGGAGACTATTACGCTGAGCAGCGACCTGCTTCCCCTTCACCAAGTGGAAGAGCTGGCGGAGGAATTGAAAGCTGCCGGTATTTTGAAATAAGCCCCTGCTCTTTTGGCGGGCTTCCTCACAGCGACCCCATCACGGGTTGCGGCCACAAATCCGGGCGGTGAAAATCCGGCTGCGTCTCGCAGGGATTGGCCGTCGTCAGGTAAATGTATTCCGGTGCTTCCAGGACCGCACACACTGCCACGTGGCATTCGCTCAAATCAAACTCGAGCGCGCGAAGCACATCTGCCGGCAGCAAGAGAGATGCTTTCCAACCAGAGTCGGTGGCCTCGCCCTGTGCCTGCTCAACCCGCAGCAACTGATCTACACCGGGCTTCACCTCACGCGGAGCCGTAAACACACAGCCCCACCAAGCGCCATTCGGGCTCAGGTTCATCTCCAGATAATGCCCGGCTTTCTCAGAGTGAATGAAAAACTCTGCCACATCATACTTCCACAGCTCTTCCTGAAACGCTCCGGGGCGGGCATCCGGGTGAAGGGCCGCGCGCTCTGCCCGCTCGGCTTCAAACAAAAGCCCGGCCTCGGTGAGCGTGAGCTTGTAGCGATACGGCGGCTCCACCGCGCGACCATACCATTCCTGCCCGATTTCGCTGAAACGCTGCCCGATTTGTCTGTGAATTTCTACCTGCATGGCTGATACCTTTCTTTTGTCTATCCTATCACAAAGTGACAAGCTCGAAAAGCAAAAAGAAAATTACGTTTCGTTTGGCGTTATATGGCTTTTTTGGCACAGTATATGACAATTTTATGAAAAAAGGCTTGCAATACGAGTAAATTACGTGTAATCTGCGCTGCGCGCGAGTTTATCAAACCCGGTCGTTGGTCCTTTATTTCACAAGAAGCAGAGCTCGCATAAAGGGAAACCCGACCAACCAAAACACACTATGTCTGAAGAACTGAACGAAGAGAAGGAGGTCATCCAGCTGGCCCATTTCGAAATTCCGAACACCCTCAAGCGCATCGAGGACCCGGAAGACCCTAACCATATCACCTTCATCGCCGAGCCCATCGAAACCGGTTTCGGCCACACGCTCGGCAACTCCCTGCGCCGCGTGCTGCTCAGCTCCCTTGAGGGTGCTGCCATCACCAGCGTTCGTATTGCCGGTGCCCAGCATGAGTTCACCTCCCTTCCCGGTGTGGTGGAAGACGTGACGGAAATCATCCTGAACCTCAAGAAGATTAAGTTTGCTCACCACGGCAAGGAACCCCGCACGCTTTCCCTGCGTGTCACCAAGCAAGGCGTTGTCACCGCCGGTGATATCCAGGAAGACCACATCTACAGCGTGGTAAACAAGGACCAGGTGATTTGCCACCTCGACCAGAGCACCATCTTCGACTGCGATTTCGAAGTCAACGTTGGCCGCGGCTTCTACACCGCTGATGACAACAACGACAAGGATCGCCCCATCGGCGTGATTCCGATTGACTCCATCTTCTCCCCCGTGACCCGCGTGAAGTACGCTGTGGATAATGCTCGTGTGGGCCAGATGACGGAATTCGACAAGCTTGTGCTCGATGTATGGACCGATGGTCGCGTGAGCCCCTCCGATGCTATGCTTCAGGCCGCCAGCATCATGCGCCACCACCTCGACGTGTTCGTGGACAGCGACAGCCGCCGCGTTGCCTTCGACAAGTCCGCCGGTGCCGATCAGGATGCCAACACAGCTCAGCTCCGCAAGCTCCTCAACATGAGCGTCAACGAAATCGAACTCTCCGTTCGCGCTGCTAACTGCCTCAACAACGCTAACATCACCACCGTGGGTCAGCTTGCCATGAAAACAGAAGCAGAGATGCTCAAGTACCGCAACTTCGGTAAGAAGTCCCTCAACGAAATCAAGGAGAAGCTCGTGCAGCACGGCCTTTCCCTGGGCATGCAGTTCGATTCCAAGCTGCTGTCTGCTCCCTCCTCCTCTTCCCGTCTGCGCGACGCCGCCGACGAGTCCAACCGCGCCACCGACCTTCAGGCTCTCATCAGCCAGAACATCGAGGCCTACGACTTTGACGACGAAGACGACTTCGACGAGTAAAGCCCCTTCCACCATTATCTTCAAAATCAACATAACACACATTAAGAACTATGAGACACGGAGTAAAAAAGGCCAAGCTTCAGCGCAAGGCTTCCCATCGTAAGGCTCTTCTTGCTAACCAGGCTTGCAGCTTGATCAGCAACGGCCGCATCGTCACCACCCTCGCCAAGGCCAAGGCTCTTCGCCCCTATGTGGAGAAGCTCATCACCCTTGCCAAGAACGGTTCCCTGCACGCCCGCCGTCAGGCTCTGGCTACCCTGCCCCAGCCCAAGGTTGTGGCCAAGCTGTTCAGCGTTGTGGCAGAGGCTACCAAGGATCGTCAGGGTGGCTACTGCCGCATCGTGAAGCTCGGTCAGCGCATGACCGACAGCGCCCCCATGGGCCTGATTGAAATCATCGACCTTCCCCAGCTTTCCGCTCCCGTTGCTCCCGCTACCACCACCGGTACCGGCACGACGGAAGCTCCCGAGGCTACCACGGAGGCCTGATTTCGAGCTGACTCGAAACCCATTTATTCCGGCAGGGACACGGCACCGTGTCCCTGCTTTCATTTTGGCACATCATGCCAATGATTTTTCTTTCCGAAGCGGCTTCTGTGTGTTAGGATGCTCTTAATCTACACATGAACTCACTCACCACTTTCAAATCAGCACTTCTTTCGGGTGTATGCGTTGGCATAGCAGGCTTTGGTTATCTGGCAGGGCGCAACACGGGAGCCGGTTTTGAGAGTGTGCGCGAGATGTTCGGCAGCGTCCTGTTTGCCTTTGCGCTGCTGGGTGTGGTCAACTATAAACTGCGTTTATACACAGGCAGCGCCGGCTTCATCACCAAGACGGAAGGCCCGCTGCTGCTCTTCATCCTGCTGGGCAACATTGTGGGCTGCGGCCTCGTGGCGCTCTTGGCCAGACTCTCCCCCATGCCCTTGCAGGAGACAGCACAGGCGCTGCTGGCAGCCCGCTTAAATGTGGGGCCACTCCATGGAGGTCTGCTGGCTATCGGCTGCGGATTCATCATGACCACCGCCGTCACCTTTGCCCGCAAAGGTAATAATTTGCCGCTGCTTATCGGGGTGCCGCTCTTCATCCTCTGCGGTTTCCCGCACTGCGTGGCAGATGCCTTCTACTATCTTGCCGTGCCCCTGCCCTACTGGCAAGAGAACCTTGGCGCCATTCTCCTGTTCTACGCCGCCATCGTGCTCGGCAATTTTGTCGGTTGCAACTTCTACCGCTGGGTCATGGGTGCTAATCCGGAATAAACCCCACCCAACACGCCATTCATCTACCTCTCCCAGCGAACGCCCATCCCCGGGCGTTCGTTTTGTTTATCGCCGCCCCGACAATCCACGCGTATCGCGCACCGACCTCACCGTATCCCGGTTGCAGGAGTCCTACCGAGCGAAGCAAGAAACACATGCTCGTCAAATCAGCGAGCCTCAGACCTCAATCGTGTAGGGGGCTTTCGCCCCCTCACACACCACCGTACGTGCCTTTTATGGCATACGGCGGTTTCCTAACCATTACAGACTACGCTCTGCAATGAGACTAACCCCATTTTCCTGAACCACTCTTTCCCCATGGCTCG
>JAFYUJ010000060.1 GCA_017558555.1 Akkermansia sp.
CCACCAATCATGCCGCGTATACCATAGCGAAGTACCACATCCAAGGTCGTTTCCAACCGGGTGCAACCTAGTCCATACGCAGATTCCCGCAACATGGGCGGTGTCATCCGGAATACATCGCGCATCACAGCACTCATGTAGGGCAAAATCATGAGTGCCAGAATCACCCCCGCCGTCATGAAACCAAAGCCACTCCCTATACCATCTTCCCCCAAAAGCCATGCTCCACCCGGCAGGTGTATCATCCCGATCGTCTCTGCCAAAAAAGGTTGCACGTGGTCCTGCATCAGCGGCACCAGCACAAAAAGGCCCCACATACCATAAATGACGGAGGGAATAGCAGCCAATAAATCCACGCAATGACTCAGAGGCTGGTTTAACCAATCAGGCGCTTCTGTGATGAGCAATGCTACGGCAAATGCCAGTGGTATGGCCACTATCAGAGCCAGTAACGTCGTCAGCAATGAACCTGATATGTGAGGCAACGCTCCATATTGCTCTGTGGCCGGGTCCCACTCACTGCTCCATAAAAAGGAAAGGCCGAAATGTTGCCAGGCATCAGCCGAATGCACAATCAACTGTGCAAAAACCCCCACGGTCAAAAGCAATGATATCATTCCCCCTGCCTGGCATATCAACCGGAAAATAGCATCTTGTCGCTGCATAGGTCGCAATTAACTTGATGACAATAAAGCAGACTTTTCGCTCATCCTCAAGCTTGCGACTGTGAAAGAAATGCCACGTTGAATGTGGCTGAAAATTCACATTGTAATGATGAACTCTGCCCCTGTCATACGAGACTTTCATCCCATGACCAAAGAACAGTCCCCCACAAAATGCCGAGGTATGTTTCACCCCTTTGGGTTGATACCGCGCAGGCGGTCAATGGCATTGTAGATACCGGCCAGGAGGGTGCCGGTGATGCTGTGCCACACACAGCAGATGGCGGCGGCGACGGCGGCCTCGGGCATGCCGGGGAAATGGCGGGCGGCCAACACAGTCGCCAGGCCGGCGTTTTGCATGCCTACTTCAATGGAGAGGGTGCGGCGCTTGGGGCGATTCATGCGGGTAGCGCGCCCGGCCAGGTAGCCGAGGATGTAGCCCAGGGTATTATGCAAAAAAATGGTGAGGAAGATGAGGGCCCCGCTGGTGAAGAAGCTGGCGCCCTTGGCAGCGGTGACACCGCCCACAATGCAGGCAAGCCCCAGCACAGAGAGCCCGGGCATGATGCGGCAGACCTCAGCGTAGCCTGCGCGTTGGCCAAAGCAACCGTTGCAAAGGGCCCCGATGCCTACGGGCAGGATGGTGACAAAAAGGATGCTGCGGAACATGCCCAAAGCATCCACATCGATACTTTCCCCCGCAAGCCATAACACCAGCAACGGGGTGACAAAGGGAGCCAGCAGGGTGGAGACGGTGGTCATGCCCACGGAATAGGCCACATCCCCCTTGCACAGGAAGCTCATGATGTTGCTGGATACGCCACCGGGGCAGCACCCCACCAGAATCAACCCGGCGGCAATGCCACGCGGCAGGTCAAAGCATGTAACAAGCGCCCAGGCTATCAGGGGCATGATACTGTACTGCGCGCATGCGCCGATGATGATGTCCACCGGCTGCGAGGCCAGTACGCGAAAATCTGCCGGGCGCAGGGTCATGCCCATGGTGAGCATGATGAAGCCCAGCACCAGCGCTTGCACATCCCCCTGCACCCAGGTAAACATGCCCGGTACCACAAAGGCCATACCTGCCACCCCTATCACAAAGGGAGAAGTATATTGAGCCAACCATGCACTCACTTTCTGAATTTCTTGCAACACGTCGGCTATTCTACCTCCCTGCCCTTGAATTTCAAGCGAAATATATAGGCAACTGCCCTGCCCCGGGTTTGACAAATCAATCTTCTGTGATAACATCATCACCATGAGCCGATGCATTCGCTTTGCCCTCTTTTTGCTGCTTTGCCTGGGGGTGAGTATGCCCGCGGCACAAGGCCTCACGGCTGAAGTACGCCGTACCCACAGTGTCTTTTACCGCGGATTGGCCAGACAAGCTCTGCTCCAAATCAAAATCGAGGCACACCAGGGTGAGGTGCTGCGCGGTATCTCTTTCAATACCGGCAAGACAAAGAAAATATCAGATATACGAGCCGCAAGATTGTATACCTCGAAAGGGAGCCACGGCTTTGCCCCCACGGCAGAGGGGGATGGCATCCAAGCGGTGGAA
>JAFYUJ010000061.1 GCA_017558555.1 Akkermansia sp.
CCGCTACACCCTGGCCACCAAGATTCGCGACCGCGGCGTGCATTCCTTCTGTATGTGTCCGGGTGGTTTCATTGTGCCGGCTGCCACAGAGAATGACGAAGTGGTGGTGAACGGCATGTCACTTTCCCGCCGCAATTCTCCCTTTGCCAATTCCGGTTTTGTGGTGACTGTGGAGCCGGAAGATACGGATTTGTACCTGCCGGAGCATGGCATGCTCTCCGGCATCGCCTACCAGAAAGCGCTGGAGATTGCCACCTCGCAAGCAGGTGGCGGCATGCAAAAAGCCCCCGCCCAGCGCGTGGTGGATTTCCTGGCCGGTTGCGTCTCCGGTACCCTGCCGCGCACCAGCTATCACCCCGGTATCACCGCCTGGGATTTGAATGCCCTGTTGCCGCAGAGCGTGTGCAGCCGCATGCGCGAAGGTTTGCAATTTTTCGACCGCAAGCTGCGTGGCTTTGCCGGTGAAGATGCCTTGCTCATTGGTTGCGAGACCCGCACCAGCTCGCCTGTGCGCATTCCGCGCGAGAATGAAACCCTGCAACATCCCCAGCTCAAGGGCCTGTTCCCCTGTGGTGAGGGTGCCGGGTATGCCGGTGGCATCGTCTCTGCTGCGCTGGATGGGCGCCGTTGTGCAGAAGCTGTGGCGGCTTTGTCTTAAAGAGTGTAAAGAGTGTGCGGATCGGTGCCGGGTGCATCAAAAGCTGTGCAAACGGTGCCGGGGGCTTCTTTCACCAAGTCAATGAGGCGAATAGCCTGCGTGGGGCAAGCTGCCTGGCAGGCTGTTTGCGGGGTGGTACCGCCGGCTTTGGCAGCGTTGATGCGCTGCACGCAGTAGGTGCATTTTTCCATCACGCCACGGGAGCGTACCGTCACATCCGGATTGGGTGGCAACTTGGTAGCGGCGCGGGATTGTCGGGCGTAATCCCGGAAGTTGAATGTGCGCGCCTGGTAGGGGCAAGCGGCAGAGCAATAGCGTGTACCCCAGCAGCGTGGGTATACCATGGCATTCAGCCCATCGGTGGTGTGCACCGTGGCATTGACCGGGCACACGGATTCGCAGGGAGCATTACCGCATTGGCGGCACGCCATGGGCACAAACAGGTGGGCACGTGACGTGGTATCAAAATAATGATCGATGCGCAGCCATTGTAAATCGCGGTGGCGCAGGATTTCCTCCTGACCGACGGTGGGGATATTGTTTTCAGCGCGGCAAGCCAGTACACAAGCGGCGCAGCCGATGCAGGCGCTCAGCTTGATGGTCATCCCCCATTGAGGCGAAGCGGCTGTTGGGGCTGTATACGCTGCTGTGGGTAGCGAGAAGATATTTTTTCTTTCAGCAAGGGGGAAGGTGCGTTCCTCTCTATCATAGAAATCTACCTCTTCCAGCCCCGGGAGCATGGGGAAAAGCCGCTGGCGCAACCCCGGCCATTTCCCGGAGGGCAGGGAATATTGTTTCACCTTGATATTGCCGTTGGGAAAGCGGAGGGGGCTTTTGCTTCTGGCGTAGGGCATGAACACAGCGGGGGCACCGCTTGTGCCGCTGATGGGGTCGCGCGTTTCCAGCAACCAGTGGTTGTGCAGGAAGCGCCCATCTGCAAAAAATGGATGCACATAGGGCGTAGGTTTGGCTGCCGGCGGGCAGGGCACAGGCAGCGGGCACGCCCGGCTCACATAGCCTTTCCTGAGCATTTGGGGCAGGTCTCCCACCGCTTTTTGCAGCCAGCTGCGGGCAGGGAGGTTGTGCGGGGCTTTGTCCAGGGGCAGGTGGCCATCGTGCAGCAGGGCATGCAGAGCATCGGCCTCGGAGACGGCGGTGCGCAGTGCCTGGGTTACCGGTTGGCGCAGACACAGGTTGCCCGCGGCATCTGCTTCTGCCCCCCATTCCTCCAGAAAGTGCGTTTGCGGCACAGTATACTGGCAGCATTTGGCCGTTTCATCTGTAAAGAGGGAGAATCGCACCGTTTCAGCCGTTGTCTGTTGCAGCAGCCGTGCTAATTCCGGCCGGAAAGCCGCCACATCCGCCGGGGTGAAGATGAAGAGCAGCTCCGTGTTCGGCATATCGGCTATCAGCTGGTCCAGTGTCCCGAATCCATGGGGGAATCGGCAGGCCTCTCCCACGCTCACGCGTTGCACAGCCTCCAGTGCTGCAAAGGTGACGCTGCGGGGTTCGCTCACCGGGTCATACGCATAGCATGTTACCCCGCCACAGGCCATGAGGGCCTCGCATTGTTTTTGGCGGAGGGGGGAGTAGCCCTGCGGTAGCAGCAGCGCCGTGCGCCGCCCGCTTTGGATGGCACGCGCCCAGGCACGGAAGGCACCTTGCAGCCCCTCCCAGGGGTAGCTTTTGCCGTTGAACGTGGGCTCTGCTGCGCGGCGGTCATCATATAAATCCAGAATGGCGGCCTGAGCAAAGGCCGGGAGCCCAGGGCGCGCGGTATAGGCCGGGTTGGGTTGCAGAGAGGTGGGGATACCGCCGTGGCACACCGCCAACATGGGCAGCGCACCATTGGCCCAAGGCATGCAGGTGGCAAAGCAGGTGGCTTCCCCCGGGCGTATCCATTCCGGGCACTCCTCCGGCTGCACAGCGTATTCCTGCGCGCGCCTGCATGCCGGCAATGCCGCCAGAGCCAGTGCTCCCAGCCCTTTCAAAAACGTACGCCGTGATATGGAAATATCCTGCACGCACCCATCTTACCGCCCATCACCATACCCCGCAAGGAAAATAAAATCCTTTTTTTGCATAAAATCTCATCTTTTTTCTTGTAATCATTCTAAAGTAGGGTATATTAGGGGCATGACAACGATTGACAACCTGAAGACCGCCATCATTGGTGAAAGTACCGCCAGTGCCAAGTATGCCGCCTATGCCACCCGCGCCGCACAGGAGGGCTATCCTCTCATCGAGAAGCTCTTTGCAGCTGCCAGCCGCGCTGAGCGCATCCACGCCACCAACCACAACAAAGTGCTGGTGAAACTGGGGCAGGAACCCATCAATGTGGAAATGCACATCGAAGTGAGCAACACCGCCGACAACCTGCGCGATGCCATCGCCGGTGAGACCTATGAGTTCACCGACATGTATCCCCCCATGATTGCTCTGGCAGAGGAAGAAGGCATGGCCGATGCCGTGCGCAGCTTCACCTGGGCCAATGAGGCAGAAAAGGAACATGCAGACTTGTACAGCAAGGCACTGGCCCAGCTGGAAGCCGGCGAAAAACTCGACCTCCCCGCCAAGTACTATGTGTGCCCCCTCTGCGGTGATACCTTTGCAGAAGGCACCGAGCCGGATCGCTGCCCGCTCTGCAACATGCCCAAGAGCAAGTACATCGAAATCTGAGCTGGGCTATACCGGCAGCGCAAGCCTTGGCTAAAAGCTTGCCAAAGAAGCATCAATATGGTAGGATAAGTGCGATGAAACCCGTCACTTCCATACTGGCAGGGGCTGTGGCCGCTATCACCCTTTGTGGGCAGCAGGCCATGGCCGACCGCAATTCGGACTACTGGGCTCCGGAAAATATGGCAGCTCGCCAGTGCACATCTGTGCATATCGGCTATCTGCCCACTATCCCCACACACACCGCTGCTTACAATGAAATGGTGGTGGAAAAGAGTGCTGAGGGCACCTACTTCGCCGTGAACAACTTTGGTTGCGGCTATATTGGTGTGCAGGAATTGGCTAAGAAGAAAGCTGATGGCACCTTTGAACGTGCTGCCATTTTCTCCATTTGGGATGCCAAGGACAGTGGCGATAACCCCCACGCAGCCCCGGAAGAAGAACGTGCCAAGTTGGTGCAGAAGGGTCGCCTTGTGACCACCCGCCGCTTTGGTGGTGAAGGCACGGGCGGCAACTCCATGCGCCCCTTTGACTGGAAGGAAGGCGATGTGATTCGCACCCTCGTGATTGAGCGTCCGGATGGCGAGGATTTCCGCCAGCTGGCCGGCTATATCTGGGACCCCGAGACCAAGCAGTGGGAATTGCTGAGCTGCTGGCGCATCCAGGCTCTCACCCGCGGTTTAGGTGGTGGCTGTGGCTTTGTGGAGGACTTCCGCCGCAACGTGGAATCCAAGCAGAAGGAACGCCGCGCTACCTTCGGCCCCGCCTGGCGTTGGGATGGCAAGGCCTGGAGCCAGGCCACGGAGTTCCGCTTCACCAAGGATGGCAACCCCAACATGGAAATCAACTGCCGCGTCAATCCCCAGCTGGGCTACTTCTCCCTGGCTACGGGTGGCAACATCAAGCCCGAGGCAGATTTCCGCGTGTGGGAGACCAAAAAGCTCCCCAACCCGCCTGCAGCTGCTGAGCCGGGTGAGGACGTGATGAAGCTCATCAACGCTCCCAAGCTTCAGCCTGTGAAATACGATAAGTAATTCACCTTCAATCAACATTATACCATGAAAATCGTCAGCTGGAATGTGAACGGCATTCGCGCTACGCTGGGCAAAGGCCTGGCGGAGAAGATGGATGCCCTGGCACCTGATATCCTGTGCCTGCAGGAAATCAAAGCTCGCCCGGAACAGGTGAGCGACCTCTGGCTGGCGTCCTGGCCCCATGCGTTGTGGAACCCTGCTCAGCGTCCCGGTTATTCCGGTGTGCTCATCCTGTCCAAGGTGCAGCCGCAGAGCACTTCCACAGGCATTGGCGTGCCGGAACACGATACGGAAGGCCGTGTGGCCACCATGGAGTTTGAGGATTTCTACCTGGTCAACTGTTACACGCCCAACTCCCAGAACGAATTAGCGCGCTTGCCCTACCGCCAGGAGTGGGATGCCGCTTTCCGTGCCTATGTCTCCCGCCTGGCGGAGACGAAACCCGTGGTCTTCTGCGGGGATTTGAATGTGGCGCACGAGGAAATTGATCTCGCCCGCCCCGCTACCAACCATTTCAGCGCCGGCTTCTCTGATGAGGAGCGTGCCGATTTCACTGAGTTGCTGCAGGCGGGCTTTGCAGATACCTTCCGCCGTTTGCATCCCGATGCGCGGGATGCCTACTCCTGGTGGAGCTTCCGTGGCGGTGCACGCGCCAGGAACGTGGGCTGGCGTATTGATTACTTCTGCGTTTCGGAATCTTTCCTGCCGCGCGTGGCAGATGCCTCCATACACGCCGATATCACCGGGTCTGACCATTGCCCGGTGTCCGTTACCTTGAAGTGAGGCGCAGACCGTTTGCCGGGCACCGCTGGGAGTGCCGGGGCCAGATTATTTATCACCCTGAGAGACGGTGATGAGGGGTATTGCTTTGGCTGTGCCATCAAGATAAAAAAGAGGGAGGGGAGGAATATATCCGCTCCTCCCCTCCCAAACCCCTGGAATTATGTCAGTAAGAATGGTTATGTATCAGCTCCGTATCAGGAGTGCATGGGCATGAGTACATACAAGAACTCATCTGCCACACGCATCACGCCGGGGCTGGAAGAATCAATCAGATCCAGGCATACCTCATTGTCGCCCACAGCCTTGAGCGGAGCCTGGATGAAGTCTGCATTGAAGGTGATGGCCAGTTCGCGGCCGCTGTAATCGATGGGCATTTCTTCGTTGGCATCGCCCAATTCAGCAGCGCTGGACTGCACTTCCATCATGCCGGGAGTGAAGCGGAAAGTGACGGTGTTGGTCTTCTCTGCAGAGAGCAGGGAGACGCGGCGCACGATTTCGTTCAAATCCTGAGCGGGCATGGAGATACGCTCGCTGTAGCGGCTGGGAATCACCTGGCGGTAGTTCGGGTAGTTGCCGTCAATCAGCTTGGTGATGAGCAGCGTATCGCCGAAATCGAAGGAAGCCTGGTTGCTGGTGATGCGCACCATCACATCGCCGGCATCGCCCAGAAGGCGGTGAATCTCGGCCACGGCGCGGCTGGGGATGTCGATGCACACCTGCTGGGATTCGGGGAATTCCAAATCGTTCTCAAACAGAGCCAGACGACGACCATCCGTAGCCACCAGGGTCAGCTTGCCATCCTGGAAGCAGGTGTAGATGCCGTTGAGCACGTAGCGTGTGCCATCGTTGGAAATAGCGAATTCCGTGTAGCGAATACCGCGGTTGAGCATGGCCTGCGGTACTTTGAACTCACGGGCTTCCTTGAACACCGGAAGCTGGGGATATTCGTCTGCAGCAATGCCGTTGAGGCGGAACTTGGCGCGGTTGCAGCAAATGGTAGCTGTGGTGCCACGTACCTCGATGCTGATTTCACCGTCGCGCATTTCGCGCACGATGCTCTGCAGCTTCTTGGCAGGCAGCGTGGCGGAGCCGGGGGTGGTCACAATGCAGGGTACCTTGGCCAGGATGGTCAGCTCCATGTTCGTGGTGGTCAGGCGCAGCTCACCATCACTTGCTTCCAGCAGCACATTGGAGAGAATCGGCAGACTCGGGCGGTTCGATACCACACCGGCTACCTTGTTCAGGCCGTCCAACAGGACTTGTTTTGCAAGGGCGAATTTCATGACGTTATTCCTTTGGTTGCGTCCATTTTACTTTTTTCTCTCTCTACTGGCAAGCTCAATTATCCAAAATTACCAGATTTTCCACCAGTTTGTCACATGCTATACTATATCTTGTGCTTTTTATGCTTAAGTGTACACATGCTGTGGAATGATGACAAAACAACGGTATTTCACTTTTCTTAAATGAAATACCGTTGATAAAAAATGGGAGTGCAGAAGTTGCGAAAGGTCAGCAAGTAAAGGCGTTGCGGGCGAGGCCGGCGAGGGCGGTTTCACGGTAGCCGGATTGGAGGGCGCGGCCAGTTTCGTCCATGGTGGCGATGACGCTATCGAGGCTCACGTAGTGGGAGCCGTCGCCGCGCATGGCGAGGCGGGCGGCGTTGACGGCCTTGACGGCGCCGATGGCGTTGCGCTCGATGCAGGGGACCTGGACTAGGCCGCAGATGGGGTCGCAGGTGAGGCCGAGATTGTGTTCCATGGCGATTTCGGCGGCATTTTCCACCTGTTCAATGGTGCCACCCATGGCGGCGGTGAGGCCGGCGGCCGCCATGGAGCAAGCTACACCTACCTCGCCCTGGCAGCCTACCTCGGCACCGGAGATGGAGGCATTGGCGCGGTACAGGCTGCAAATGGCTGAGGCGGTGAGCAGGAAGGTCTCCATACCGGCATCCACATCGGTGGGGCCTTCCTTGCAGCCGTAGCGCTCGTAATAACGCAGCACGGCAGGCAGCACACCGGCAGAGCCCATGGTGGGGGCTGTGACCACGCGGCCACCGGCGGCATTTTCTTCTGCCACGGCAAAGGCCCACAGATTAATCCAGTCGATAATGGTGAGGGCATCTGTGGCGTTGCGGTGGAATTGGTCTTCCAGGCGGGCGTAGATTTGGGGTGCTCGGCGGGAGAGGCGGAGCTCACCGGGCAGGGTGCCGCCGGTGGCAATGCCGCGCTCCACCGCTTGTTGCATGGTGGCAATCACGCGGCGCAGGCGCGCTTTGAGGACGGGGGCGGGGCAAAGGGCGGCCTCGTTGCGGCGCACCAGCTCGGCTATGCTTATCTTGTGTTGGCGACACAGGGCCACCAATTCATTGCAGGAATTGAAATCAAAAGGGACAGGGCGCGGATTTTGTGGGGTGGTGTTCATTTCATCTGCCCGGCGTACGGCACCGCCGCCGATGGAGAAATACACCTCATCTGCCAGGTGGGTGCCCCGGGCATCCAGCGCACGGCAGCGCATGCCATTGGCGTGCTGGGGCAGGAAAGTATCCTTTTGCAGGGTGATGTCTGCCTGCATATCGAAGGGGATGGTGTGGGCACCCCCCAGGGTGAGCTGCTTTTGCTGCTGCACTTCCTCCACAAAATTGTGGTTCAAATCCATGGTCTCGGCCTCCAGGCCCAGCAAACCATAGACCACCGCAGAGGGCGTGCCGTGTCCCTCACCCGTGAGCGCAAGCGAGCCGAATAAATCCACCTTCACGCTGCAAACGGCTGCCAGCTTGCCGGCGGCCTGCACATCTGCCACAAAGCGGGCGGCAACGCGCATTGGCCCCATGGTGTGCGAGCTGGAGGGTCCGATGCCAATGGAAAAAACATCAAAAAAGCTGGTGTACATGCGGGTGAGGTGGTGGGGAGGGGGAAAAATGCCCGACCCGGCAGCGGGGCGCGGGTCGGGCAGGAAGAGGGGGATCAAGCAGAAATTACTTGATGAGGCCCAGCTCCTTGCCGGCGGTGGCAAAGGCAGCGATGGCGCGGTCAAGCTGCTCGGTGGTGTGGGCAGCAGAAATCTGCGTGCGGATACGTGCCTGTTCCTTGGGCACCACGGGGTAGAAGAAGCCCATGGCGTACACGCCGAGTTCCAGCAAGCGGTTGCTCATCTTCTGGGAGAGGGCAGCATCGCCAATCATCACGGGTACGATGGCGTGGCCGGCACCGGCCAGCGTGAAACCACACTGCTCCATACCCTTGCGGAAGTAAGCAGCATTGCTCTGCACGCGTTCCACCAGCTCGGTGGAGCTTTCCAGAATGTCCAGCACCTTGATGGTGGTGGCGGCGATGGCGGGCATCACGCTGTTGGAGAACAGGTAGGGGCGAGCCTTCTGGCGCAGCATGTCCACAATCTCCTTGCGGGCGGATACATAGCCACCGGAAGCACCACCCAAGGCCTTACCAAAGGTACCGGAGGTGATGTCTACCTTGCCGAAGAGGCCGCAATGCTCGTGCGTACCGCGACCGCGGGCACCCAGCACGCCTGTGGCATGGGATTCATCGAAGTGGACCAGAGCACCGTACTTTTCAGCCAGCTCGTGAATCTTGTCCAGGCTGGCCACAATACCGTCCATGGAGAATACACCGTCCGTGGAGATGAGGATGGTGCGGGCACCGGCAGCCTTGGCTTCCTGAAGCTTGGCTTCCAGGTCTTCCATATCGTTGTTCTTGTAGCGGTAGCGGGCAGCCTTGCAAAGGCGCACACCGTCGATGATGGAAGCATGGTTGAGGGAGTCGGAGATGATGGCATCTTCCTTGCTCAGCAGAGCCTCGAACAGGCCGCCGTTGGCATCAAAGCAGGAACCGAACAGGATGGTGTCTTCTGTGCCGAGGAAGGCGCTCAGGCGTTCTTCGAGCGTCTTGTGCAGGGTCTGCGTGCCGCAGATGAAGCGCACGGAGGCCATGCCGTAGCCCCAGCGGTCGATAGCGTCCTTGGCGGCCTTTTCCAGCTCGGGGCTGTTGGCCAGGCCGAGGTAGTTGTTGGCGCACATGTTGATGACGCTGCTGCCATCCTTCAGGCCCACCTCAGAATACTGGGGAGTGGCAATGAAACGTTCTTCCTTAAACAGACCTGCGGCTTTCAAATCAGCGAGGTCGGATACCAATCTGTTCTTAAAATCAGGGTTGTACATACGCGAGAAGTGGGCTGATACGAGTCCGCGGGGATTGTAGCCCCCGGGTGCCCGCATGTCAAGCGAGATGTGCCCATCCCGCCCATCACGCGGGATGATGACACAAAACAAAGATGGTGCTGTGTTTACAGGCTCGCGTTGAAGAGGCGCGTTTGCTCGGGGTCGGGTATGATATCGACCAGGGCGAACTCATCCTCCTGCAGGTCATAAACGGCATCAAAATCCTCTGCACAATACACGGGGATGTACCTGGCATTCCAGAGCGTGGCCAGGTCTTTGAGATTGCAGGCGGGTAGCTGGGATTCGGCCCCGCCGGCCAGTACTGCGACTACGCGCACGCCCGGCTCCAACTGGGGCAGGAAGGTGGAGGCAGCGCAGTCGCGCATCAGCTCCACATCACCGGCCAGACAGCAGGAGATTTGCTTGGCGGCAGAATAGCCCATGAATGCAGAGACGGTACCATCCGTGCTGTGCATGTTGATAGCGCGTACCATGCCGAACTCGCGCTCGGACTGGGCGTATTTGCCCCAGAGGGCAGACACGCGCTTGCCGCTCAGGCACACCTCATCACAAATGACTGCGTAGTGAGAGAAGGCGCGCAGCAGGGCGGCTTCGCTTTCGGGGTAGGAGAGGATGAGCTCCTCTATCCTGGCGGCACGGCGGCGGCTGAGAGTGAGCAGGCCGGTGGGGTCATAGCGGCGGGGGATGTCACCCAGCGCTTGCATGATTTGCTCTACATCGCCCTCAAACACATGGCTCTGTCGGCGCAAACCGGCAAAGCCCGTGCGGGTCACAGAGTACACCTCCACCTTGTCCATATCCTCCAGCGCTTGCCAGAAGGGACCGGTGGGTACCTCGCCAAAGCGCAGGATGATGGGTGGCGGGTTATCCAGCAGCAGGTTGTCGGCATCGGCCAGCACATATTGTCGCATCTGCTCGCGCATGTTGCTGGCGGGCTCTGCCAGGATGGGGACACGCAGCAAATCTGCCAGCCAGGCTACGGCATCGTGCTCATCGGCATTCAGCGCGCCCAGCATCAGCACCAGGCCTTCATTATCCCGGAAACGCAGCATCTGCGAAAGCGCGACCAGCGAGCCACGGAAACGCGGGGCTCGGGGGCGCGGGCCGGGCTCCAGCTCGCTGTAATCTCCCCCGCGGCGTACACCTTCTCCCAGGCACAGGTTGAAGTGCAGGGGGAAGCCCTCCTGCAGCAGGTTTTCCACTTTCTCGTAATCGCTGTATGCCAGGGGCAGGCAGAAGTTGATGGTATCGGCATACATGCCAAAAAGGCCTGTGTGCTCAATATGCCCCGGCAGTCCCAGCCCGCCATCGGGGGTCTCGGAATCAATGGTGATGACCACGAGTGGGCGGCGGCTGTAATAGGCAGCCACCAGGGCGGGAGTGAGCGCGGTGGCCGAGCTGCCACCACTGGTGATGACTGCCACGGGGCGTCCCGTAGCCTCGGCGCGTGCCAGGGCAAAGCTGGCGGCGGCGCGTTCATCCGTATGGTACCAGCAATGGGCGGCGGGGCAGCTTTCCAGCTCCTCGATAAAGACCATGCTTTGTTCGCCGGGGCAGCATACCCATTCAGCCAGGCCGTAGCGGGCGCATTGAGAGATGAGATTAATCATGATGAGGGAAGGGATTCAGGTTGCCCCAGGTGCCTGGGGGTGCGGAAGGTGATAAAATCATACACCATGGCCACGCGCGCCGCACGCTCGCGCAAGTATTGTTTCAGGAAGGTGGGGCGGTTCACCGGCACCAGCGGCGCTTTGAGCCCCGCCGCCGGTATATCCAGGTGCCGGGCAATGGCCACGGCGCGCTCGGCGTGGTCGGCCTGGCTCACGATGATGAGCTGCCGGGCTCCGAAAATGAGCTTGGCGCGGGCCACAGAATCATAGGTACACAGTCCGGCGTAGTCGCACACGATGCGGTTGGCCGGCACTCCCTGTGCCACCAGGGCGGCGCGCATGTCATCCGGTTCGTTGTATTGGTGGGTGCGGTTATCCCCCGAGACAATGAGGCAGCTCACCCGCCCGGAGCGCCACAACCGGGCCGCTGCCTGAATGCGCCCGGTAAAGTACATATTGGTGCGCCCATTGCGCAGCTTGCGGCTGCAGCCCAGCACCAGCCCCACAGAGTCCGCAGGGCAGGCGGCGGGGGTGTCGTGGCAACGGCCATGGGCCAGCGTCCGGGTCCACCCCTCTGCTATGCCGATAAGCAGCCCAAGCGCCAGCACGCCGACACATGCAAGGCCGAGCAGCTGCCACAGGCGGCGTACGATGGTGCGCTTGGCGGCCATGAATTAATCAATGGGGACCACGCGGATGTTGGTGGTAAGCTCGTGTGTCTCGCCGCAGCGCAGCATGATGTTTTCTGCCGGCACCACGCTGGTTTCCAATGCCAGGAAGCCGCGGGAGGCCTCGGCCCCCAAATCACCCATGGTGGCGGCTAGCTCGGCACCGGGGTTCCACACCACGCAAGAACCGGAGCCGGCGCGGCAGATGCGGATGCTGCGCCCCCAGGCGGGGTCATGAATGGCGATTTCCTGCTGCTCCTGCACGGGGCAGTAGATGCGGTCGATGTGGCCGGCGGGGATGAGGGGGTCCTCGCTGTGCGGCACGGCATCATCTGCATATTCCACAAAATCTGTTTCCTCCAGCCCCGTTACTGCCACGGTTTCGTAGTCGCTCACGGCAAAGTAGGTGTGCATGGCGGCAGAGAAAGGCATGGTGCGCGGTACATCCAGCGTCACCAGGCTCACCGTCAGCTCGCTGCCGATTTCCATCATCACCGCACCGCTGGGCATCAGCTCTTCTTCAGGGGGCAGAGCCAGCATCAGGCGCACGCAGCCATCCTCCAGCTCTTCGCTGGCGGCCAACTGCCAGGTGGAGATGCGCGCCACACCGTGGGCGGGCTTGCCGGCATCCTCCGGGTGCTTGCCAAACCAGGGCCAGCACAGCGGAATACCGCCGCGCAGTGCCTTGCCCTTGCTGAATATGGCTTTCGGGCTCATGAAAATGACAGGCATCTGCCCGGTCGGTGTCCAATTAATCACATGGGCACCATAAAGGGATACTTCGGCGCGGCAGAGCGGTGTCTCAATGCGGATGATGGGAAATTCTTCTCCGTAAGGGTATTCTGTCGTAATCATATCTGGCAGTATTGGCTTGGTTGCTCCCAGCCTATCAGAAATGCTACCTCCTTGCAAGCGACAAATGAAGAGAATCTCACATGGAGAGCGGCTACAGCATACGATGTGCCTCCGGAAAGCAGGAATATGTGGTCACGGCAAGCAGGAGCAGGGCGATGATGAGCCCGATGCAGGGCGGTGGGCAGACAGGCTTTAGGCTTGTCAAGCGGTGGGAAAAATGCTAAGCTGGCGCGAGCGGGTAGCAGAGCGCCCGCAAGGCAGACAGCATATCATCATACTCCACATCATGAACGCAATACCCAACGTACTGGCCGGTCGCTACGCTTCCGACGCAATGAAATCCATTTGGTCCGCAGAAGGACGCATCGTCCTGGAGCGTGAGTTCTGGATCGCCGTGATGAAAGCTCAGAAAGACCTGGGGCTGGATATCCCGCAGGAAGCCATCGACGCGTACGAAAGCGTGAAAGGACAGGTGGATATTGAATCCATCAACAACCGCGAGCGCATCACCCGCCACGATGTGAAGGCCCGTATTGAAGAGTTCTGTGATTTGGCCGGTCACCAGCATATTCACAAGGGTATGACCAGCCGCGACCTGACGGAAAATGTGGAGCAGCTGCAGGTGTGGCGCGCCATGCAAATCATCCGCGACAAGGCTGTGGCTGTGTTGGACCGCATGGCCAGGCATGCCGACAACTGGAAGACCCTCACCCTGGCTGCCCGTACACACAATGTGGCAGCACAGGCCAGCACCATGGGCAAGCGCATTGCCATGTTCGGCGAGGAAATGCTGCACTGGGCATGGTCCTGGGTGAGCATCATGGACCGCTACCGCGTGCGCGGTCTCAAGGGCGCCGTAGGTACCCAGTTGGACCAGCTTTCTCTTTTTGGCAAGAATGCCGCCACCGTGCGCGAACTCGAGGAGCGCATCTGCTCCCACCTCGGCATCGGCACCAAGTGGCTCAACGTGGGCCAGGTGTACCCCCGCTCGCTGGATTTTGAAGTGATTTCCGGTCTGGTGGGTCTGTCCTGCGCACCCAGCAGCTTCTGCAAGACCTGGCGCCTCATGGTGGGCCACGAGCTCTGCACCGAGGGCTTTGCCAAGGGCCAGACAGGCTCCAGCGCCATGCCCCACAAGATGAATCCCCGCTCCTGCGAGCGCGTGAACGGCTTCCATGCCATCCTCAAGGGCCACCTGAGCATGATTGGCGGCATCGTGGGCGACCAGTGGAACGAGGGCGACGTGTCCTGTTCCGTAGTGCGCCGCTGCGTGTTGCCGGATGCTTTCATGGCAGCCGATGGTCTGTTTGAGACTTTCATCACGGTGCTGGATCAGATGCAGGTGTACGAGCCGGTCATCAACACCGAGCTGGACCGCTACCTGCCCTTCCTGATGACCACCACCATCATGATGTCTGCGGTGAAGCGTGGCATGGGCCGCGAAGAAGCGCACGAGGTCATCAAGGAACACGCCGTTTCCGTGTCCAACGACCTGCGCAACGGTGCCATCTCCCGCAATGACCTGCTGGACCGCCTGGGTGCCGATGAGCGCCTGCCGCTCAGCCGCGAGGAAATCCAGCAGATTTATGATGACAACGCCGGTGATACCGGCATGGCTGCCGACCAGGTGAATGGCTTTGTGGCCTTGGTGAAGGAGATTGCCGACATTTACCCCGATGGTGTGAACTACACCCCCGGCGCCATTCTCTGATGCCTTACCACAAGGTATTTTCACACCCATGAACACCACCCCGGAAAGCATCCTGTACGAGAATGAGGCCTACCGCCTCAGCTCGCTGCGCCTGGAGCAACCGGGGCTGGTGGCTGAGCTGGTGGGGCAGGGGCACAGCACCTTGCGTATCACCCGCCACGGCCAGGTGCGGGAGGTGCAGATACCCCCCGTACCGCGCGAAAAAACCGGCTACCGCGGCAGCATCCCCGTGCTTACGGCCATGTATGCCCTGGCCGCGCATGAGCTGCAGCAGAATATCAGCCCCGAAGGGCTGCTGCTGGCGGGTGCCTCCTGGCACACGGCGTGGACCCGCGACACCGCCTATGCCGTGACGCTGGGCGCCTCCTACCTGGAACCGGAAGCCTGCCGCCGCAGTCTGGAATCCCGGGTGAGGGATGGGGTCATCCTGCAAGATACGGGCACGGGTGGTGGCTGGCCGATTTCGACAGACCGCGTCTCCTGGGCTCTCGCGGCGTGGACCTGTTATCTGGCCACGGGAGACCGCCAATGGCTGGCCTATTGCGCCACCGTGTTGCAGGCTACGATAGCACAGGATGATGCTGTATTGACCTGCCGCGGGCACTTGCGCCCGGGCGAGACCTCTTTTATTGATTGGCGCGAGCAGAGCTACCCCTCGTGGATGAGCCCGGCAGACATCGGCGCCTCATGGGCTTTTGGCACCAATGTACTGCACTATGTGAGCCGCCGCATCCTGGGCCGTATGCTCGATGAACTGGGGCGCGAAAAAGAAGCCACACCCTATCAGGAAGAAGCTGCTGCCATAGCGGCAGATGTGCAGGAGCATTTCTGGAGCCGCGCCACGCAGAGCTTTGGCATGATGCGCACCGAGCGCTGCCTGGAGGAGCGCGTGGATGCGCTCGCCACATCCCTGGCCGTCATCACCGGCCTGGTGGCCGGCAACAAGGCACACCAGGCCATGAACAGCATCCCCCGCACCCCGTGGGGTACCCCCGTGTTTGCTCCCTTCAAGGAAGAAGAACGCGCTGCGTATCACAACCGCGCCATCTGGCCCTTTGTGGAGGCTTACGTGCTGCTGGCTCATGCCGAATTGCAGGATACCCGCGGTGCAGAGCAATCCATGGCTTCCCTGCTGCGCGCAGCCATGGCGTTCGGGACCTCCAAGGAGAATTTCCAGGCCGAGACCGGAGAGGCCGAGGGGACGATACAGAACTCGGATCGCCAGCTCTGGAGTGTATCGGGCATGCTGGGCATGTACTATTTTGGCTTGTTTGGCATGCAGTATGAGAGCGATAACCTTGTCTTTGCCCCCTGTGTACCCAAGAGTTTTGCGGGCAGCCACTGGCTGACCAACCTGCGCATCCGCGACATGGTGCTGGATGTGCATATCAACGGCTACGGTACGGATATTTGCTCTGCCCGCATCAACGGCAAGGCAGCTTCCCCCATTATCCCGTTGGATACCAAGGGCCGTTTGCAGATTGAGCTGGAGCTGATGCCTGCGGAGGATGATGAGCCTAAGCCGGCCTACCCCCTGGCGGCAGATGCGTTGCCCGCCCCCGTGTGGGAGAAATGCGAGCCCACGCTGCTCAACTGGCACCCGGTTGCCGGTGCCACCAGCTATTGTGTGTATGCCAATGGCATAGCCATCACCACCACCGGGCAGCCTTCCTATGTGCCCACACCCGGCGCCGCTTATTATACAGAGTACCGCGTGCAGGCTGTGTCTGCCACCAATGCCTCCGGTCTGAGCCGGCCGTGGGAGTGCATACGCCCCGGCGCACGCCAGCGCCTGCAGCCCGAGCGCATCGGCGAGCAGGCTGAATACCCGGTGGAGCAGCACCAGGCTTGGCTGGATACGCGCCCCTGTACTTCCCGGTTGGATTACGAGCCCATCACCCTGGCAGAGGGCACCTACAGCCTTCGCATTTGCTATGCCAATGCCACCGCCTCCCGCCGCGATGGCGATACCTGCGCCCTGCGCCAGCTTTTCCTGAATGAGAGCCCACTCTCCATCATCTCATTCCCGCACAACACAGAGCAGGGCATGTGGGAGGATTACACCAATACCGCCGCTCTTCGTCTGGAGCTGCCTGCCGGTGTACACCGATTCTCTCTGCGCTATAATGAGCTTTGCACCAACACCGCCGGCCATACCAACCAGTGCATGGTGCGCCACCTGGAAATCACCCGCCTGAGCTGATGACTGAAGAAACCACCATAGCCGCCATTGCAACGCCCCCGGGTACGGGAGCCATTGCTGTGGTGCGCATGAGTGGCCCGCAAGCGCATGAGATTGCTGTGGCTTGCTGCGGCCGCCGTCTGGAGCCCCGCCGCGCTACCCTGGTGCGCCTGCGCCGACAGGATGGGAGCGTGGTGGATGAAGCCGTGGCCACCTATTTTGCAGCACCTGCCAGCTACACCGGTGAAGATGTGGTGGAGATTTCCTGCCACGGCGGCATGCTGGTGACCCGTCGCGTGTTGGAATGCCTGCTGGCTGCCGGGGCTTGCCCCGCCGAACCGGGCGAATTCTCCCGCCGCGCTTTTACCCACGGCAAGCTGGACCTCACCCGCGCCGAGGCCGTCATGGATATCATCTCTGCCGGCAGCGACCTCGCTCTCCGCGCCGCGCAAAACCAGTTGCAAGGCGCCATCAGTTCCCGCGTGGAAGCAGCAGCCAATCACTTAATTTCCACCGCTGCTCACCTGGGCGCTTATATTGATTTCCCGGAGGAAGAAATCTCCCCCGACACCATGGAGCAACTGGCCGCTGCCATGCAGGATGTGCGCCGCGATTTGCAACAATTGCTCGATACGGCAGATGAAGGCCGCTTCCTGCGCGAGGGTGTGCGCACCGCCATCATCGGTGCCCCCAATGTGGGCAAATCCAGCCTGCTTAACATGTTGCTGGGCTATGAACGCGCCATTGTGAGCAATGTGGCCGGCACTACCCGCGACACGATTGAAGAAAGCGTGAGCCTGGCCGGCCTGCGCCTGCGCCTGACTGATACCGCCGGCCTGCATGAAAGTGCTGATGCCATTGAATGCGCCGGCATGGAGCGCAGCCGCCGCGCCGGGGCAGAGGCGGATTTGGTGCTGGAGGTGGCAGACATCACCCAGCCCCCGCCTGCTCCCCTGGCTCTGCCGGAGGGCAGCGCCCGCCTGCTGCTGCTCAATAAGGCCGATTTACCGCCCCACCCCGCCTGGGAGGGTGTGCAGGCTATCCGCCTTTCCTGCCGCACTGGCCAGGGCCGCGCCGAGCTGGAGCAAGCCATCGCCCAGCTCTTCCTGCACCAGGATGCCACCGCAGCCGATTTCGCCGCCATCAACACCCGCCACCGCTTCGCCCTCCGGCAAGCGATTGAGGCGCTCGACCTTGCACAGGCCTCCGTCCTCGCCGGCGAATCCCCCGAATTCACCGATGTTGACCTCCGCGCCGCACTCGATGCTCTCGGCTCCATTGTAGGCCGCATTGATACCGAAGATATCCTCACCCGCGTCTTTGCCACGTTCTGCCTGGGCAAGTAATTCAGCCTTTTTATTTGCTGTAAATCATTGCCTGAAAGCTTTTTTTTGCAGATAAAGCGTTGTTTTGCTTGACGTGAAGCCAAATTCGTGTAGAATAGCGCTCCGCAACAATCTTAACCCCCAATAAAATTATGTCCAGAATTTGCAATATTACGTTTGCTATGCCCCATAAGGGCCGTCGCATTCATCGCTCCGGTCTTGCTAAGAAGAAGGGTGGTATCGGTCGTCACGTCACGAAGGTGGTGAACCGCACAGTTTATCCGAACCTCCAGGAAAAGCGCATCTGGGTTCCCGAGCTCAACGGTGGCAAGGGTGGCTACATCCGCATGAAGCTCTCCTGCAAGGCTCTCCGCACGATTTCCAAGAACGGCGCCTTCAACACGCTCAAGAAAGCCGGCATCCTTTACTGATACCGCTTTTGAATCGTTCAAAAAAATTGAACGAAGCGGCAAGCTCCGGTGTCTGTTCACACAAGACCCTATGAGGATTTGCTGCTGAGCTGTTCCGAAACGAACGCGGATGTATGCAGGATCCTTCCTGTTAATCACATCAGAATTTACTAAAATGACATCACCTCAGACCAAAATCGCGCTTCGTATTAACGACGATAACCTCAACCACCACCTGTGGAACAACCGCGGCGTGTGGTGGTGCCACGTTACCGTTCATAAGCCGGATGCGACGGCTGAACGCCTTCGCTTCTCCCTGCGTACAAGGGACATTAAGAAGGCTCGCACGCTCCGCGACCGAATTTTTGCGGACATCCAGCGTCACTTCGGTATAGCTGCCTGATGCTCCCGAAAGAGTAACTCAGTTTATCAACAGCAACAGCCGCCCGGTCCTGTCACCGGGCGGTTGTTGTTTTTTTATTTGCAATGCTGAAAGATGAGATTAATGCTCTGTTGTTGTGTCATACGGCAGAGCGAGCAGGGTGGGTGCGTACATTGAGCTTGCATTTAGAGGATAAGGTGGTACATTGTTGGCAGACACACCTGCATGCCGCAGGTGAGCCTCACAACGAACTGATTATACGACAATGGATATTCTTCACGACAAGGACGCTGATGTGAGCGTTCTGAATGGCAAGACGGTGGCCGTGATTGGCTACGGTGCACAGGGTCGCGCCCAGGCGCTTTGCATGCGCGACAGCGGCGTGCATGTCATCATTGGTCTGCGCCCCGGCAAGAGCTGGGATGCCGCAGTGCAGGATGGCTTTGAGGTAATGCCTGTGGACGAAGCTGCTGCCAAGGCCGATATCATCCACATTCTGCTTCCCGATGAAAAGCACGGTGAGGTATACACCAACCAGATCAAGCCCGGCCTGAAGGCAGGCAAGACGCTCTGCTGCTCCCACGGTTTTGCCTACGTGTTCAAGACCATTGAGCCCCCCGCAGACGTGGACGTGATTATGGTGGCTCCCAAGGGTCCGGGCACGGAAGTGCGCCGCGTGTTCGAGGAAGGCTTTGGCTGCCCCGGCTTGATTGCCGTGTTCCAGAACCCCACGGGCAAGGCTCGCGAAGTGGCTCTGGCCATGGCCAAGGCCGAAGGTCTGACCCGCGGTGGCGTGCTGGAATGCACCATGCAGCAGGAGACCTACGAGGACCTTTTCGGCGAGCAGAACGTGCTCTGCGGTGGTCTTGTCGACCTGATGAAGTACGGCTTTGAAACCCTGATTGAAGCCGGCTATCCCGCTGAGATGGCCTACTTCGAATGTGTGCACGAAGCCAAGCTCATCGTGGACATCATTTATAACAAGGGCATCCAGGCCATGAACGGTGTCATCTCCAACACCGCTGAATTCGGCGAATACTACAACGGCCCGCAGATTCTCGGCCCGGAAGTGAAGGAGAAGATGAAGGAATCCCTCAAGCGCATCGAAAGCGGCGAGTTCGCTCGCGTATGGCTGGAAGAAGCCGCCGCCGGCGCTCCCAACCTGCTGGCCAAGCGTGCTGCTCTGGCCGAGCACCCCGTGGAAATCGTGGGCAGCAAGATTCGCGAGCTCTTCGAGCGTTAATCCGCCCCTTATTCACACGTTGTTTTACACCAAAGGCGCAGGAGCAATCCTGCGCCTTTTTCTTAGGTGGATAAGCCCGTATGGCAACACGCATCGCTGCATGCGGGGCAAAATTTCGGCTTGACGCACGCGGTGGAGTGTGGCAGAATGGCTGCGCCGTCGGGGTTCCCCGGAGGTGCAGCTGGAAAACCCCGCCAGGACCGAGAGGTAGCAACGGTATTCAGACTGCACTTGTCGGGAGCAGCTCCGGCGGCATTTTTTGTAGAGAGCAGCTCCGGTATCCAAAAGATTGATGGGCAATGAAAAATAGGCTTGCACTGGCACAGGTAGCGTGCTAGAGTGTGTGCATACTTATGAAACAGCAATTTTGGACAATCGCATGGTTGGCGGGCTTGTTCTGCCTTTTCTCTGCTCCCCTGAGCGCACAGGATGAAGCAGCCTCCGAGCAGCAGACGGAAGAAACCAGCACCGAGGAAGCCACTCCCAAGAAGGACAAGAAGCGCCAGGCTGCCTTGGCCGGTTGGGTGAAGCGGGAGCTTGTGATGGCTAAGAAGGTCGCTGCCATGGTGAAAAAAGCAGCCAAAAAAACGTCCGAAGCGGAGAAAATGGCAGAAAAGCTGGAAAAGATGGCAGAGCCCTATATGGATTTGTATGGCCCCGGTGCCAAGGCGGATGCCACAGTTACAGATCGCAACCTGACCAAGGATGAGATTGTGGAAGCCCAGAAGCCTTTTGCCAAGCAGCGTGCCATTGTGCTCAAGAGCCTGGAGAAGTACTTGGACGACTTTGAAGACAGCACCAAGGGTGGCTACGGCCACAGCGATGTGCCGGAGGAATTTGTTCCCGCTGTGAAGGTCTTCATCAACATGATGACGGATTGATTCTTCTATCTCCTTTCATTTCAGGGCTGCTGCATGCCAACGCGTGCAGCAGCTTTTTAGTATATGGGTATCTCAGAACTCTCGCCTTCCGTCAGACAAATGGGGATTTGACGCGCGGAATGCGCGACAACAGATTTCAAATTTTAGAATTTCATCCGTCTTCGTCTGCGCCTACGCCGAGACAGGAATTGCACATTTGGAAAGTTCCCCGCGCCGCAGGCGCGGCAAGCTTTGAGCCCCGCTTGCGGGGCGGTAGAAGATAGCCCGGGGCGTAAGCCCCGGGTAGGGTGAGA
>JAFYUJ010000062.1 GCA_017558555.1 Akkermansia sp.
AAAAACGAAAAACACGCTTATTCCACGTTCCTCGCTTCCGCTCCGGGCTAACGCCCTCCGCTATGTTGCTGCCGCCCTCCGCAGTGTCGCAGTCGCGACACCGTTACGGGCTCCCATTCATTTTTCTCACCCTACCCGGGGTTCCGTTCGCTTCGCTCACTCTACCCCGGGCTAACGTCTGCCGCCCGCAGAGCGGGCTCAAAGCTTGCTGCGGCGCAGCCGCAGGGAACTTTCCAAATGTGAAATTTGCAATTCTAAAATTTGAAATCTGTTGTCGCGCATTCTGCGCGACAAATCCTCATCTATCTGACGGATTGCACACTTGACTTAGCACGTGCGCGCATGTAGGATAGGGGCATGACCGAGCACAACGAAGCAATTCAGGCCTCTGCGCCCGCCGCATTGGCCGCACAAGCCAAAGCCTACCTGAACAAGGTATACATGTGGATGTCTGCCTCCCTGCTGGTAACGGCAGGCATGGCCATCTATGCAGCAAGCTCCCGCGACATGATGATGTGGGTGGCGGAGCATCCCATCATGCTGGCCATCGGCACCATTGGCTTGGTCTTCGTCATGAGCCTCTGTCGCAACATCCTCACATCGGGGGCGTTGGCTGTGCTTTTCATGGTCTTTTCAGCCTTGGAAGGCATTCTTTTCGGGCCACTGTTGATTGCCTACACCAGCCAGTCGCTGGGGCTCACCTTTGCCTGCACCGCGGGCATGTTCGGCGCGATGGCGCTGTATGGAGCATTCACCAAGCGTAACCTGAGCACCCTGGGCAGAACACTTTTCATGCTGCTCATCGGGCTTATCATCGCCGGCATTGCCAATATCTTCTGGGGCAACTCCACCATGGATTTGATTGTATCTGCCGTGGGTGTGATTGTCTTTGCCCTCTTCACCGCGTATGATACGCAGAACATCCTGCGCGAGGGGCTCTACTGCGAAGATGAAGACCAGCGCCGCAAGGGTGCCATCCTGGGCGCTCTCAATCTGTATCTGGATTTCATCAACCTCTTCCTGTACCTGCTGCGCTTCCTCGGCCGTCTCAAGGACTAATCCGCCACACCTCCCCCCCCTTTTTCACATGATGGATTCTCAGGAACGTCTCATTTCCCTTTCCACCCGGGTTCTCACCAACATCCTTACTCCGCTGGGCTATGAGTTCAGCATGGCCACCTCCGAGCATGCGGATGGCATCCAGCTGATGATTACCAGTCCGGATGCCCGCTTCCTCATCGGCGAGGACGGCGACCGCCTGGATGACCTGCAATACCTGGTGAACCGCATCGTGCAAGCCGAATGGGAGGATGCGCCCCGCGTCCGCATCGATTGCGACCGCTACCGCGAGCGCGCCGAGGCCAAGCTGCTCCGCCGGGCCAGGGCCAAGGCCGAGCGCGTACTGGAAACGGGCAAACCGCTCATGATGGAGCGGCTGAATGCCTACCAGCGCCGCCTGATTCACAATGAACTGGCCAAGATGCCCGGCATTGTCACGGAATCCGAAGCTACGGAATCCCGATTCAAACGCATCACCATCAGCCGCGCCGAATGAAGCTGCTCCCGGTCATTCTTTCCCTGCTACCGCTTGCTCTGGCTGCAGAGGAAAGCTACCGTGTCTTCATGGATGAACAGGCAGATGCCGAACACATCCGCCGGGTGGTGCAATCTCACATCGGCAGCGGGCCTGAGGTGAAGTGCGAGTACATCACCCTGCCCGCCGCATGCAACACACCGGAGCAAGCACGCACCCAGGCCCGAGCCATTGAATGCGGCATCACCGGCATCCCCGTGCTGGTCATCACCGATGAACAGGGGCCTTTTGCCACCCTGCCCCTGCGCGACCTGACGGCAGAGAAGCTTCAGGAGGCCCGCGCCAACAAAGATACCTCCGGCCGCCGGGAGGATGCCCAGAAGCATCGTTTCCACGCCCATTTGTTCCTCACCATGGCGCAGCTTACCATCGCCACACCCGATGACCAAACGCTGGCCACCTGCATCACGGAATGCAGAGCGCTCCTCCAGCACCCCCAGGCCACCGCGGATTTGCGACAGCTCATCGGCCTGCGTATGCTTTACCCGGCCCTGATGGAGCAATACAAACGAGGCTACCGCCAGGGTGTAGCACACAATCCTGCCACGGAGGCCAAGCTGCTGGAGGCCATTGCCGCGCTTGAGGCCGCCCGCGATATCAACGCTGATACGCCCCTGGGCCGCCAGGCCTTTGCCGAGCGCGAACGCCTCCGCGCCGCCCGCCGCAAGAGCCGGCAGTATGAATAACTGAAGCCAGGGGGGCTTTCGCCATGGTATGATGAGCCCCCCTCTGTTTGATTTTCCCCCCAAAAAAGCAGCCCGAACGATGAGCGTTCGGGCGGCTTTGCAATTTGTATAGCTACGCGCTAAGGCTTACTTCTTGCGGGAGCAAGATTTCTTGGCACCGCACTTTTTGGCGGCGGGAGCCTGCACGGGAGCGAGGGTGCGTTCCATGCGCTTCCAGCTCCAATCCCAGCGATTGAGGGAGGTGAAGCAGGCAGCAAGGAGGTCCACACTGGCCTGAATATCGGTCTTGTGGGCCATTTCAATGCTCTGATGCACGTTGCGCACGGGGATGGAAATAGCACCGGTGATGGCGCCACCGGCGGTGAACTTCTGCATGGCGCCGGCATCCGTGCCGCCTGCAGCCAGAAGCTCGAGCTGGTAGGGGATGTTGCTCTCCTCGCAAAGGGCGGTCATGAACTTGACCATGCGGGAATCGGTGATGAGGGTTCCATCATACACCTTCACCGCGGTACCCTTGCCCAGCACGGTGCACTTATCGTGTGCGCCGGAGCCGGGAGTATCGAAGGCGATGGTGACGTCCAGCGCGAAGGCGAAGGTGGGGGAGATAGCCAGCGTGGCAGCCTGAGCGCCGCGCAGCCCCACTTCTTCCTGCACGGAGAAGACGGCATACAAATCATAATCCGGGGTCTTGCCGGCAGCCTTGATGGCGCGGATAGCCTCGATGAGCAGGAAGCAACCGCCGCGGTTGTCGATGCTCTTCACGTTGAGGCAATCGCCCATTTCAACCAAATCGCCGATGCGGGTGATGGAATCGCCGATGGAGACGTATTTTTCGACTTCTTCCTTGCTCATACCCAGGTCCACCACAAAGTCAGTGACGGCAGGCATCTTGGTGCGTTCCTCGGGGCTCATCACGTGGATGGGCTTCACGCCCATGCAGCCGGGGAGGTCCTTCTTGCCATGGACGGTCACGCGCTGGGCGGTGAGGGTCTTGGGGTCGAAACCACCGAGGGGGAGGATGCGGATGAAGCCATTGTCGTCGATATGGCGAACAATGAAGCCGATTTCATCCATGTGGGCAGCGCACATGATGGTTTTCTCGCTGCTCTTGCCCTTGATCAGGGCGGTCACGTTGCCGATGTTATCGACAGAGATTTCGTCTGCCAGCGGCGTCATCACATCGATGATGAGATCGCGGATGCCATATTCAAAACCGGAAGCACCGGGAGCTTCGCACAGCTCTTTGAAAAGTTGGGTATTCATCGCGGGAGATGATACGCCTTTCTATCCGAAATAGCAAGGGCTTTGTGCGCGTGCAAAAGCAAAAGCGGCGCCGATGACGCCGCTTGCATGCTGTGTAGTGTGAGAAAAAGGCGTATCAGCCGATATGGACCTCGCCGCAGAGGGGTTCGCCGGGGGCAAAGGTATGGGGGCCGTTGACGACAAGTTTCTTCACGTGCTTGAGGGAGGGGACACCGAGGGCATCCAGGGAGTCGACAAGCTTGTAAGTCTTGCTGTCCAGCTGCACGATGGGGGCGGTGCCGGCACATTCGGGGGCCAGGCTCATCAGGCCGTCATCGCCGATTTCCACAGCATCGGAGCGCAGGAGGAGCAAATCCGAGCAGGTTTTCACCGGGAAGAAACGGCTGCGAGGCACGCACACGGCGGTGGCGCCGGGGAAGCTCTGAATCGCGGCGCCCATGGCCGTTTCCAGCTGGTACACCCGGGGGGTGGAAGCATCGCGCGGGTCGACGGTCTTGGTGTTGCGGATGACAGGCAGCGGGATGACACCGCCATTGGCCTGTTGGAAGTCGCGGAGGGCATCCAGGCGAATCCAGAGGTTGTTGGTGTTGAAGTAGCGGTGCTTTTCAATGTCCTGGAAGGCGGGGACATCTTCATCCGGGCATTGGGCTACCTCGCGCAGGATGGGCTGGGCATCGCTCTTGCGCACAGCCAGGTGGCCGCCCTTCTTGTCGGCCTCGGTGCGGCGGGTTACCTCCATGACGAAGGGAGCACCGCTCTGCGCAAACCAGCTCAGGAAGCGGGCATCCATTTGGGCGCCGAGGTTGTCGGAGTTGGAGACGAAAGCATATTTCACGCCGGCGGCCAGCAGCTTATCCAGCCAACCGGAGCCCAGCAAGGCGGGGTAAATATCCCCATGGCCGGGGGGGCACCACTCCAAATCCGGATGGGAGGGGAACTCCACCGGTGCGAGTGTGTCCACACAGAGCTTGGGGACACGGTTTTGCAGCATTTCCACGGAGGAAGCATCGGCAAAGCCCTCTGCCGCGTAGCGAGCGAGGTGAGCCATGGTATCCTCGCTGGTGGAGAATGAGTTCATGAGCAAAAGGCGCACAGGAGCCCCGGCTTTGGCACCCAGGCTCATGACCTGGCGCACAATCAAATCCAGGAAGGTGACGCCGGGCTTGATTTCCAGCAGGCTCTTGGCTTTCTGCAGGCCCATGCTGGTACCCAGACCGCCATTCAACTTGATAAGCACAGTCTGAGAGAGCAACTCGGCATCAGCCGCAGGGCTGGCAGCCACCAGGGCATCCCACTCCGCGATGTTCTCTGCGGGAGTAATCTCTGTTTCCGGTATCATCATGGAGCGCTTGGATTCCAAGACATCTACACAATGACGGAAGGCATCTATTGCAGCGCGGGAAAGCCCCACGGACGTCATCTTGCTTTCAATCGCATCAAAACGGCTCATAGCTGGGCACAGTATAACGCCGCAGGCGTGCCGTTTCAATGCTAAAGAGTACTCGCAGAGCAAAAAAGCGGGATGATGCAGCCTTACTCGTCGGCTTGTTGCATATCCAGATGGCTCACGGCGGTCTGTGGACGCACCGCCATATCCAACGCCTGGTCTGCCACATGAGCCGCGTTGTCATCGAAGCGATAAGCCAGGCAATCCGGGCAGGAATCGACCGCTTTATCCACAATGGCCCCGCAAACCATGCACACTTTGTAGCTGGTGGGATCATTCACGATGGTATTGGCCATTTCTTTGCGGTCGGGATTCATACAGGCACTATAACGATGCCGCCGCATGAACGCAAGCGGGGGGTACGTCATAAGTGGAGGAATCGTCTGCTGCCGGCAGAGCAACATTGATGGCTCTTGTCCCCATGGGGCAGGAAATTTGTGGCTACGCCAAAAGATGAGAAAGCCCCGCGGCTTGAGGAAGCAGCGGGGCTTGAAAAGAAAGGCGAGGAGAATATTACTTCTCTTCGATGGTCACGTCGTACTCGCGGCCCATGATGTTGAGCTTCATGTTGCGGCCGGAGATAGCGGCGGAGACACCCACGGTAGAGAGGGAGGCGGGAGCGCCGTAGTTCTCCTGCTTGGGAGTGGTGGGCGGCTCGGGCTTCTTGCCGGCGTAGTAGTCTTCCAGCTGCTGCGGGAACATGCAGTAGATGACGCAGTTCTCATCGGTGACAGGCATGCCCTTGGCGGCGAGCTTGTCGCGAAGGTCCTGCATGCCGGGCTTGATGAGGTCTGCGGGGCGGCAGGAGATGGGTTCCTTGCCCATCTTCTTGGCGCACATGGCCTGCAGCTCGGGGTCCACGGGAGCGGGAGTGCGGCCATAGTAGCCAAGGGCTACGTCTGCGCACTGGGGAGTGATGTTCTTCCAGCGGCCGAACTTCACGTTCATCATGGCCTGCACACCCACAATCTGAGAGGTGGGGGTGACCAGGGGAATCCAGCCGAGGGCCTTGCGAACCACGGGGATTTCGGCGAACACTTCCTCGAACTTGTCGGTCATGTTCATTTCCTTGAGCTGGCTGCGGAAGTTGGAGAGCATACCACCGGGCACCTGGTAGCGCAGGGTGTCGCTGTTCACCACTTCGTTGGCGTGGCTGGTGAAGCGGGAAAGGCTGTCGTACACGGGCTGGAGCATGGCGGAGATATCGGAGAGCTTCTTCTTGAAGTCTTCCTCATCAGCCAGTTCGGGAGCGCGGTCATAGCCGTTCATGAGGGCGAGCATGCGCATGCAATCGGGCTGGCCCGTACCGTTGGCGAAGGGAGCGATGGACACGTCCACAGCATCAGCACCGGCATTGATACCGGCCACGTAGGTGGCGGCGCCAAGACCGGCTGTTTCGTGGGTGTGAATCCACACGGGGAGGTTGGTAGCCTTCTTGATAGCCTCGGTCAGAGCGGCCGTCTCGGCGGGGGGGATAAGGCCGGCCATGTCCTTGATGACGATGGCATCGGCACCCATATCAGCAATCTCCTTGGCCAGGTTGGCGAAGTATTCGAGATTGTGCACGGGGGAAGTGGTGTAGCAGATGGTACCGTGAGCCTGGGCACCGGCCTCCTTGGCAGCCTTGATGGAGGTGCGCATGTTCTGGGGGTCGTTCAGGCAGTCGAAGATACGGAAGATATTCATACCGTGCTTGGCGCTCAGCTTCACGAAAGCTTCCACCACGTCGTCAGCGTAGTGAGTGTAACCCACCAGGTTCTGACCGCGCAGCAGCATCATGTGAGGAGTCTTGGGAGCCAGCTTCTTGAGGGTATCCAGACGGTCGAACGGATGTTCGCCGAGGAAGCGAAGGCCGGAGTCGATGGAAGCACCACCCCAGGTTTCCAGAGCGGAGAAGCCCATGGTATCAAGGATGGGGGCAATTTCGAGCATCTGCTCGGTGGACATACGCGTGGCAGCCAGAGACTGGTGCCCGTCGCGCAGTACGGTGCAGTTGAATGTAGCGGGTTTCATATTGTTAAAAAGGTTTGGTGTAGATTTCTACCTCTTGCGGGGGATGGTACCACAGCTATGGGTCAGAGTCAAGCAAGGAACCTTGCATAGAGCAAATTATTTGCTTGTCAGGGCCGGGGAACCTGTGATTCAATGAAGCACAGATACCGCATGTACCGGTAAAGCATGCGGAAGAATCCTCCGGAGGCGGCGGGAAGCCGCAGGAAATAGATGGGGAAGACGGTGAGAATCCGTCGCTGTGCCGCAACCGTATTGCCACCGAGCGTGGCTGAGTCGGAATGCCAGCCAGAGGATTCGCCTACCATCCGGGGAATCGGCGAAGCACCGAGACTCCACCAGGCATCTCGTTACCCATGAAACAGAATACATTTGCGCCCCAGGGGGGTGCCCGATATGTTGTGCTTGCCATGGCGATGGCAAGCGGTTGTGCTTATGCTCAAGCAGAAGCTATTGTTGAAACGGAACTACCGCCGGTTGTTTCATCTGCACATGATGGTGTAGAGATACCTTATGATAAAACCGGCGTATCAGTCACTATACTTGATGCTCAAAAAGAGCGCGAAGCCGGACGCTATACGCTCACGGAAGCATTGAGCCAGGTACCGGGTGTCAGCATTTTGCCGGGCGGTGGTGATAATCAGCGCGGCAATGTGTCCAATATCGCTATACGCGGCATGAGCAGCGGCACAAGCACCCTGCCCATGATAGATGGCATGCGTATCTTCAACTCATCGGGGTGCAGCAATCTTACACCCAATGTGATGGCCCGCACCAATATGTTTGATGTTAAGCAAGTTGAAATTCTTCGCGGTGCGGAAGGTGCAACTTATGGTGGCGGCGCCATGGGCGGTGTTATCTACATGGAGACTCCGGAAGGCCAAGGGTCGCCCCAGGTTAGTCTTTTTAACGAAGCTGGCAGCCACGATTCATACACGGGGAACATAACAGCCCAGGGTAAAATCAGTGATACCGCATTCTTCTTATCATCCACGTACGATAGGACCAACAACGATCTACAATACACAGATGGTTCCCACCCCACCGCTCACAATGCCGGTAAATACGAAAACTACAGCCAAGCACTGCGACTGGACCATTATCTTTCTGCGGACACAAAACTTACCCTTACGTATCGTAGAGAGGATGCCGACTACAACTATTATTCTCCCGATCCCTACTATGGTGGGGTGATGCCTTATACCTTCCGTTCTAATCTTGTGACGGCAAAAGGCCAGAGCAAGCTCACGGACAAATGGACGAGCAGCCTGATGGCTGGTTATTTTGGGAATGACTACATGCTGGGAGCCGGGTACTATTGCGAAACTCGCAACGTGCAAATCGAATGGCGTAATGCCTACAAGTGGTGTGAACACCACACTACCACCGCCGGTTTCTCTTGGCTGCGCAGCCAATACGACGGCACGAACAATGGAGATCGCACCCCTGATAGCGGTTTAGAAAACACATACAGTCTTTTTGCTGAACATCTTTATTCCCCTGTTGAACAATGGAACAACAGCATTGCAGTCAGGCTCGACCAGAGCAGCGTTTTTGATGCTCTTTGGAGCACTCGCGCGGCTAGTAGCTATCGTTTCAATCAAGATAACTCCCGTGTATATGGTTCCATAGGCACAGGTTACCGTGCACCCGGCGCACTTCAACGGAGTGAGGCCAGTATCACTTGTTTTGGAAGCACCTATCATGGCAATCCTGAATTGGAATGCGAACACAGCACCAGCTTTGACTTAGGCTTTGAACAACAATGGAGTAAGGGGCACTATGTGAGTGCAACTTACTTTTGGGAACGAGTAGAAGATGCGATTAATAATATTTGGGTATATGATCCCAACACGTGGGCTTCGGACGCTTACTTCTACAACAGCCCTCATTGGACCATTCAAGGCGTAGAACTGGCAGCTCGCGGAGATTGGAACGATACTTGGAAGAGTGGTTACAAAATTTCCGCTACGTTTACCCAACCTAAACAAGAGCAAAATCAACAAATCAAGTATAGCTCACGCCAAACATGGGCGGCAGATGTGCACACAAGCCCGATTGAAGGTTTGACAACAGGCCTCGGGTTGACTGCCGCCGTAGGGAGAACTCTTAATTCCAGCAGCAGAGTTGACAATTACTATACATTACGCTGGTATGCACACTATAAAGTTAACGAAAACGTGTCGCTACACCTGCGAGTCGAAAATCTCACCAATCAGAAATATGTGATAGAACCCGGCTACAATGGCGGATTCTACATGGTGCCTGATATGGTTAACTCCGGCACGTCTATCCACGCCGGATGCACGGTAACATTCTAAGGATGAAGTGGGGAATCACTACAGTATTGACACTGCTCGTGATGATTACCAGCTGGGTTATGCTGAGCAATCGGCATAACCCGGTTCCCTGGGATACAGTCCCAGCGCGATGCAATGCCCCTATTTACCCGCCGAAAATGTGGGAAGAATTGGCCCTGCTATCAGGGGTGCGCTTTTTGTATACATCTCCTCTTCCCCCCCAAGAAAGAGCGGGCTTGCCATGGCTGCGTGGGGAACAAGCCCCACCTTTGGGTGATGTGCAAGCCCAGCGTGGCGGAACCCTCCGCACAAGCAATGTAGGCCCCTACCCCGCACATTTCCTAGCTTTTGGTAGTCCCAGTCCACAATTTTTTCACTACAATTTATTTCAGTGCATTGATATTCCACTTGTTCGGCAACACCCCACAAGCGGTGATATCATTCCCGGATTGGCAGAGGCCTGGGCGGAACAAGGCCGACAAATCACATTTCGACTGCATAAACAGGCAAGATATTCCAATGGCAGACCTCTGCGTGCGGCTGATTTCGCCCTAGGTGCGCTACTTCGGGCAAAAGCGCCTATGGATTCCTCTTGGGAGCAGCTATCTGAAATCGTAGAACAGGTTGAAATATGCGGAGATGTTGAATTGCGCGTCACATTGCGCCAGCAGACACCGTTTGCGCCACTTCTGGTAGCATCTTTGCTGCACGCCGCAGAACCCGGTTTTTATGCAGAGTTTGGCAGCGATTATACCACGCGCTATGCCGATAGAATACCACCAACTACCGGAGCCTACACGATAAGTGACAAACAACGCGGGCGCTTTATCCGCATGCAACGTGTCGCTCATTGGTGGGGAGATAGCGTGCCCGTTTTTCAGCACACATGCAATGTGGATGCTATAGAATACCATTTTCTGACAGATGAAGCACAGGCCTGGGAGTTGTTGAAGCGGGGCAAGCTCAACCTGCTGCAAACGCGCTATGTGCAAGGCTGGGTGCAAAGGAGAGAAGAAAGCGCACACGATACGCGCATCCAATTCACCTGCAAAGAAGTGCAGCAACCGCATCCGCCCTATGGCATTGCCATCAACGCCGCTACGATACCGGACATGAACCTGCGACGGGGCATAGCACACGCGCTGGATATGCGGCAGGCGATTCACCGCATTTTCTGTGGCGAATACGAGCAGCTGGCGACCTTTGCTTCGGGGTATCCCTGGCAGCAAGATGAGGCGGCAAGCCCCATGGCTTACAACCCAGCTGCAGCCCGCGCCGCATTTGCAAAGGCCGGGTATACCCACGCGGGCAACGATGGTATCTTGCAGCAGGAAGATGGCACCCGCCTGAGTGTACCCCTGCTCTATCCCCCCTCCGGACGCAATACGGCGTTGGTAAGTCTGCTGGTGCAACAAGCCAAGCTCTGCGGGCTGGAAATACGCCCCGAAGCAGCAGCTTGGCAAGTGAGTGCGCGCGCTTTGCGGGAAAAATCGCATCATCTGCTGATGTGGGCCACCGTTGCCCCGGGAGGAATGCCGGATTTCGCGCGTCATTTTGCCACCGATGCCGCCGGACACGATGCGCCGTTCAACCTGACATCGGATGCCATGCAGCAACTGTTGCAACGCTATGCCGACAGCAAAACAACCGATGAGTTGGCTGCGGCAACCCACAGCATCAACCAATTGATTAACCGGGAATGCATCTGGATTCCCGGCTGGAAAGAAAACCGGGCTTTTACCGCCCACAGCCCGCAGGTGCACTTCCCCGCACAGGAGGGCGTGTTGGGCTCCTGCGATGTGGCAGATTCGCATCTGTTGTGGATAGAACCATGAAGCGCATGCACCCAGGCACACGGCTACCGGCCCCCGCCCGCTACCGGCAGGGGTGGCAAAGCATGCTGCTCACGATAGTGATGCTGGCAGCACTGGCCGCGCTGGGCCATGGGCTCAGAAGCATCAGCGGGTGGCATAGCGGCACGGCCACCACCATGCAGGTATGGCACATGCTGGAAGCCCCCGCACAAGAGTTTGACTCTGCCGTTCAAGCTCTGCACCGCGATTGCCAACCGGCTGAGACATCGCACGTGAGCATTGCCCCCGCAGAGCCGCTACTTGCCACCTGGTGGCCGGATATTTCTGAAATCTGCACCACACCGGAGGAAGCGCCCACAGCGCTCCCCCTGCTGGAGGCGCCGGAGGAGCTCGCCCTCCCGCTAACCGCCTCTAATCTGCGACAAAAGGCACGAGCCGGAGCCACCGCACCCAAGCCACCCGCCGAAGTCGCAGCAACCCCGACACCAGCAGACATCACGCCCCCAGCCTACAGGCAAGCGCCACCTCCCCCCTACCCGGCCGCCTTGCGTGCAGCACGAGCCAAAGGTACGGTGCGGGTGCGCATCCTCATCAACGGCGAAGGTACACCCACGGCGGTACACATCACCGGCAGCAGCGGACACCCGGAGTTTGATGCCGCCGCCAGTGCCTGGATTTTGAAAAAATGGCGTTTTTCACCGGCGCGGAAAGCGGGGAGTCCCGTAGCGGGCTGCGTCAATACGCGCGTAGAGTTCATTCTTGACAATGCCTGAAGCGCGTGATAAGGAAACGGCACGCCAGATACCATGCTCCCCATCGAACACATACGGCAGGACCTCATCCACGCAGCATCCACCCCCGGATTCTGCGTACTGCTCAGCGCCCCCACAGGCTCGGGTAAGTCTACCCGCGTGCCCGGGATGCTGGCGGAAGCCGGGGTGACAGAGAGCGGGCTTATCATCGTGGTGCAGCCTCGCCGCCTGGCTGCCCGCCTGTTGGCGCACTATGTTGCGCGGCTGTACCCCTGCAAGCTGGGCGAAGACGTGGGCTACACCGTGCGTTTTGACTCCCGCCGCAGCGCCGGCACGCGCCTTTTGTTCGTAACAGATGGTATTCTGGAGCGAATGATTACAGAGAACCCCACCTTGGAGGGGGTGGCAGCCATCGTGTTCGATGAAGTGCATGAGCGCCGTTTATCGGGGGATATTTGCCTGGCTAAAGCGCTGGAATTGCAGCGCAACGAACGCCCGGATCTGGGATTGGTCATCATGTCTGCCACGTTGGAGCTGGATAAGCTGCAAACCTACCTGCCCCAAGCCTCGGTTCTGCGTGCCGAGGGGCGCTTGTACCCGGTAGAAGTAAGTTATCGCCCGCCCATTCCGGTGCGCAATGCCCGTGGCTACGTGGAGCCTCCCCCCATCTGGGAACAATGCGCAGCTGCCGTCAAAGAGCTGACGGGACATGCCGATTGCGGAGATATCCTCGTCTTCCTGCCCGGCACGTACGAAATACGCCGCACCGTCGAGTTGCTGGAGCAAGTGAGCTGGATGAAAGGCCGCGAGGTGTACCCCCTGCATGGGCAGCTCAGCCCCGATGCCCAGGCACAGGCCGTGGAGCCCGGCAGCACACCGCGCGTCATCGTCTCCACCAATATCGCAGAAACATCCCTCACCATTGAGGGTGTGCGCTCTGTGGTAGACAGCGGCACCGCCCGCGAAGCCCGTTGGGATGCCCGCAGATGCCTTTCCACCCTGCACATTGTACCCATTGCACGCGCACAGGCAGAGCAACGCGCCGGACGTGCCGGGCGCTTGGGACCGGGGCGCTGCATACGCCTCTGGAGCGAAGCTTCCCACAACAAACGGGAGGCATACCCCGCCCCGGAAGTACACCGGGCTGACATTTCCATGGCCTTCCTGCACCTGATGGCCTGGGGCTATCCCACGCTGGAGACCATTCGCGCCTTTCCCTGGCCGGATGCGCCCACCGAAACGGAAACAACGCGCGCCTGGCAGTTATTGCGACAACTGGGGGCCGTTGGCAAGGAGGGAGGTCTTTCCCGCATTGGGCGGCAGATGCTGCGTTATCCGCTCTCACCCACCATGTCGCGACTCATGGTCGCCGGGCATGAATATGGGTGCGAACCGGAAATGGCGGCCATCGCAGCCCTGGTGCAAAGCGAACAGGTGGCTATGCAGACAGGATTGCACGCCTCGCTGCGCCATGAGGATGATTTTTCCGACTTCCAGGCCGAATGGCGCGCAGTAGAAGCAGCCGCCGACCTGCGTTATGATGCCGTCCGATGCTCCCAGTTGGGTATCATGGCCCGCGCGGCAAGAGAAATCATGGCCTCGTACAAGCAGCTGTGCAAAGCACCCGCAACGCCTGATTTTGAAGCACATCGCGAGGGCATTCTGCGCGGTATTCTCTGTGCCATGCCGGATTCTATCGCCGCCTCCAACAAAACAACCGGCACAGCCCGCCTGACCGGCCACCGCAGCGGCAAAATACAGGCGGATTCCGTAGCGCGGGGCGCAGCTATTTTTCACACGGCCGACATCACGGAAATCGGCGGCAAGGGGGTGGAGACTCGCATGTCCCGCTGCACCATTATCCCGGAAACATTGCTCACCACCACCACCATCGAGGTACCCATCTATGATGCTGCCCGCAAGCGAGTGCTGAACTACCGCCGCACGCTGTACGCTGACTTGGTGCTTTCAGAAAAGGAAAACGGTGATGCAGCGCCGGAAGAAGCCGCCCCGCTCCTGGCCGAGCAAGTGGTGCGCGGAAACTTGCGGCTGGAGAAATGGGATGGCCACGTGTTGCAATGGATTAACCGCCTTGCGTGCCTGCGCCAAGCCATGCCGGAGCTTGAGATGCCGGATTTTGGCGAGGAAGACCGCCTGGTGGCCATTACCATGCTGTGCGAGGGTGCCGTGAGCTACAAGGATATTGCTGAGCGTCCGGTCATCCCGATTCTGGAGGAATGGCTTTCCCCCTGGCAAAAGCAATGCCTGAACCGCTATGCTCCCAAGGCCATCAAGCTGGCAAACGGGCGCGAGGTCAAGCTGCTCTATCGCGAAGATGGCACCCCGGTATTCTCGCTCAAGTGCCAATTGCTCTTTGGCGTACCACAAACACCTGTGATTGCAGAAGGAAGAGTCAAATGCCTGGCAGAAATTCTGGCGCCAAATCAGCGCCCCTACCAACTCACGGCGGATTTGGCCTCGTTCTGGCGCAATGGCTATCCCCAGATGAAAAAAGACTTGGCCGGCCGCTATCCCCGCCATGACTGGCCCGACACAGCACCCGATGCAAGCTGACCCCTCCATCCCCTCGATTGCCCCCATTCTCCGGCCAGGAGGCGTGACCAACGGCACCTGTTTCATCAGCGGGCGTGCCGCATTGGGTTGTTTGCTGGACAACATGTCGCGACCATTTCGCCGCGCATTCATCCCGATTTTTACCTGCAATACGGTGCTGGAGCCATTCCGGCGCAGGGGCATTTCCATCATGCGCTACAGGGTTAATAAGCAGCTCACGCCCGAGATTCCCGATTTCATAACAGAGGACGATTTGCTGCTGGCTACCAACTATTTTGGGCTCACAGGCTCGGATGTCGCACAACTTTGCGCCTCGCACCCCGGCCCAGTCATTGTTGATGCAGCCACGGCGCTGTACGCTGCGGCGCCTGCCGGGGTTCCCGTGTTTTACAGTCCTCGCAAATTCTGCCATGCGCCGCATGGGGGACTGGCTGTTTCACCGGAGGCCTTGACCACGCTCCCCCCGCAGCAAGGCCAGCTCCCTGTTTACCCGGCCCGGTTGAGCCCGGCCTTGCGCATCTTCCGGCAAGAACGCGAATTACGGCACCGGGAAGAACTTCTTTCCTCCGCCGGGCGGGCCAAACTTGCACAATTTGACTGGGCGGCAGATGAAGCACAGCGCCGCCGTCATTATGCCATTCTGCATGCGGCCTTGAAAGACATCAACCGACTTCACTTGCCGGATGAAGCGCCCTGTGGGCCCATGTGTTACCCCCTGCTCACAGGCATCCCCAATCTGCGAGATGAACTGGCAGATGCCGGGCTGCGGCTCCCGCTTTATTGGCCGGAAGTCATCCACCGCACCACAGCGATAGATGCCGAAAACATCCTGGCCCGCCACATTCTCCCCCTACCCCTCGGCCCGCATCTGCACGAAGAGACCATCCACCACATCATCGCTTCCATCTTGGGCACGGCATGAGTCACTATCTCGTTTTCTTTCTGTACAACGCATGCGCAATGCGTTAGAATCTCACCGCAACCGCTATTTCTTTTCATGGTCGACTTATCTACAACTCCACAACAAAAAGAAACATCGGCATTTATTCGCACCGCCATCATGGCTAGTGTGTGTTTCCTGCTTGTGCACCTGATGCTCATCTTCCGCTTTGCTCCCTTTGGCGATGAAGTCTGGGACCTGTCAGGTAAATGTTGGGGGATATATTTGGCCGGAGGTCGCTACACAGTCACACTATTCCGTGTTATTTTCAGCGAATGCGGGGTGCCCGTGGCCTATGGTATCACCAGCAGCATCTTTTTTGGCTTAGCAATGGCCATTCAAATGAAAATACTGCGTATAGAAAACGTATGGAATCAGTTTATCTATACAGGTTTTACCGTTTCTTGCATCCAATTATCATACTTGATGGTTGTCGCCTATCATGCAGATTCTATACTCTTTGGTCTTTTTGCCATGAGCCTAGCGTACTGGATGTACGAAAGATACCTTCAAGCATCCGGAAAGCGATTGATTGTCTATTCCTCCATTTTAGCAGCGCTTGGGCTGGGGTCTTATCAATTTTTTGGACTGTTGCTTCCCTGCTTCTTTTTACTCAAGTTGCTAATCAATCGGGATGAGCACACCTCCACCCTTGCAGCAATTTTCAAAAAAGCGTGCCATTTCGCGTTATGGTGTATAATGATATTGGTGCTTTATTGTGCGTTTTCCAGCTTGGGCAAACTATTCTGCCAAGCAAAAGACCTCGCATTGACCTCCTCATATCAACATTCTCTCATTATGTGGGGGCGCATGGATATCATTACCAACATCTTGCATATTGGAAAGCAATTGACGCTGCACCTCCTGGGCTTGTCTTATCCGGGCGAGTGGGTATATGGTACCACCCTGTTACCCTTATTCCTGCTGATGAAAGATATCTGGCAAGACAAAAAAATCCGCAGTCTGCGCCACGTGTATGTGCTCATTCCCATGGCCGTATACCTGATTCCCTTCATTCCTCTGGCCATTTTTGGAACTGAGAGTGGTGCCAGATGCTATTTAGCTCAACCTTTGGCATGTGCTGCGGTCTGGTGGTTGGCCATCCGCCCCAGAATCAAACAGATTAAACCATGGGTAGCCGCTTCTATCAGCGTGTTTATCATGCTGAAAGCCTCGTACGTCGTTTCAGATATGGCTTTTTATCAAAAACGACTGTATGAACAGAGTCTCGTAATAAGAGCAGAAATTGTCTCCCGAGCGCTCAAAGCCAATGTGCCAGAGGGCGTTGATATCAATACTTGTCCAATCGTAACAAACGCCCCCTTTGACTCTCAACTCCACAAACGCGATAAATATTGGAGCGCAGTCCCAACCCCAGGTAATAATCCTTTGGAATCTTACCTTGGCACATCCGGTGTCCAGAAAATTAAGCATGGGGATCCAGTGTTGACCCCCGTTTTCGAACAAATGGAAGTCTACCCCAAAACCGGCAGCATTAAATACCACGAAGGAAATATCCTCGTCAGGCTGCGCTGATAGGGCTTGCGACATTTTGTCCAGGATGACACTGCGTCAATGTGTCGCACTTGTGACATTTTGACGCAGTTTTCATTTTTGCCTATTTCTCTAAAGTGTTGATATTTCAACGCTTTTATTCTTTTCAGGGGCTGGCACGGTTTTTGCAAGAAGGGAAGTAAGACAACTGCGCATCCTGTGCAGAAAAGATTTCAACAACAACACAACAACAAACAATAGAAAGCACACATACCATGAGCAAGATTCTCGGAATTGACCTCGGTACCACCAACTCCTGCATGGCTGTCATGGAAGGCGGTCAGGCAACCGTACTTGAAAACAGCGAGGGCGCTCGCACCACCCCGTCCATCGTGGCCTTCACCAAGACCGGTGAACGCATCGTAGGCCAGGCAGCCAAGCGTCAGGCTGTGACCAACCCCCGCAACACCGTGTTCTCCGCCAAGCGTCTCATCGGCCGCAAGTATGCCGAGCTGACGGATGAAGACAAGAAGGTGCCCTACGCCATCGTGGAAGCCCCCAACGGCGATGCCCACATTCAGGTGGAAGTCGGTGGAGAGACCAAGGTGTACTCCCCCCAGGAAATCAGCGCCATGATTCTCGGCAAGCTCAAGGCAGATGCCGAGGCCAAGCTTGGCGAAACCATCACTGAGGCCGTGATTACCGTGCCCGCTTACTTCAACGATGCTCAGCGCAACGCCACCAAGGCTGCCGGTGAAATCGCCGGCCTGAAGGTGCGCCGCATCATCAACGAACCCACCGCCGCCGCTCTGGCCTATGGTCTGGACAAGAAGAGCAACGAGCAGATTGCCGTGTATGACCTGGGTGGCGGTACCTTCGATATCTCCGTGCTGGAAATCGGCGACGGCGTGTTCGAGGTGAAGGCCTCCGATGGCGACACCCACCTGGGCGGTGATGACTGGGACAACGCTATCATCAACTGGATTCTCGCTGAATTCAAGGCTGCCGAGGGCATGGACATCTCCCGCCAGACGGACGCCCTGCAGCGCATCAAGGAAGAAGCAGAAAAGGCTAAGATTGCCCTCAGCTCCACCCAGAGCTATGACATCTCCCTGCCCTTCATCACCATGGATGCCACGGGTCCCAAGCACATCATGCTCAACCTGACCCGCAGCAAGCTGGAGCAGCTCACCGAATCCCTGCTGGAGCGCACCGCTCGCCCTGTGCGTGAATGCATCGCCGCAGCCGGCCTCAGCACCAGCGATATCAACGAGCTCGTGCTCGTGGGTGGCATGACCCGCATGCCCGCTGTGCAGGAAATGGCCAAGCGCCTTGCCGGCAAGGAACCCCACAAGGGTGTGAACCCCGATGAAGTGGTGGCTGTGGGTGCTGCTATTCAGGGTGGCGTGCTCATGGGTGCTGTGAACGACGTGCTTCTGCTCGACGTGACCCCCCTCACCCTCTCCATCGAAACCATGGGCGGCATCGCAACCCCCATGATTGACCGCAACACCACCATCCCCGTGCGCAAGAGCCAGGTATTCTCCACCGCTGCCGACAACCAGCCCGCTGTGGACATTCGCATCTGCCAGGGTGAGCGCAAGATGTTCAATGACAACAAGTTGCTCGGCAACTTCAAGCTCGATGGCATCCAGCCCGCTCCCCGTGGTGTACCCCAAATCGAAGTGACCTTCGACATCGACGCCAACGGTATCCTCAAGGTGACCGCCAAGGATAAGAACACCGGCAAGGAGCAGAATATCTCCATCCAGGGTTCCTCCGGCCTCTCCAAGGAAGAAATCGAACGCGCCAAGAAGGACGCCGAAGCCCACGCCGAGGAAGACCGCCGCAAGGCCGAGGATATCGAAGTCATCAACAAGGCTGACTCCCTCGCCCACAACGTCGAGCGCCAGATTAAGGAACTCGGTGAGCAGGCTCCCGCCGAAGTGACCAAGCCCATCCAGGACAAGGTGGATGCCCTCAAGAAGGCAGCCGAAGCCAAGGACGTGGCCAAGGCCAAGGAGCTCACCGAAGAGCTCGAGAAGATGCTCGCCAACCTCCAGCAGGCTGCCCAGGCCGCTCAGGCTCAGGGTGCTGGCTGCAGCGGTGCCGGCTGCGATGCTTCCTCCGCCGCTCAGGATGGCCCCCGCAAGGCCAAGGGCAAGGTGGTAGACGCCGAAGTGGTCGACGAAGACTAAATCTCATCCCCAAGGGAGGCGAGGGTATCCCCCTTGCCTCCCCACCCCTTTAACCAATAAAACACATACATATACCATGATCAAACCATTAGGACAGCGCGTGCTCGTAGAGCGTGTAGAAGCAGAAACCAAAACAGCTGGCGGCCTCTTCCTGCCGGATACCGCCAAGGAAAAGCCCCAGGAAGCTATCGTGCGTGCCATCGGCACCGGTGGCCGCGATAAGGACGGCAAGGAAATCCCCTTCAACGTGGCTGTGAATGACAAGGTGCTCATCACCAAGTACGGCGGCACCGAGGTCACCGTAAACGGCACCACCTACACCATCCTCAACGAGAGCGATATCCTCGCCATCATCGACTAATCCCTCCCTTAATCCTTATTCCCTAATCCTTAATCCCTTTATACCATGGCTAAGCAACTTTCATTCGACGAAACAGCTCGCCAGAGCCTCCTCAACGGCGTAACCAAAATCGCCAAGGCTGTCAAGAGCACCCTCGGGCCTGCCGGCCGCAATGTCGTCATCGACAAGAAGTTCGGCTCCCCCAACATCACCAAGGACGGCGTGACCGTCGCCAAGGAAATCGAGCTCGAAGACCCCTATGAAAACATGGGCGCCCAGCTCGTGCGCGAGGTCTCCAGCAAGACCAACGACATCGCCGGCGACGGCACCACCACCGCCACCGTGCTGGCCGAAGCCATCTACCGCGAAGGCCTCCGCAACGTGACCGCCGGTGCCAACCCCATCTCCCTGCAGCGCGGCATCAACAAGGCTGCCGCCGCTATCGTGGAAGAACTCAAGAACATCTCCAAGCCCGTCGATTCCTCCAAGGAAATCGCTCAGGTCGCCACCGTCTCCGCCAACTGGGACTCCGAAATCGGTGACATCATCGCCGAGGCCATGGACAAAGTGGGCAAGGAAGGCACCATCACCGTGGAAGAAGCCAAGGGCATCGACACAAGCCTCGACGTTGTGGAAGGCATGCAGTTCGACAAGGGCTACCTCTCCCCCTACTTCGTCACCAACGCCGACTCCATGGAAGCCGTGCTCGAAAGCCCCTACATCCTCATCTTCGAGAAGAAGATTTCCAACCTCAAGGATTTCCTCCCCGTCCTCGAAAAGGTGGCCAAGTCCGGCAAGCCCTTCCTCATCATCGCAGAAGACATCGAAGGCGAAGCCCTCGCTGCCCTCGTGGTGAACCGCCTCCGCGGTACCCTCAACGTCTGTGCCGTCAAGGCCCCCGGCTTCGGCGACCGCCGCAAGGCCATGCTCCAGGATATCGCCATCCTCACCGGTGGCCAGTGCATCTCCGAGGACCTCGGCCTCAAGCTCGAAAACGTGGAGGTCGACCAGCTCGGCATCGCTAAGCGCGTCGTCGTCACCAAGGACACCACCGTCATCATCCAGGGTGCCGGCAGCTCCGCAGACATCTCCGCCCGCGTTTCCCAGATTCGCAAGCAGATTGCTGACACCACCTCCGACTATGACCGCGAGAAGCTCCAGGAACGCCTGGCCAAGCTCGCCGGCGGTGTAGCCGTCATCAAGGTGGGCGCTGCTACTGAAACCGAAATGAAGGAAAAGAAGGACCGCGTGGACGACGCCCTGCACGCTACCCGCGCTGCTGTGGAAGAAGGTATCGTTCCCGGCGGTGGTGTGGCCCTCATCCGCGCCCAGAAGGCCGTTTGCGGTCTCTCCCTCACCGGCGATGAAGCCACCGGCGCTGCCATCGTATACCGCGCTGTGGAGGCTCCCCTCCGCCAGCTCGTCAACAACGCCGGCCGCGAAGCCGCTCTCATCGTCGAGAAGGTCAAGGGCCTCGAATCCCCCACCATGGGCTACAACGTCGTCACCGACGCCTACGAGGATCTCCTCACCTCCGGCGTGGTCGACCCCACCAAGGTCACCCGCTCTGCTCTGCAGAACGCCGCTTCCATCGCCGGCCTCATGCTCACCACCGAATGCCTCATCACGGACCTCCCCGAGAAGAAGGGTTGCTCCTGCGGCGGCCACGGTGGCGCTGATGCCATGGGCGGCATGATGTAATCTGCCCCCTACCCCACATTGTTTTACTCATAACCCGCGCCCGCTCGGGCGCAAAATTAGCAGCGGAGGGTTTCCCTCCGCTGCTTTCAATTTGAAAGTACTTCTTATGGCGCAAACACCGTATCGACTAATAAATGACAAAACTCCTAACATTAAAGGGGAGCTAACGCCTGAACAACGAGCTCATGTTGAAGAAGTTAAAAATTCGGCACTGGGGAATTTTTTTGAAGATTCCATGAAGAAGCAAAAAAGTTTCACTTTTTACCATTATACTTCATGGGAAAATTTCGTTAAAATTTGTGAAACACGAAAATTCAAACTGTCAAGGCTTGGATATAGCAATGATCCTTTTGAATTTATTCCACCTTTTGAGAGTACATCTGAAAAAAAGAAATGGGATAAATACCGAAATAATGTAACCTTTACCAGCATCAGCCTGAGTACCAAGATGTCATCGCCGCCCATGTGGGCGCATTATGCAAAAAACCATACAGGCGTTTGTATAGCCTTTTCGCTCCCATTAAAGAGGACTCCGAAGGATTCAGTAAAAGAGGTCTTTCATTTAGAATCAAATGTCACTTCCTTTATGTTTGGCGAATGCATTTTTGCTAAAATGATTTATTCTAACAACTCCCCGGCCATTAGTTACGATAGCAACATACCTCTCAAAGACAGATTCATAAAAGCGATTTATGAAGCTATGATATACAAAGCGGACGACTGGAAATATGAAAACGAATTTAAACTTTTTGTTAAGCCTGATTCACCATCAGAGGGGGCTGGAAATCTATACTATGCAGATATTGTCAAATATATTAGTGGTGTTATAATCGGTACTTCATGCCAACACAATACGAGGGAAGCTCAAAATTTATTGAAGCCCCTCAAACTTGGAAACGTAAAAGTTGTTAAAGCTCAAAAAGACACTATAAGGAAATGCATCAAATCGGATAGGTTTAAGGATACTGACGTCAATACCGTGGATGAATGGAATTGCTCGACCAGAGAATTCTATGATGCAGCAATAAAAAGAGGATTATTGCTCCCCCCAAAAAAGACAACATTCAGTGAACTGCAACACGGAATAACATGATTGTTTCATTTCTTCATTTTGAGAGCATCAAAAAGGAGTTTTTCAACTAATTCATCTACAGATAGTTTTGCCGTACTTGCCCATGTTGTAAGCACCGGCACAAGCTCGCTGGGCAAAGTGATACGCAATCCTCCAGAATACTGTTCCATGAGTTCTTCAATGCGCGCCGCAAGTTGTGGGGAGAGAGGACGAGTACCAGCTAATACAGGACACAGAGCCTTGTAGTTCACATGCAACATTTCTGCCAGCTGCTTACGGGTGACGGAATGCTTTACTCTCCACTCTTCTATTTCAGACAAGGATGGCATATATGGAATACTATCCACAAACATCAAGCTTTGCAAGCCAAAATCCACTTTTGTAGTAATTTTTATCCATTAAAATAGAACCTCATTCTTTACATTTTCTCACAATCAAGATAATATAGAGCCATCAATTCCTCTAATGTAGAATAACCATTTCAACAATGTCCACAAAGTAAGAAAGATGAAATACCACTACTGCCTCAAAAACTTTGAATGCGGCATTGAGCATGAATGTCGATACATGATGTTGGCCCTATATAAGGACGGAGAATTGATTTCGATTGAAAAAGTGCGAGAAGAAGAAGCTGATGGGCCTTTCGAATTTTGCCAAGACATACGCATGGGGAAATACTGTGCTTTCGATGTTTTGGCTGATCATATGGGTGAAGAAAAAGCAGCAGATTTGATTGAAGGATTTTGCTTCGAACCTTGCTGGGAGCAACCAGGCATCCCTCAAATTATTGACGGAGAAGCATACGATGACATGAAGTCTGTTTCTAATCATTGCTTTCAACAAAGCCATACAGCTCCACCAAATGGAATGGAATTAAGATTCCCTGCCCTAAACAGTTTTACCCTCTGGGATGAAGAGGGATTGCGTAGGTTCTCGAAAAGCTTTGGTGCAGGAGTGTAACTTACTGAAGCAACGCCAAATCTCTTATCTTCGAAGCATACAGTCGGCGGACATCTGGAGCATCCAATTCTTCGCGTCTGGCTTTGGCCATTTCCAGGAAATTATCTTCCATTTCTATTCCAAGGGAACGGCGGCTCAACAGCGAAGCGGCGATGCCCGTTGTACCACTTCCGCAGAACGGGTCGAGAATCCAGCCATTCTCAGGAACAGAAGCTAAAATGATGCGAGAAAGCAACGATAAGGGCTTCTGAGTGGGATGCTTCCCGCAGGATTTTTCCCAACGCGCAATGGCCGGCAGGTGCCAAACGTCCGGCATCTGCTTGTTCCCATTCAACTTCTTCATCAGCTCATAGTTAAAATAATGAGGCTTCTTGGGACATTTCCGAGCCCAAATCACGAACTCTGAAGAATAAGTGAAGAAGCGACAAGATATGTTGGGGGGAGGATTCGTCTTAACCCATGTCACCACATTCAAAATCTTGAAGCCCAGAGCTTTCAGCGTATTAGCCACGCTAAAGACATTGTGATACGTTCCGGAAATCCAGATTGTACCATTGTCTTTTAGTTTTTCCCGGCACAAAGAGAGCCACTTCATATTGAAGTCATCAATTTGCTCTGGCGATGAAGCTTTGTCCCA